>CANQPH010000023.1 GCA_947625675.1 uncultured Acetatifactor sp.
TGAGCTTTGGTTTGACCTGCTTTGGAATCGGATACTCTTTTGGTAAAGATAGTAACAAGACACAAAAATAGCCGCCCCAGCGTCGCAAGCTAAGCGGCTATTTTGCGTTTAGATGAACGGGCTAACCGTCTATCGGTAAATCCCATGGGCATCTGTTACCAGCAGGTGCCCTTCTTTATGTTCAATATATCATATCCTGTGCGGAGTTTCAAGTGTTTTCTTTTCTTTTTCCTGGTATTGTAAAACCCTCCTTTTTGTGGCATAATGAGATAAAAGGAGGGTTTTGCCATGCAATTAAAGGAGTATGAAAAACAACATAATGCGGCGCTTCGCAGCTATGGCGGGGAATGCTGCGTGCTGCTGAAGAGCAATGGGGATTTTCCCTTGAAGGAGGCGGGCCGGATCGCCCTGTACGGAAGCGGGGCCAGGCAGACCATCAAAGGAGGCACCGGTTCCGGGGAGGTGAATTCCCGTTTTTTCGTGACCATCGAAGAGGGCCTGGAAAACGCCGGATTTCAGATCACTACCCGTTCCTGGCTCAACGCCTATGACAGGGTGCGGGAAGAGGCCCGGAAGAAATTCATCCAGGAGATCAAGGCCAGAGCCAGGAAAAATCATACCATGGCGGTGATCGAGGGAATGGGGGCGGTGATGCCGGAACCGGCCTACGTGCTTCCTCTGGACGGGGAAGGAGACGTGGCCGTGTACGTGTTGTCCCGTATTTCCGGGGAAGGCGCCGACCGGGATCCCGTGGAAGGGGACATCCTGTTAAGCCCCACGGAGCGCAGGGACATTCTGGCCCTGCGGGAAAAATATAAGAAGTTCCTGCTGGTGCTGAACGTGGGCGGGCCGGTGGATCTGTCTTCCGTGGAGGACAAGGTGGACAATATCCTGCTCCTGTCCCAGCTGGGCGTGATGACCGGGGATATTTTCGCAGATCTTTTGCTGGGGAAGTCCTATCCTTCCGGAAAGCTCACCACCACCTGGTCGAAATGGGAAGATTACGCCGACCTGGGTGAGTTCGGGGATATCAATGATACCAGATACCGGGAAGGCGTTTACGTGGGGTATCGGTATTTTGACACGGTGGGCAAAAAGGCCGCCTATCCTTTTGGCTTCGGCCTTTCCTATACGAAATTCGAGATCAATGCAGGAAATATCGCTTCCGAGGGAGAGACGGTCACGGTGACGGCGCAGATTACCAACACTGGAAATCGGCCGGGCAAGGAAGTGGTGCAGCTCTACGTGTCCTCTCCGAAGGGAAGGCTGGACAAGCCCTATCAGGCCCTGGCCGCCTGGGCCAAGACGGAAGAACTGGAGCCGGGAGCTTCCCAGACCCTGGAGCTTTCCTTCCGGCTGTCGGATCTGGCCAGCTTCGATGGGTCCCAGTCCTGTTTCGTCTGTGAAAAAGGAGATTACATCCTCCGACTGGGCGACAGCAGTGCGGACACTGAAGCCGTTGGAATCCTTCGTCTGGGGGAGGAAGCGGCGGTGCGAAAGGTGATGGCCTGCCTGGGCACGCCGGATTTCCAGGACTGGAAACCGGGGAAAAGGGCTTCGGGATTTGATTTGTCGGATGGCACCGCCGAGGCGTCCCAAATCCCAGTGCTGGAGATCTCCGCTTCCGACCTGCCTTCCGTTACCATCGCCTATGACGGCCCCGAAGAAATCGATCCGGCGGTGGAGAAGTTAAGTGACGAGCAGCTGGCCTACATGAATGTGGGAGCCTTTGATCCCAAGGGCGGGGCCATGAGCGTGATCGGCAACGCCAGCAGTCAGGTGGCGGGAGCCGCAGGGGAGACCACGGGCCAGTTAAAGGAGCAGGGCTTCCCGGCGCTGGTGATGTCCGACGGCCCGGCGGGACTGCGCTTGAGCAAGCAGTTTACCAGGGATGAAAAGGGAGTGCATCCTGTGGGGGAGACCATGCCCGCCACCATCCTGGAATTCATGCCGAAGCCCCTTGTCTGGCTTATGAGCCTGATGAATCCGAAGCCCAAGGCGGGACAGACCGTTTATGAGCAATACGCCACCGCCATTCCCATCGGAACAGCCATCGCCCAGAGCTGGAACCTGGAATTTGCCGAAAAGTGCGGGGATCTGGTGGGGGATGAAATGGAGCGCTTCGGCGTGCATCTGTGGCTGGCTCCGGCGCTGAACATCCACAGGAGCATCCGCTGCGGCAGGAATTTTGAGTATTTTTCGGAAGATCCACTGATCAGTGGCAAGTTCGCCGCCGCCATCACCCGGGGCGTGCAGAAGCATCCCGGCCGGGGCGCCACCGTCAAGCATTATGCCGCCAACAACCAGGAGACCAACCGTTACAACAATAACAGCCAGGTCAGCGAGCGGGCCATGCGGGAGATTTATCTGAAGGGCTTCGAGATCTGCGTGAAGGAGTCCCAGCCTCATGCCCTGATGACCTCTTATAACTTGTTGAACGGAGAACATACCTCAGAGAGGCGGGATCTCATCGAAGACATCCTGCGCAGCGAGTTCGGCTACCAGGGCATCGTCATGACGGACTGGGTCGTCAACGGAGGCACCATGAACAAGGCCTCCATCCATCCTGCGCCCAATGCCGCCAAGGTTGCGGCGGCCGGCGGAGATCTGTTCATGCCGGGAGGCAAGGGAGATTTCCGGAATATTTTGACTGCCCTGGGGAACGGACAGCTTTCCAGGACGCAGCTTCAGATCAACGCCACCAGGGTTTACCGGATGGCGAAGAAGCTGACGGAAGAGTCATAGTAAATTCATAGGAGGCGCAAGATTGAAAATGAGAAGACATTTTCAATCTTGTGCCTGAGCGAAGTGAAAGGAATGGATATAATAATGAAAAGCTTGAAAGACAATCTGAGCAGCATTATCGTATGTTTATTTGAACTCTGCGTGGGAATCCTTCTGTTCATCGATCCCGTGGAATTCGCATCTGGGATTATCCGGGGAGCTGGCGTGATCCTGGTGCTGGTGGGAGCCTTGAACATCCTGAAATATTTCACTTCGGAGGTGCTTCTCGCAGTGCAGGGCCAGTATCTTTTCAAGGGGCTGTTGGCGGCGGCCTGCGGCGTGTTCTGCATTTTCCGGGCGAGATGGTTCGTGGCCACCTTCTCCATCCTGACCATCGTCTATGCGGTGGCCATCCTGGCGGCGGGCCTGGGCAAGGTGCAGTGGGCCGTGGACATGATCCGGATGAGGCTGAAGGAGTGGTATTTCTCCGCAGTCAGCGCAGTGCTCTCCATTTTCTGCTCCCTCATCATCCTGGCCAATCCTTTCAGCACCACCAAGGTCCTGTGGCAGTTCACCGCCGTGGTGCTGATCCTGGAGGCGGTCTTCGACATCATCGTCCTGGTCCGCAACCCGGTGCCCAAGAAGGGCTCATCTACGGATCGCTGAAACTTTATGGTGCTGGCGTCCATATCCTTGTAGGAAAAAAACTGTTATGATAGAGGCATACAAATCGCAATACCCAAGGAGGAATGGAGAATGGATCAGGGAAAAAGCGGCTGGGATTTTTATACTGCGAAGGAGCTGAAACCGCTGGGATGGCTGAAAGAGCAGCTGCGGTGCCAGGCGATGGGACTTGCGGGCAATCTGGACAGGGTCTGGCCGGATGTCCGGGACAGTAAATGGATCGGCGGAGAAAAAGAGGGATGGGAACGAGTGCCCTATTGGCTGGACGGTTTTATCCCTTTGGCTTACCTCCTGGAGGATTCGGAGATGATCGAGCGGGCGGCGCATTATGTTGATGCCATCATCGGTTTTCAGAAACCGGATGGGTGGATCTGTCCCTGTGAGGAGGAAGAAAGAAAGGAATATGATACCTGGCCGGTGCTTCTGATCAGCAAGGTGCTGAAAGTGTATTATGACTGTTCCCGGGATGAAAGGATTCCGGGCGTGCTGTACAGAACGCTGAAAAATTATTATGAACTATTAAAAGAAGGAAGCATAAAACTTTTTTGTTGGGGAGAATACCGCTGGTTTGAAGGATTTATTGCAATTCGTTTTCTTTATGAGACCTATCGGGAAGATTGGATCAGAGAGCTGGCGGGAATTCTGCATAAACAGGGAAAAAACTATGATGAATGTATGGAGGCCTGGAAGCGGCCGTTAAATCAATGGACGCTGGGAACCCATGTCGTAAATCTGGCAATGATGCTGAAGGCGGAGGCTGTCTCCCATGATATCCTGGGGCAGGAATACAGGGATTTGGCGGAAAAATATTATCAGCTTATCATGGAATATAACGGAACCCCGGTGGGGCTGTTCACCGGAGATGAATGTCTGTCGGGCTTAAGTCCGATACAGGGAACGGAGCTTTGCGCCGTGGTGGAGCAAATGTATTCTTATGAACTGTTATACGCCCATACGAAAGATCCTAAGTGGGCGGAAAGACTGGAAGTCATTGCTTTTAACGCCTTGCCCGCAGCGTTGAGCGATGATATGTGGGCGCACCAGTATGTGCAGATGAGCAATCAGATCGACTGCAGAAGATTCCCGGGACGTTCTCTTTTTCGTACCAATGGAGCGGATGCGCACATATTTGGCCTGGAACCTCATTTTGGCTGTTGTACGGCGAATTTCGGACAGGGATGGCCGAAGCTGGCTCTCTTCGCCTTCCTGCATGATGGCAACAAAATCGTCAATGCCATGCCCGTTCCGTCTGTTCTCAGGACGAAACTGAATCTTCCGGAGGGAGAAGCCAGGATAAGCATTCGTCTGGAGACGAATTATCCCTTTGATCATACCTTTGTTTATTTGATTGAATCCGATAAAGAAGTCGTTTTCCCGTTCCAGGTAAGGATCCCCTCTTATGCGAAGCATGTGACGTATACAGGGGAAAATGCGGAGATGGACAGAGAAAATCTGCTGTTTCAGGTTCACGTCTGCGGAGAAAAGAAAATTTCGATCACCTATGAAGTGGAAGCGGAGTGGAACATGAGGCCGCATAGTCTGCGCACGGCAAAATGGGGTCCACTGATTTTTTCCCTGCCGATCCAATATGAAAAGATCATGTATGAATATTCGGAAGACGGCGTGGAACGAAAATATCCGTACTGTGATTACGAATATCAAGGAACTTCCGACTGGAACTTTGGGTTTGCAGATTCTGCGCTGGAATGTCTGCCCCTGTGGAAAGGGGGAGAGCCCTGTTCTGTCGGCACGGTCTTTTCATCCCAAGAACCGCCGGTTGCGCTGAAGGTCAGAGTCAGGCACATTCCCTGGGGTCTGGAGGAGGGATTTGAACACGTATGCGCTAAAATCCCGGCTTCGAATCAGGGCTACGGACAGGTGAAGGAGGTTCTGCTGTATCCCTATGGCTGCGCAAAATTGCGAATGACGGAAATGCCAATGGCAACCTGAAGCAATTTTTCAGCACTTGCTGTGATAGGCTTTCCAAAAACCGCTGTAGGATTGATATCCCACTCGTTCTGCAACTGCTGAAAGGCTCATTTTATGGCTTTTCAGCAGTTGTCTGGCGGCGTCCATTCTTCGTGCCGTCACTTCTTTCCGGAAAGTGTTTCCGGTATGCTGCAGAACTTCCCGTTCCGTTTGTTTGGGAGAGAGGTTCAGCCTCTGGGCCAGATCGGCCAGGGTAATATCCTTGTCATAATAGTTCGCAAAATATTCATGAATAATGAATCCCCGATCCTGCATGGGGATGATCTGGACATCCGGTTCCTGAACCAAATAACTGCAGACCAGGGCTAAATAAGCGGACAATCGGGTGCAGTCTCCCGTATTGGAGTAACGATGTATTTCTGAAAGCAGATTGGATATAATACCCGCTGGTAATTGAATTTTCTGAAAGGTGTCCAGAGGAAGGCTTAACTGAAAAGCGCAGGAGAGTGCGTTGCCCCTCGGGGTACAATGGAAGATGTAGGGAGGGATCGCCAGCATATCCCCGGGAACGCTGTGAACGATGGTGTTATCGATGATGTATTCCTGCTCTCCCTGCTCAATGAGGTGTATCTCTGTATATTTATGTTTATGCAGGGTGGAGACGGGAAGTTGGAACTCAAAAAAACCTTTCTGCATAAATATGGACACATTTACGCCGGCGACGTTGATCGTGATTTCCTTAGTGGTCAATAAACCGTTCATGAAATTCTCCTTCCTGCGACATTTCCTGATTAGACATTTTTTCATAAAAATGTCCAGCTTGCTTATTGAATACTTTGGCGGTTTAGTATAATATTATCATAGTAGAATGAAAAAAGAAAGAGGAAAACATGAAAATAGAACTCTTGGGTGCCCCCAAAGTTATCATGAGCAACCCGGAAAGTATTCATAATTACTTTGCCTGGCCCAGTATTGCCAGGTTGCAGAATGGGAAAATTGCGGTTGTCGCTTCGGGATACCGCATTGGACATATATGTCCTTTTGGGAAAGCTGTTATCGCTTACAGTGAAGATGAAGGAGAAACCTATACTGCTCCGGCGCCGGTAATTGATACGGTATTGGATGACAGGGATGCGGGAATCTGTACCTTTGGAGAATCAGGAGTAGTTCTCACTTCCTTTAATGTATCCGCTGCCTTTGTCAGAAATTTTCATAAAGAGCATCCTTATCGGGAAAAGTATGTGAACGCTTATCTTGACCAAGTGAGCGAAGAGGAAGAGAGAAAAGCGAGCTCCACGTATCGGATCAGCCGGGATTGCGGCGTGACTTTTGGAAAGCTTTACAGGTCCCCGATCACTTCTCCCCATGGTCCTTTGGAGTTAAAAAACGGCACGGTGCTTTGGGTGGGACGCACGCATAATCCCAATGATGAATTCCTTCGAGGCAGGGATTTTATCCGGGCTTATAAAATGGATCTGAACGGCGGCATGGAATTTGTAGGAGAGATAGAAAGCATTTATGATGAGGAGGGCAATCAGATTCTTTCCTGCGAACCTCATACCGTGGAGCTTGCGGACGGACGGCTGTTGTGTCAGTTCCGGGGCCAGTCCCTGGATAACAGGGTGTTCACGGTCTATCAGTCGGAATCCGCCGATGAAGGGAAGCATTGGACAGTTCCCCGCAGGCTTCTGGATGCGAGAGGAGGTGCTCCGGCTCATTTGCTGAGACATTCTTCGGGAACTTTGGTTTCCGTATATGGTTATCGCGAGGCGCCTTACGGAATCCGTACCATGTTCAGCTCTGACGGAAGTGAATGGGATACGGGCTATGTGTTGTATGCATCGAAGCTGGGTTTGATACCCGGAGGAGATATCGGGTATCCGGCCTCATTAGAGCTGCGGGACGGTACCATATTGACGGTATTTTATGCACATCCCGAAGAGAACGGTCCGGCGGTGATTCTGCAGCAGAGATGGCGATTTGAGTAGAAAAGGATGGAATCGATTATGAAATTCAAAGGGGTAATGCCGGCTCTGGTCACACCTTTGACAAAAGAAGAAAAACTCAATGTTCCAGTACTTTGTACCCTGGTAGAGGATCTGCTCATGCAGGGCGCAGACGGTTTTTATATTGGAGGAGCTTCGGGAGAAGGAGTTTCTCTTAACCGGGAGACCAGAGAATGCCTGGCAGAGTCCGTGATCGAACAGGTGGGACATCGGAAGCCCTGCATCGTACATATTGCGTCCATCCATCTGCAGGAGGCTCTCAGTCTGGCCAGGCATGCGGAAAAGTGCGGCGCAGAAGGAATTTCTGCCATTCCGCCGCTCTATTTCTCTTATGATGAAGAGGATATTTACGGTTATTATAAAGCCATTGCGAAAGCGGTGCATATACCGGTGATGATTTATTACAATCAGGCCGCCGGGCTGCGCTTTACGGCGAAGATGGCCGCCAGATTGTATGAGATTGAAAATGTCACCTCCATAAAATGGACAAGCTCGGATTATTTTGAGATGATGCTGTTGAAGGATTTTACGCACGGAGAAATGAATATTATGAACGGCTGTGATGAAATGCTGCTGATGGGCCTGAACGCGGGGGCGGACGGAGGAATTGGATTGAGCTATAATTTCATGCTGCCCAAGATCAAGGCCATTTACGATAACTTCATCAGGGAAGATCAAAAAGCAGCACAGGATGCGCAGAGAGAGGCAAACAGGGTGATTCAAGTGCTGGCCCAGTACGCTCTGATCCCTGCAACGAAAGTGATTCTTGAAGGAATGGGATATCAGGTGGGCAACGGCGTCTTTCCTATGAAGCGTTATGGGGAGGAAGAGAAGGAGGTTCTGTTGAACAAGATCAGAGCCGTGGGACTCTGAAAAGGAGGATTGCTGCATGAAACGACAGATGTTTCCGGTTACGGATTACGGCGCAGTTCCGGATTCTGACGGCTTTCAGACAAAAGCCTTTCAGGATGCGATAGATGCCTGTTTTCTTGCCGGTGGAGGAGAGGTTCAGGTGCCTGCCGGCGTTTACCGGATTGGCGGGATCCGTCTTCGTTCCTGCGTGACGCTGCATCTATTGTCGCATGCGGTTTTGAAGGGGAGTCGGGACCCGGAGGATTATTTTGCATGGAAGAATGATCGGCTGGAGCCATTTGAAAAGGAAGTATGCACGGACGCTGTATGGACGTTAGGAGACTCCCCCGTCGGTCAAGAGCAGGATTTTTTCAAATACGGAAGCCGCTGGAATAATGCGCTGATCCGTGCCTATCATGCGGACCAGATTGCCGTGATCGGGGAATCGGATTCCATACTGGACGGAAGCGATTGTTATGATGAAATGGGAGAAGAGTATTATCGTGGTCCGCACGGCATGACGTTTGATTCCTGCCACAATATCACTTTGTGCGGCTATACGATTCAGCATACCGGAAACTGGGCGCACAATCTACGGTTTTGTCAGAATATTTTAATGGACGGGGTTACGACGCTTGGCGGTCATGACGGTATTCATGTGTCTTCCTGTGACAATATTATCGTGCGCAATACGGAGTTTTATACAGGTGACGATTGTGTCGCAGGATTTGACAATACCAACCTGACGGTATCCTCCTGCGTTTTGAATACGGCGTGCAGTGCGATGCGATTCGGCGGGACGAATGCCGTGATCGAGGACTGTCATATTTTCGCACCGGCGCACTACTTTTTCAGGGGAAGTCTCTCACCGGAGGAAAAGAGGACGAATATCCTGACGGAGAAGGAGCATCGCTTCAATATGCTCAGCGTGTTTACCTATTATGCGGATTTTTCGCTTAAAGTCCGCCGTCAGCCGGAAAACATCGTAATCCGTCGCTGCAAGGTGGAAAATGCGGATCGTTTTATTCACTATAATTTTTCCGGCAACGAACGCTGGCAGGCGGGTGTTCCGCTTCGCTTTGTTTGTTTTGAGGATATTGACGCAGAAGGGATTGCCATGCCGCTGACGATGTACGGCAGCGCTGATGTTCCGTTGTTTGCGGACTTTACCCGCATCCATATAAAAATGCGGGAAGGCAGCGAACACGTTTCGCTGATGCACTTGTGTCATTACGAACGGATTATGTTCCGTCATGTTTCGGTGGAAGGAACACAGGCCGATCCGCTGATTCAGGTCTGGAGTGAGGACGGTGAGATCCTGTTTCATGATTTTCGGTGCGATCTGCCGCACGAGCAATATGTAAAGAAAGCGGAACAGCCGTTTCAGTGCAGTCCGATTTGAGGCCCGAAGTATTGTAGGCGTGCAAGGCTCTTCAAGGTGCGCCGTACATTTTTCCACGTTTGTCAATAGGATTTTGAAAAAGGAGGATTGCTTGAAGGAGAGAAGGGTAGAAGAAATCAGGGGCCTGATGGAAAAGGTGAATGATCGTTGGATCAAAAATCATCCGGAGCCGGGTAACAGCTTCTGGATCCAGGCCGCTTATATGCTGGGAAACATGGCGGCATATGAGCAGCTTCATAAACAGGAATATCTGGAATATGCCCTCAGATGGGCCAGGACAAATCAGTGGTCTTTTTATAAAGACCCGGATCATCGGACGGTGAATGCGGACTGTATGCTGTGTGGAGAGACGTACCTGGATTTGCTGGAACGCTGCGGCCAGGAGGGAACGGCGGAGGAAATGTACAAAACCATCCGCTGGACTCTGGAGGATCCGGCCAATGATTACTGGTGGTGGATAGACAGTTTCTATATGGCGCTGAACTTTTACAACAGAATAGGGCTTTCCATGCAGGAAGAAAAATGTATCGACAAAGCATTCAAAATGTATTGGAATACCAAGGTGGAGAGAAAGTGCTTTGACGAAACGGAAGGGTTGTGGTATCGGGATGAGCGCTTCCTGCCGGAGAAGATGGAAGGGGGCAGGAAGGTCTTCTGGTCCAGAGGAAACGGTTGGGTGTTTGCCGGTCTGGCAAGGACGCTCCGGACGCTTGGCCCTGACTGTCCCTATTATGAAGAGTATCGGAAAACCTTTCTGCGGATGGCGGAGGCGTTGAAGGCTTGTCAATGCGAAGATGGGTTTTATCATACGGATCTTAAGAGACCGGAGGACTTTCCCATGCCGGAGTCTTCCGGAACGGCGCTTTTTACTTTGGGGTTTTATATCGGTCTGAACCTGGGGCTGCTGGAGGAAAGCTATCAGGAAACGGCGGACAAAGGTTTTGAGGCCTTGACGGAAGTGGCGCTGGATGCGAAAGGCCGTCTTGGCTGGGCGCAGATCGTTGCCTGCGCACCGGGGCCGGTGAAAAAGGAAAACTCCATAGATTATGCAGTTGGCACCTATCTGTTAGTGTGCCGGGAGAAGATTGTGTGGATGGAACGCAGCGGAAGTGGAAAAGGGGGAAGGCTGCATGAAGAAGCCGTTATCGGTCAGAATCAAGAATAACAGACAATATTATTATCTTTTGTTGCCGGCGCTGATTTATGTGCTTATTTTTTGCTATGGGCCTATGTACGGCCTGATTATCGCTTTTAAGAATTACAAAGGTTCTCTTGGCATATGGCAGAGCCCCTGGATTGGCTTCCGGAATTTTAAGGATTTTTTTGAACTCTATAATTTCTGGGATTTGATTAGGAACACTCTGGTGCTGTCCTTGTATTCCCTGGCGGCGGGCTTCCCCATCCCAATACTGGTGGCTCTTTCTCTGAATGAATTAAAGGGAAGGTTTAAAAAAATTTCTCAGACGATTCTTTATGCGCCCCATTTTATATCCATGGTTGTGCTGGTGGGAATGATGGCAACCATGCTTTCTCCTTCCGTAGGCGTTGTCAATACCCTTCTGGAGACGTTGGGAATGGATCGCATCTATTTCCTGGGGGAGAGCAAATATTTCAGACATATTTTTGTCTGGTCCGGGATATGGCAGAACATGGGATGGAGCGCCATCATCTACATTGCGGCACTGTCCAACGTGGATATGAATCTGCATGAAGCCGCTGCCATCGATGGAGCGGGACGCCTTCAGAGGATTCTCCATATCAACCTGCCCTGTATCATGCCGACGATCATCATTATGTTGATCATGTCCGTGGGGAATATTGCTTCTATCAGTTATGAAAAAGTGTTTTTGCTGCAGAATGATCTGAATCTCAGTGTATCGGAAATCATTTCCACTTATGTGTACAAACGGGGAATCCTGAATGCCAACTATAGTTTCTCCACGGCCATCGGATTGTTCAACAATGTGGTAAATGTCGTTATGTTGATCATAGCCAATACAATTTCCAAAAAATTCACAGAAACCAGCTTGTTCTGAGAAAGGAGAGGAAATTGAAAAAGCATTCTCTGTTCGATGTGTGCAACACCTTGTTCGCAGTGTTGTTGGTACTTATTGTACTGTATCCTCTGATCTATATATTGTCCAGTTCCGTCAGCGATCCCGTGAGGGTGGCGTCCGGGGAAGTGGTCCTGTTTCCGAAGGGGTTTACTTTATTGGGTTACCGCAGGGTATTCGAAGACAGTTCGATCCTTACCGGATATGCCAACACGATTTTTTATACGGTGGTGGGTACTCTGATCAATATGGTGGTGACTGTGCCGGCGGCTTATGCGCTTACCAGGCCCGGACTGCCCGGAAATCGGATCATTACCATGATTTTCATGATCACCATGTATTTTTCCGGGGGCATGATCCCCACTTTCCTGTTGGTGAGATCCCTGAAACTCTATGACACCAGGGCGGTTCTTCTGATTTTGGGGGCTTTCAATACTTATAATTGTATTATCTGCCGTTCCTTTTTCGCATCCATGCCGAAGGAACTGGAGGATGCCGCACTCATCGACGGCTGTTCTCCAATCAAGACCTTCCTCAAAATCGTGCTTCCGCTGTCCAAGGCTCTTTTGGGGGTCATGGTTCTATACTTTGCGGTGGCTCATTGGAACTCTTATTTTAACAGTATGATTTATCAGGTGGATCCGGGAAAGCAGCCCCTGCAGCTGGTGCTTCGCAAGATCCTGATCCTGGAAAGGACAAGCGCCGACATGCTGGGGGGATCGGAGGATTACAGCGCCGAGCGTTATCAGGTGGCCCAGCTGATTAAATATGCGGTGATCGTGGTATCTTCGGCTCCGTTGCTGGTCGTCTATCCATTTTTACAAAAGTATTTTGAAAAGGGAGTTATGATCGGCAGCGTCAAGGGCTGAGAGCGATATATTTTCATGCGTCCCACAGGGACAGAAAGGTGGTATTATGAAGAAAAAAGTAGTTTCATTGCTGTTGTGTGCATTTCTGGCGGCATCGGTCTGTGCCTGTGGCGGACAGAGCAATTCCGGCGACAGCACAAATGCAGGTACGGGCAGCGGCGGGGCTCCTGAGAAGTCCGAGGAGAGCAAAGCGCCTGCGGAGACGTCTGCCTCAGGGGAATCCGCAGGGGAAGAGGATTCTCTGTACCCGATTGTGGATGAGCCCATTACCGTGACCGGGCTGGTGGTCGGCAGAGACGTGACCTCCCATAACGGCAATCGTCTTGTGTGGGAGGCTGTGGAAGAGGTGACGGGCATTCACTTTGAATGGATCGGCATTGAATGGGAGGCGCTGCCCAGTTATCTGGCGGCAGGGGAGTGGCCGGATTTCCTTCATGTGAATCTGGACGCCACGTATATCAACGACTATGGTGTGATCGGCGGAAGATTTGTGGACTATAATGATTATCTGGATGTGATGCCCAATCTGGTGAAGATGTATGAGGATTATCCGAACGTTAAGAAGGCTTCCACAGAGATTAACGGGGCGATTTATCGTCTCAGAGGCGTGGAAGTGTCCGCTACCTGCGCACCCACCAGGGCTTATTACCGCACCGATCTTTTGGAAGAATATGGACTTTCCGTTCCCAAGACAGTGGACGAACTCTTCGATGAGATGATGATCGTTAAGGAGAAAAACGGCGGCAAAGCCCCTTTTGCGGAAGTGGAGCTGAAGGAAACGGAAGGCTGGGGAAATGCGCTTTATTGTGCCTTTGGCCCCAGCGTGAATCCGGACTTTGAAGACGATGGAACCGGAAAGGTTATTTTTAACCGTACTTCTGACCAGTACAGGCATTATCTGGAATATATGAATAAAATCTATGAGAATGGCCTGATGCCTCAGGAATATAAGACCATGGATTTGAATATGATGCTGTCCCTGGCGCAGTCGGGTGAACTGGTGTTTCTCGGTGCCCAGGCAAACCAGATGACGCCGGAAGATTTCTCGGATGGGGAAGTCCATCTCAACATTATTCCGCCCATGACTTCCGAATATGATGACGATGGCCTGTTGCTGGGGCACCCCGGAGTGACCAATGGCGGCGGTTTCTTCATCAACAAGGATTCCAAATACGTGGAAGAACTGTGCAAAGCTTTTGACATCATGTATGCGGAGGAGGAAGTGGTGGAAGGCTCGGGTCTTTACGGAGAAGCCTTCTGCTACGGTCCGGAAGGTGTTTCCTTCCAGAGAAATGACGACAATACCTATGATCTCATCGTACCGGAAGGGTATGACGGATCCGCTTCCAAGTTCCAGTATGCGGAAGCCATCTTTGAAAATGCCGGACGTAATGACGCTCTTGCGGGATATGTGACCTCCACGCCGGGTACTAACCGGGCCAGGCAGATCGCCATGGTGGAAAATGCGATACCTTATCAATGCGATGCACAATGGGTGTTCCCTACGAACTATCTGCATTTCACGGAAGAGGAACAGAGCACGCTGGACAATAAATGGGTGACCATCAAGAATTATTACGGAGAAATGACCAGTAAGTTCATCACGGGCATGGAGAGCATTGATGAAAAATGGGAGGAATATTGTTCCACCATTGAATCCATGGGAATCGCCGATGTGCTGGATGTTTATCAGGCTTCTTATGACAGATGGAATGGAAAATAAATAGAATGGGTGAATGAGTTTGCTGCGCAGCCGCCGGAATGAAAAGGGCGGCTGCGCAGTTTTTTTGAGAAACGCAAGGATTTTTACAAATCATTTACAAATGAAAAAGAAGCGGTTATAATAGGAGTGCGTCAAAAAAGGACTCGTTAAAAAGATTTGATCATTTGCGGAAAGGAACCGAACCATATGATGAAAACATCTTCTGAACTGCGCACCCTGCTGCGCTCCATTGACCATAAGGGGTACCCGGCCTACAAATCCCTGGGCGGAAGCTACCAGTTTGGACGTTACGTCCTCACCATCGATCACGTGCAGGGAGACCCGTTTGCTTCTCCTTCTAGTCTTCATATCGAAGTGCTTCACAGGGAGGCGGGCTTCCCCGGCGTCTACTTCGACCGGGATTATGTGCGGATTGCGTTGCAGGATTACCTGACCCGGCGCATGGAGGAACAGTTCTCCGCTTACAATTTCAAGGCCAAGGGCTCCGGCAAGAGCGGTCTCCTGGCCATCAGCCGCTGTGGGCAGGAGGTCCTGGAGCGCAGCGCCTGTCAGATCACCTCTGACAAGGTCATCCTCCGCTTCCATGTAGGATTCCCCGCCTTTGGCCGCACCATCAATGCGGGAGAGCTGGAGAAAATTCTTTTTGATTTTCTGCCCAAATGTGTGGAAAACAGCTGCTTTATGCGGAATCTGGATCCCAAAAGGCTGAAGGCCTGCATCGACCTGGCGGAGGACCAGGAGGTCATTCGGCGCTTTTTGAAGGAGCATGACATGGTGGCCTTCGTGGCCAATGGGGCCGTCTTGCCCAGGAAAAGCGGGGTCTCCGATCTTCCCATGAGGGACAGCGTTCCCTTCGTCTCCCCCGCTTCCATGGAGGTGAGCATTCCCCTGCCCCATGCCGGAGAAAAAAAAGGCATGGCCATCCGCCGGGGCATCACCCTGATCGTGGGCGGCGGCTATCACGGGAAATCCACCCTCCTGGAGGCTCTGCAGATGGGAGTCTACAACCATATCTCCGGGGACGGCCGGGAATACGTGATCACCGATGACACCGCCATTAAGCTGCGGGCGGAGGACGGGCGTTCCATCCGCCAGACGGATATTTCCCTGTTCATCCGGGATCTTCCCAACAAAAAGGACACGCTCTGCTTTTCCACGGAGGACGCCAGCGGAAGCACTTCCCAGGCCGCCGGTGTGGTGGAGGGCATCGAGGCCGGCACGAGGCTGTTCCTCATCGACGAGGACACCTCCGCCACCAATTTCATGGTGCGGGACGAATTCATGCAGCAGGTGGTCAGCCGCAGCCAGGAGCCCATTACGCCTTTCCTGGAAAGGGCCAGGGATCTGTATGAAAAGGCCGGGGTCTCCACGGTCCTGGTGGCGGGAAGCTCCGGCGCTTTCTTCTATATTGCGGACAAAATACTGCAGATGGACTGTTATAAACCCGTGGACATCACGGAAAAGGTAAAGGAGCTGTGCAAGGAGCATACGGCCCCCCGCACCAAGGCTCCGGATTTCGCCCTGCCGGATTTCAGGCGGGCTTTGCGCCCCGGCTCCCAGAGAACGGGGAACCGCAAGGGAGCGGAAGGCCAGGGCCGACAAGAAGGCCGGGATTTTCAGAGAAACCAGGACTTCCGGGGCGGCCAGGATTCTCAGGGCGGCCGGGATTCCCGGGGAGGTCATGGCGGCCACGGGGACTCCGCCAAGCTCAAGACCTTCGGCAAGGATTCCTTCTCCATGGATCGGGAAACGGTGGATCTGCGCTACGTGGAGCAGCTGGCGGATTCGGAGCAGACCAATGCTCTGGCACATTTGCTTCGCTATGCGGCGGAGCAGGTGATGGACGGCAGAAGAACCGTGCAGCAGACCGTCTCTCTGGTATATGACCTGTTGGAGAAAAAAGGCTGGGAGCCCTTCTGCTCCTCCTATGTGCCTTGCGGTCTGGCAAGGCCCCGGATCCAGGAGCTGTACGCCTGTTTGAACCGATTCCGAGGCTAAAAAGTCACTTCTATCTCTCAAAAGATAGAAGTGACTAAGAGATAGGAGCGACTTAGAGAATGCCGCAGCCTTTTGAGGATGCAGCATTCTCTCCCGAGTATTCTCTCGAGGGAGATCCAGGTTCCTTTCCCGGGAGATCACTGATTTTAAGGGATTTCGTCCAGGTCGATCTCCAGATCTCCCTGGTATATTCCTACCGGGACCTTGCCCGTCATCCCGTACAGGACGGGCTCCGTCCCTTTTGCAAACTCATATACGATCAGTTTTTCCTTGGCGGGATCCAGGAGCCAATACTCCTTCACTCCCGCCGCTTTGTATTTCTGCAGCTTTACCACCATGTCCCTGACGTGACTGGAACGGGACATCACCTCCAGAATGAAATCCGGTGCCCCTACGATGCATTTGTCTGTCAGCTTGGAGGGATCGCACACAATCAATACGTCCGGCTGAACCATGGTCTTGTCATCACAGTCCAGCTGGACGTTGATGGGAGAGATGAAGGCTCGGCAGGGGCCTCCCTTTTTTTTGATATAATTCTTAAGTTGAACATAAATCTCTCCCGCCCCGTCCTGGTGCCGGATGCTGGGCGCTCCCATGTCATAAATGATTCCATCGATCAGTTCGATGCGTTGATCTTCCGTCCAGGCATAATAATCCTCCAGGGTATACTCTCCCTGCTTCTTCAGGCGCAGCGAAGCCTGATAACGGGCTGCTTCCTCCACTCTGTCAGCTGGTACGTTCTTTTTTTCATACTCAGACATAAACAAACCTCCCTATTCATTTTTCCTCTAATTCCCGGTGAACACGGCGGAACCGCCATAGACATCAGAACTTAGAAACTACAGATCGTCGCTACGCTTCCAAGATACCACGGCTTGCCGGAAAAGTCAAGGAAAACTCAAGGAAAATCCCGGCAAGGACAGCGGAAATCTTAGTCTCTTCGTTGACAGTGCGGACGAAATTGTGCTATAGTGGAATCGCAGCGGGGCAAGCTGGTGGCACAAAAATGACACAATGGTTGGATTGTTTCCAAGAGAAGGATTCTTGAAAATAGAGACAAGGAGGCCAATATGTTTGAAGAGGTAAAGGTGCTAACCCACAGCAGCATACGCATCGGAGGGAAATTCGTGCTGTATTTCGATCCTTATGAGATGCAGGAAGCGCACCACGATGCGGATTTCATTTTCATCACCCATGATCACTTCGACCATTTCTCGCCGGAGGACATCGGGAAGGCGGCGAAGGAAACCGCCGGTCAGGACGGGGGCCGGGGCACTTGTCTCGTGCTGCCGGAGTGCATGAAGGGACAGGAAGGGAAAGCGGGCATTTCCAACGTGAAATGGATTCAGCCCAACGGAATTTTGGAATACAAAGGGCTGCTGATCAAAGCCGTGCCCGCCTACAACAGGATGAAGCCTTTTCATACCCCGGGAAAGAATTATGTGGGCTATCTGGTGACCATGGATGGCGTGACCTATTACATCGCCGGAGACACGGATATGACGCCGGAGAATCAGGAGATCAAATGCGACGTCGCCCTGGTCCCGGCGGGCGGGAAATTCACCATGGATTATAAAGAGGCCGCAAAGCTGGTGAATCATATTGCGCCCAAGCTCGCCGTCCCCACCCATTACGGAACTGTTGTGGGCACTGGGGAGGACGGGGAGAAGTTTGCCCGGCTGGTGGACCGGAAGATCGAAGTCAGAGTGATGATATGAGAAGGAGAGGTGTGACATGTTGAAAAAAATTCTTTCGGCGGCGTTATGCGCCTCGTTTTGTATCGGTGTGGTCGGATGCGGCGCATCTGAGGGAGCGAAGGAGTCGGACGGGTCCGGGCAGCCTGAAAATGCACAGAAGTCAGATACTTTTGAACAGTCCGATGGAACGCAGGAGCTGGCTGCGGATGAAGGTTCTGACGGATGGAGCTGTATTTTTGCAGCGGCAATGCAGCCCTCGCAGACGGATATGCTTCCCCAAAATCCCCAACTTTCCAACTCCACTTGTCGGCAGGAATTCCAGGCATCCATGGGCAGCTCGAAAATCCGGCTGACGTTTTCCAATGAGCATTCGGACACCCTCAATCCTCCTGATTCGGATTTGGTCATGGAATCCGTTCATATCGCCAAACTGTTAAAGCCGGGCGAGCCCAACATCGATACCGCCACCGATACCGTAGTCACCTTTGGCGGCTCGGAGAGCGTCACAATCCCCTCGGGCGAAACGGTCACGTCCGATGAAATCGACTTTGCATATTCTGCGCTTGATTTTTTGGCGGTATCCGTAAAATTCGGTTCGGTTCCCGCATGTCCTTCCGCTCACTTGGAGGCTGACTGCGGCAGTTGGGTTGTGGAGGGCGATCACGTCAGCGAGAATTTTAACCCTGCCGAGTGGATGTGGAGTTATTTCTCTCTTTGTCGGGCCGATGGATATTCTGAGGGCAGCGAGACGCTGGTCTGCTTCGGCGATTCCATAACGGACGGTTCGATTTCCACGTGGAACGGTTTTGACGCATGGCCGGATATACTTGCGCAGAGCCTGCAGTCCGATTCTGCCACATCCCATATTTCAGTGGTGAATACCGGTATCGGCGGAAACGCCATTTGGGGAGGTTCGGGGATTCCGGCGAAAGATAGGTTTGAACGGGATGCGCTTGATATTCCGGGGGTAAAATATGTCATCATCCTGATCGGTACCAACGATATTCCCGGGGCGCAGACGGATATTTCGGAAAATATGATCGCCGAATACAAAGCCATGGCGAAGGCCTGTCACGAACGTGGAATAAAGATCTACGGCGGAACCATCACTCCTTTTGGGACGAACGAGTGGTGGGCGTCCGAGCTTCATGAGGAAATCCGCAAAAAGGTGAATCAATGGATCATGAGTCCGGACAGCGGATTTGACGGGTATGTGGATTTCGCTTCGGCGGTATGCGATCCTTCGGATGATACGAAGTTCAAAAAGGAAAATGATTCGGGCGACGGTCTTCATCCGAGCTCGAAAGGACATAAGGTCATGGGAGAAGAGGCGTCGAGGGCAATCAAAGAGTTCTTGAAATAGAGATTCCCGGATTTACCGGGTCAGGTTGTTTTTCACGTCTTCCGCTTCAAAATCGAAAATGCAGCGCTCGTACACATTGATCACATGGGTATCCTTGTACTTGTCGTAGCGCTTGTGCTGACGGCCATAGGACATGTGGACATGGCCGTGGAGAAAGAATTTGGGCTTGTACTTTTCCATCAGGTCGAGGAACGCCTGGAAGCCCTGGTGGGGCAGATCCCTTCCGTCATTGAGCTGGTAGGCGGGAGCGTGGGTGACCAGAATGTCGAAGCCCTTGTGCCAGAACAGCTGGAATCTGAGGCGTTTGACTCGTTTTTGCATCTGTCGTTCCGTATATTGATGGTCTCCTGGGCGGTAACGCATGGAACCGCCCAGGCCCAGGATACGCACTCCCTGATAGACAAAGATTTGATCTTCAATGCAGACGCAGCCATCCGGAGGGATATCCTTGTATTTGGAATCATGATTGCCGTGGACGTACAGGAGGGGGCAGTTGGCGAAGGTGACCAGAAAGGACAGATATCGAGGGTCCAGATCGCCGCAGGAAATGATCAGGTCGATGCCTTCCAGTTTCCACCGCTCATAATGATCCCAAAGATATTTGGATTCTTCGTCTCCAATCGCCAATATTCTCATGAACCCACTCACCCCCTCCCGTTCTTGTTTTTTCCGTGATCTGACTCCGAGTTCGCAGCCTTGCCCGGCTTATGCGTCTGCGCAGCCTGCCGCCTTGCCCGGCTTATGCGCCTGTGTGGCTTATCGCCATGCCCGGCCCATGCGCCTGCGCAGCCTGTCGCCTTGCCCGGCCCATGCGCCTGCGCGGCTTATCGCCATGCCCGGCTTATGCGCCTGCGCAGCCCGCCGCTCCGTCCGGTTCGCACGCCTGCGCCTCCTGCAGAATGAACCAGCTTACTCGTTCTTCGCAGCCTGCTCCAGACCCTGCTGGTTTACCACGGGAATGGCCTTTTCCTGCAGCTCCACGGGGCTGGGGATGCTGCCGATGACATTTTCCGCCAGCCAGTTCATGGTGATGATTTCCTCCGGGGTCATGCTCCTGTCCGGATCTCCCTGCACCATGCCGGTTTGGGAATAAAGGATGCCGGAGAAGGGATTGAATTCTTCCGCACTGATGGTGTTTTTCAGCAGGTCGATGAGGCGCTTGGTGCCGATGGGCAGGTTCTGGGAACAGATCAGGTCGATCATGCCCGCATTCATGCCCCACCAATAGTTGATGGCCTTGACAGGCGTGGCCTCTTCTTCATATTTCCAGGTGCCGTCCATGACGGTGCGGATCATCTGCTCGTAAAATTTACCCCAGTGCCACACGGGCATGGCCAGGCTGTGAGGAATGTCGTCCTCCATCCGGTACAGGCCGAAGAAGCGGGAAGCCTCCTCCGGGATGATCATGTCCTGACCGGAGACGATGGACACGTCCGCAGCCCGCAATTTGGCCAGGGCATCCGGATTGTCCTTCAAAGTGGACCATTCCAGATAGACCTTGGCTCTGGGATTGATCATTTTGGCCCCCAGGGCGAAGGCGTTGATGTTGGCGATGGCTCCCTGGATGGGGTAATCCGCTATGTACCCCAGGCGGTCGTTCTCCGTCAAAGCCCCGGCGATGGCGCCCATCAGGAACTTGGCCTCGTGCATGCGGGCATAGTAAGTCCTGATATACCGATGGGAGGTGTTCAGGGAGCAGTTTAAGATCCGCACCTCCGGGTTGTCGATGGCAGCCTTCACGCTGGCGGGCACAAAGGTCGGTGTCGTGGTGAAGATCAGGTCGCATTTCTGGGCGATGGCTTCCGCCAGGGTTTCTTCTATGGTATCCAGCGTTACGTTTTCATAATAAAGGGTGGACACTTCCTCCGGAAAGGTCTGCTCCAGATGAAGCCGTCCCAGTTCATGGGCATAGGTCCAGGCAGAGGAAGTAGGGGTCTTTTCATAGATGAAGGCCACCTTCAGCTTCTTTTGTCCCAGAGGAAGGTTCAGAAGCCGGTTGATGAGAGGCGCTTTTCTGGCCTGGGTGGGCTTCATCTTCAGCTCCACCTCGTCTTCCTCTTCGTCCAGCTCAAATTCCTCCCAGCTCTTCTTCAGCATTTCGCTGATCTCGCTGGAGGTCTTGTCTATCAGGCTCTTGTAACCATAGATGGTGATGAAGGACAGGAAGGCGTCCGCCGGGGTGATGCTCAGCTTGCCGCCGCCCTGGGCGTTGTATTCCGCCGTGAACTTGGTGTAAACATAGTTGAAGTCCAGCCGTTCGTCCTCCGTCCACTTTTCTCCGGGCTCCTTGCCCACAGCTTTCAAAAGTTTGGCAAAGCTCCCCAGCTCCGAAAACTGGATGTAATTGATCTTGGACACTTCGTAGAAATCGATGAACTCGTAATACAGCTTGTTCTGTTTTTCCTTCGTCCTGGGAGGCAGGATCCTGGTGACCACTCCTGGGATGGAGACCGCATCGAAGTATTTCAGGACGCTGACCCGTTTGTTGCCTTCCTCCACATAAAATTCATTCAGGTACTCGTAAGCCTTGATGGGATCCCGGATGCCTTCTTTCAGGTGGGCATTGCTCAGATTGGTCCATTTGGACGCAAATTCAGTCTTGGGCGGCAAAATGGGCATGAAATTTCCTGCAAAAGAAATGCTCCTGCCTCCGGTCTTGGTGCCCACGATCTGATTGACGGGGATCTGTACCAGTCCCAAAGGGATTTCTCTATAGTGTTTGTCATGAGGAAGGATGTCGTCCAGAATTTTCAGCGTGGGCTGCTGCCCCCGGGACAATCTGGCCTGGTAATCTTTTTTGCCGGCCTTATAGGCCAGCTCGTAATCTTCCCAACTCATAAATAACCTCCGTGATCATGTGATTTACGTTCCTTTGGGAATATGCCCTAAAAAGAACGTTTGGGAACGGGAGGGCTTTTTATCGGCCTTTTCGTTCCTGCGAAGATACTATACGTTAAGTCCCTGGAAAAATCAAGTAAAATTTTTATAACCTTCACCCAAATAAGCAAAACACAGAGTGGCGTAAACCACGACAGACGGCGTAAGCCGACTGGTTTTACACATGCAGGGGATGCCGTGAATGGTAACAAATTCGGATGTACGGATCTGAAAAACAAGTTGACAGATTGCATCCGGGAAGCCCATAATGGTGTTGGGAAGGTCGGCGGTCTTGCGCTTTCCAGGAGCGTTCCTATGCGTTTTCCAGGATCCGCCGCACCAGCCCCGGTGCCAGGTCGTGCACGCTGCAGGGCGGCAGGAGGTCGTCCCCATCTTCCTGGGGCAGGAGGGAAAGCTCATACCAGATCACGTCGTGCCAGCGTCCGCCTTTATAGCCGGACTTGCGCCAGACTCCCGCTTCCGCGAAGCCCAGGGAATGGTGCAGGCCTTCGCTGGCGGCATTGGGCAGGGTGACGCAGGAGAAGACCGTCCGAACGCCCTGGAGGCGCAGCAGGGCGAAAAGCGCCTGGTAGAGTCTGGTTCCGATTCCTTTATGGCAAATGGACTTGTCCAGGTAGATGGCGGCTTCCACATTCCATTGATAGGCGGCCCGTTCCATATGCCGGTGGGCGTAGGCGTATCCCAGCACCTGTCCGTCTTCTTCATATACGAGATAAGGATAATCGCAGAAAATGTGCTGGATCCGGTTCTGGAATTCCGTGACGGAAGGCAGGACATATTCAAAGGTGATGGGCGTGTCGATATATTGTTCATAGATTTTCAGCAGAGCCTCCGTATCCGAGCTTTGCACCAGCCGCATGGATGAGCCCTGTGTTGGCTGCGTGGCGGAGCCTTGCCTGAGTTCTGCAATGGAGCCCTGCACCAGCCGCATGGAGGAGCCTTGCGCTGGCTGTGCGGCGGAGCTTTGTACGAATCCCATGGCGGAATCCTGTATGGTTTGCTTCATGACGATTACCTCCGGTTCGATAGATCGGCAAATGATTTTGCCCTTCCTTCATTATAAAGAAGAGAGAGGATCTCTGCAAGGGTTATTATTTTTGGAAAAAAGGTTTTGGAAAGGAGAGGGTCTTTATGATTTATCGCAAGGACAAATATGGCAATGACGTTTCCCTGCTGGGCTTCGGCTGCATGCGTTTTACTGCGAAGGATGGGAAGATCGACCTGGACAAGGCGGAAAAGGAGATTCTGGCCGCCATCGAGGGAGGGGTGAACTATTTTGATACCGCCTATGTGTATCCTGGCAGCGAAGCGGCCCTGGGAGAGATTTTGGCCAGGAACCACGTTCGGGAACGGGTGAAGATCGCCACTAAGCTGCCTCATTACCTGCTCCGGGATTCTTCCGGCATGGAAAAATATTTTCAGGAAGAGCTCCGCCGCCTGCAGACGGACCACGTGGACTATTATCTGATGCATATGCTGACGGATGTGGCCACCTGGGAGAGGCTGAAGGGCCTGGGGATCCAGGAATGGCTGAAGGAAAAGAAGCGCAGCGGGGCCATCGGACAGGTGGGTTTTTCCTATCACGGCAACACGGATACCTTCGAGCGCCTGGTGGACGCCTATGACTGGGATTTCTGCCAGATTCAGTACAATTACCTGGACGAGCATACCCAGGCGGGGCGGAAGGGCCTTGTATACGCCCATGAAAAAGGGCTGCCTGTCATTATTATGGAGCCCCTGCGGGGAGGGAGACTGGTGAACCGCCTGCCCCAGGAGGCTTTGGATATTTTCCAAAAATATCCAATACAGGACTCTCCGGCGGGCTGGGCTTTCCGCTGGCTCTATAACCAGCCGGAGGTGACCTGCGTCCTGTCCGGCATGAATTCCCTGGAAATGGTGGAGGAAAACGTCAAGACCGCCTCTGGAACCAGGCCGGGGGATCTGGGCGAAGAGGAGGAAAAGATGCTGGCGGAGGTGGCCAGGGCCATCAACGGCAAACAGAAGGTGGGCTGCACGGGCTGCCGCTACTGCATGCCCTGTCCGGCGGGGGTGGATATTCCCGGTTCCTTTGCGGCCTATAACAGATATTATTCCGATGGAAAGCTGGTGGCCTTGAAGGAATACATGATGTGCACGGCCCTGCGGCAAACCCCTGCGGCGGCTTCCCAGTGCGTGGCCTGCGGGAAGTGCGAGCGGCATTGTCCCCAGGGCATCGAAATCCGCAAGGAGCTTCGGAACGTTTCCAAACGTCTGGAAAGCCCGGCTTACAAGCTGGTCCGCTGGGCCATCAAGCGCTTCCGGGCTTATTGAGTGCGGCTCGTTTAATATGTTCTTGCAAAAATGTAAGATTTGGTTCGTAAATGTAAGCGGAAGCGATGGAAGGACCTCCCTTTTCCTGATAAAGTGAAATCAGGGAAGGGAGGTCCTGTTACATGAAACGTGATAAAGCAGCCACGACCATATTGATCTGGCTTTCGCTGTGCATGATGGCCATTTTGGCGGTGCCGGTATTGTTGTTCCTGCTATTGTTCACCCAGGTGGTCTTCTGGGTGAACAAATTGATCGACAGGAGCCATTAGGGAACCAGGATCCTGGATTGCGGAATCGGTTCGGCCAAAACCTGTTTTATGCGAGGGAAAGGGAATCGAACACCTCTCCGATGGGCCCCTGGATCACCAGATCTGCGAAACGATCCCTGGGAGTGGGGGATTTGTTGACGACCACCAGCTTGCTGCCGGAGAAGTAATCGATCAATCCCGCCGCAGGATACACCGCCAGTGAGGTGCCGCCGATGATCAGCACGTCCGCCTGGGAAATAAAGCGCACGGCGGCGGAGAGGGTCTTTTGGTCCAATCCTTCCTCATACAGCACCACGTCCGGCTTCACGGGGCCGCCGCATTTGGAACACTTTGGCACGCCCTTTCCGTCCTTGATGTAATATACGTCATGGAACTGCCCGCAGCGCTCGCAGTAATTGCGGAGGACGGAGCCGTGGAGTTCCAGGACGGTCTTGCTTCCGGCGGCCTGGTGGAGACCGTCGATGTTCTGCGTGATGATGGCCCGAAGCTTGCCGCACTGTTCCAGCGCCGCCAGTTTCCTGTGGGCGGCGTTGGGCTTGGCGTCCAGAAACAGCATCTTGTTCCGATAGAAACGGAAAAACTCTTCCGGATTGGACCGATAGAAGCTGTGGCTCAAAATGGTCTCCGGAGGGTAATCATACTGTTGATGATAGAGCCCGTCCACGCTGCGGAAGTCCGGGATCCCGCTTTCCGTAGAAACCCCGGCGCCCCCGAAAAACACGATGTTGTCGCTGGCGGAGACGATTTCCTGAAATTCACGCAGGCTGTCTTCGTAGGTTTTCATGGGGAATCCCCTCCTTTATACGGTCTTATAGGGCGCCACGAACACGGGGAAGGTGTCGGATCCTTTCAGTTCCTTGCCATCGGTGATGGTCACGTCCTTGTCGGTGATCACGTATTCCATGCTGGCGTTGTCCCCAACGACGGTATCCTGCATCAGCACGCAGTTTTTCACCTTGGTGCCCTTGCCGATCTTCACGCCCCGGAACAGAATGCAGTTCTCCACTTCCCCCTCGATGACGCAGCCGTCAGCCACCATGGCGTTCTTCACTTTGGCGCCTCCGATGTACCTGGTAGGGTTGTCATCCCTGATCTTGGTATAGACGGGAGCGCTGAACAGGGCGTCCAGGTTTTCGTTGTCCAGGAGCTTCATGTTTTCATCAAAATAGTTCTTGATGCCGCTGATCCGCACGCAGTAGCCGTCATACCGATAACCGTGCACTTTCAGAGTGTTCAGCTGGGGAGCCAGCACATCCCTCTCAAAATATACATAGCCCTTGGCATAGGCCTTGCTGATCAAATCGATCAAAAGATTGCGTTCGATCAGGTATACATTCATGGAGAAGTTCTGGGGTCCCGCATCCTTGGGATTGATCTGGATCTCCTTCACGGTCTGATCCTCCATGGTGAGGGTGTAGTACAGGTCGGAGGTCAGGGTGGCCTGCAGGTTCAGGAACCCGGCGGGGATTTCTTCCACCCGGTAGGCGATGGAGACGTCCGCCCCGCTTTCCTCGTGGGCCCTGATCATGGCGTTGAAATCGAAATTCATGGCCAGGTTGGCATCGGAAATGATCACATATTTTTCCCTTTGGTGTTTCAGGAATTCCAGGATGCTGGCCAGGGCCTCCACTCGTCCGTTATACACCTTGACGGTTCTCTCGGCGAAAGGCGGAACGATGTTCAGACCGCCGTTTTTACGGGTCAGGTCCCATTCCCGGCCGCTGCCCAGGTGTCTCATGAGGGAACGGTAATTCTTGCGGACGATGACGGCGATGTTGTCGATGCCGCAGTTCACCATGCTGGAAAGCAGGAAGTCGATCATGCGGTAACGGCTGGCGAAAGGAATGGAAGCCATCAGACGTTCGCTGACCAGCTCCGGTACCAGGTTATCATAGCTGTTGGGAAAAATGATACTCAGTGCGTTGCTGTTGGAATTTACCATTGTATTTCACCATCCTTTACATTGTTGTTGACCATTGCGTCCGGGCCCACCTTGGCGTTGTCCCCCACGTAGACGCCGGGACCTATGGTGGCCACGCCCTTGCTCTTTTCCGTCGGCATGGCGCCCACCACGGCATCCTCCCCGATGACGGCGTTTTCCGCCACGATGCAGTGGGATACCGTGCTTCCGGCCTTGATGATGGAATTGCCCATGATGACCGCATCCTCCACCACGGCGCCTTCCTCCACCTGCACGCCGGCGAAGAGGATGGAATGCTTCACGGTGCCCTCGATGCGGCAGCCATCAGTGATCATGGAGTTCTCCACCACGGCGTTCATGCCGATCTTGTGGCCGGTCAGACCGCTGTTGCGGCTATAGATTTTCCAGTTTTCATCGAACAGATCGATGCCGCTGTGCTCCGGATCCATGATCTCCATGTTGGCCTCCCAGAGGGAGGGGATGGTTCCCACGTCCTTCCAGTAGCCGCTGAAATGGTAGGCGTACATATCCCGGTTGTCCCGAAGCAGGTTGGGGATGATGTTGTTGCCGAAATCGTTGGCGGAATCGGGATCCGCCTCGTCTTCGATCAGATATTTTTTCAGGACGTCCGTATTGAAAATATAGATACCCATGGAAGCCAGGTTGGATTTGGGATTCTTGGGCTTTTCCTGGAATTCCGTGATTTTGTCATTCTCGTCCGCTACCATCAGGCCGAAGCGGGAAGCGTCCTCCCAAGGCACCTCCATGACGGCGACGCTGAATTCGGCACCCTTTTCCTTGTGGAAGCGCAGGAAATCGTTGTAATCCTGCTTGCAGATCTGGTCTCCGGAGAGAATGATCACGTACTGGGGATCATATCTGTCGATGAAGGAAAGATTTTGATAGATGGCGTTGGCAGTGCCTTTGTACCAGTCGGAGCCGGAAGCCTGCTGATAGGGCGGAAGTACGTGGACGCCGCCGTAGAGACGGTCCAGATCCCAGGGCTGTCCGTTGCCGATATACTCGTTGAGCACCAGGGGCTGGTACTGAGTCAGGATGCCCACGGTGTCAATGCCGGAGTTGACGCAGTTCGACAGCGGAAAATCGATGATACGATATTTGCCGCCGAAAGGAACCGCAGGTTTGGCCAGCTTCTGGGTCAGCGCATAGAGCCGCGAACCCTGTCCGCCGGCGAGGATCATTGCGATCATTTCTTTTGCCATAACGTTTCTCCTTTTCATTAGATTTGGAGCCGTGCCGCTTTTTTGGGGGCCCCCTCATAAATGCGATGTCGGGACGAAAGAGTCAGACTTCCGTGACATCTTAAATGCAACCCGTTCAAAATGGTAATTATAGAAATTATGAATGGACTCATTTAAAATATTGTAACATTTTTTGGCAATTTTAACAAGGGTTTGCGGGAATAAAGTTTGGAAATAAATTTTTAAACCATATAAAATGCTTAAAATATAATATTCCCCGATGGATTTTGAAAAACTAAGAAAAATTTAAGAAAACCTTCCGTATTCTGCTATTGAGGGAAAATCGTTTTTCTGGTATAGTTTTTGAAGAAGTGATGAAAAACGAGGCCCTCATGCTGCGGAAATGGGAAGAAAGGCCCGGAGAGCGATGAAGATACGGAAAAAGGATGAACTGATTCCCCTGGAAAAGGCGGAGCGGGTGATACGCACGGAAAAAAGAGGAAGAAGCGAAAAAGGAAAGCTTCTTTTGTTTTTGAGGCTGTTTTTTGATATTTTAGGGGGCCTTTGCATTCTGTATTGTCTTGGCATCGCTCTGTTCGTGAATTTCGTCACCAGGTTTTTCCTGGTTTGGGGCGCAGTCGGCATATTGTTTCTGGGAGCCGGTTGGCTGGCCGGCCACCCGAGGATTTTGAAAGCCCTGCCAAGGTGGCTGAAGATGACTCTGGGGTGTCTGCTGGGAGTGGGGCTGTTTTTGCTGGTATTGGTGGAAGGATTGATTCTCAATCATTTCTGGGACAAGGCTCCTGATGGCGCCGACTATGTGGTGATCCTGGGGGCCCAGATCCGGGAGGACGGGCCCAGCGACGTGCTGCGCCGCAGGCTGGATGCGGCCCTGGCTTATCTGGGAGAGAATCCGGAGACAAAGGTGATCGTTTCCGGTGGCCAGGGGAGCAATGAGCCCATGACGGAGGCCGAAGGGATGCGGGATTATCTGCTGAGCCATGGAGTGGAAGCTGATCGGATCCTTCTGGAGGACGCTTCCCGCAGCACCAGGGAGAACCTGGAAAACAGCGGGGCTTTGATGGATCCCTCCAGGGACGGCATCGTGCTGGTGACCAACAACTTCCACGTGTTCCGGGCACTGTCCATCGCCCGACGGACGGGATATGAGGAGGTTTACGGCCTGGCGGCGGACTCTTATCCCCTGATGCTGCCCAACAACATGCTGAGAGAGTTCCTGGGCGTGGTGAAGGACTTTTTGACTGGGAACATGTAAACCCAAGACGGGAAAGGGCTCACATCACAGGGTGATGTGAGCATCCTGCGTAAGAAGGCGTGTGGGAAAGCTAGCTTTCCCAACCGCCTTTTCACGCAGGATGTCCATGCCGCCTGCGGCGGCAGACCCTTTCCCATCCCCACCATACATTCCCTGCCCAGACAGGCTGCCGTCCCGTCCTGCAGCCGCTCTTCCCGCATAAAATGCGCAGGGATCAAAACGGCTTATATATAAAATTCGTATCATAACTTAAACGAGGTATTAATCGACTTCAAAGGAGTGCGCAGGATTATGAACATACAGGTAGGGGACGTCGTCCGTTTGAAAAAGGCTCATCCCTGCGGCGGGCACGAGTGGGAGGTGCTGCGGGTCGGGGCGGATTTTCGGATCAAATGTCTGGGCTGCGGCCATCAGGTGATGATCGCCCGCAGGCTTTTAGAAAAAAATATCAAAGAAATTAAGGAAAAAGCTTGAAAAAAAAAGGAATTCATGGTAAGATACTTATTCGTGATATATAAATCCTTGCTCCTGACAAGACAGGGGCCAGAGACCAAAAGGAGGTAACTGATGAACAAGTATGAATTAGCCGTTGTTGTCAGCGCCAAAGTCGAGGAAGAAGAGAAGACAGCTGTGATTGACAGATGCAAGGCTCTGATCGAGAGATTTGGCGGCGTCATTACGGAAGTGGACGACTGGGGCAAGAGGAAGCTTGCCTATGAGATCCAGCACATGAAGGAAGCTTACTACTGCTTCATCCGTTTCGACGCAGAGAGCACCGCTCCGGCAGAGATCGAGAGCCGCGTGCGCATCATGGATAACGTGATCAGATATTTGTGCGTTAGACAAGACGAGAAGTAAAGGAAAGAGAGTGTACTATGAATAAAGTTATTCTTATGGGCAGATTGACAAGGGATCCGGAAGTGAGATATTCCCAGGGGAACTCCCAGACCGTCGTGGCCAGGTATTCCGTGGCCGTGGATCGGAGATTTAAGCGGGAAGGGGAGCCGGATGCAGATTTCTTCAACTGCACCAGCTTTGGCAAGCAGGCGGAGTTCGTGGAGCGTTATCTTCACAAGGGGACCAAGGTAGTGCTGAGCGGACGCATCCAGAACGACAACTATACCAACAGAGAAGGACAGATGGTATACAGCGTCCGGATCATAGTGGAAGATGTGGAGTTCGCCGAGAGCAAGAACGCTTCCGGCGGCAATTCGGATGGCGGCTTTGGCGGCTACAATGGCGGAGCGGCGAGCAGCGGCTCCAATAACAGTTATAACCGTCCCGCACCCAGCGGAGCCGGGGATGGTTTCATGAACATTCCGGATGGCATTGACGAGGAGTTACCGTTTAACTAAGCAGAGGGCGTCCGTTCGGGGGAACGGTCGTACCGCAAAATTGTAAGAACAGGAGGCAACCATGGCTTTTAATAAAACAGACAAGTCTGACGCTCCCATGAGGAGAAAAGGCGCAGTGCGCAGAAGGAAAAAAGTATGCGTGTTCTGCGGCAAGGATAACGTGATCGATTACAAGGATACCAACAAGCTGAAAAGATATGTGTCCGAGAGAGGCAAGATTCTTCCTCGTCGGATCACTGGCAACTGTGCGAAGCACCAGAGAGCCATGACCGTGGCGATCAAGAGAGCCCGCCATATGGCGTTGATGCCTTACGTCAGTGATTAAGCAAGCCTGACTTATGGCATTGGTGTCTTGCGGGAGTGATTAGGCCATATTCAAGGTGTCGCCGCACTTTGCGGCGGCACCTTTTCATCTTTCCATTTCCCTCAAAATATTCAATATTCATGAAATATTTACATATGATTTTCCCTTTTGACAAATAAATTAGTAGCAACAATTTGAAAAATTTGGTATAATATTCGTTAGGCGGTGAAAGAGACGCATCCGCCAAGCTTGCTTATAGTCTGCATTTGAGGTTTGCAATTATTATGAAAAACCGTATCAAGCTTAAAGGAAGAATCAAAAATTTCACGAGATTCAGCATTTATCTGGGCGTTCTTCTGTGCCTGATGAATGTGGCCGTTTTCCTCCTGGATTTTAAGGCCGGCATTCTTTTGGCAGGATTTACCATATTTTATTTCGTGATCACCCTGTCCCTTTATTTCTATAACAAGCCGATCATCATTAACGAATTGGTCAGCTTTGCCACGGAGTACGGACAGATTCAGAGAAAGCTGCTGCGGGACTTGGAGCTGCCTTATGCGCTTTTGGATGATACGGGGAAGGTGATTTGGACCAACGCCGCCTTTGAACAGGTCATCCATCAGCCCAAGGGGTATAGCCGTTCCATCACCGCCCTGTTTCCCTCCATCACGAAGGACCGTCTCCCGGGAGGGGAAGACGTGGACGAGGTCCAGTATGATTTATCTTATGAAGGCAACGAGTATATCGCCAAGTTCCGGAAGATTCCGCTGAAGGAAATGGCGGAGCACAGCAGCATGATTGAGGCCAAGGATTATTCCGGCTATCTGATTGCGGTATATTTGTTCGATGAGACGGCCCTGCATATTGCCCTCCAGGAGGTGGATGATCAAAGTCTTGCGGTAGGGATGATCTATCTGGACAATTACGACGAGGCGCTGGAAAGCGTGGAAGAGGTGCGCAGATCCCTGCTCATCGCCCTGATCGACCGTAAGGTGAATAAATACATTTCCGCCCAGGACGGCATCTGTAAGAAGCTGGAAAAGGATAAATATCTGGTGATTCTGCGCAAAAAGGCCCTGCGGCAGCTGCAGGAGACCCGCTTTGATCTGCTGGAGGACGTGAAGACCGTCAATATCGGCAACGAAATGGCGGTGACCATCAGCATTGGAATCGGCGTGGACGGCCTGACCTATGCCCAGAATTATGAGTTCGCCCGCAACGCCATCGATTTGGCCCTGGGCCGGGGCGGCGACCAGGCGGTGCTGAAGACGCCGGACAGCATTACCTATTACGGCGGAAAGAGCCAGCAGGTGGAGAAGAACACCCGCGTGAAGGCCAGGGTGAAGGCCCATGCCCTGCAGGAGATCATCACCGGCAAGGACAAGGTCATCGTGATGGGGCACAGGATGCCGGACGTGGACTGCTTCGGGGCGGCCATCGGCATTTACCGGGTGGCCCAGGCCCTGGGCCGCAAGACTCATATCGTGTTAAATGAAGCCACCAGCGCCATTCAGCCTCTGGTGGATCTGTTTCGGGGGAACCCGGAATATGAAGACGACATGATCGTGGGGAGCCAGCAGGCCATCGAGCTGTCGGGGAGCAATGCCGTGCTGGTGGTGGTGGACGTGAACAAGCCTTCCATCACGGAATGCCCGGAGCTTCTGCATTATTGCAAGTCCGTGGTGGTGCTGGACCATCATCGTCAGGGAACGGAAACCATAGAAAATTCCACCCTTTCTTATGTGGAACCCTATGCCTCTTCCACCTGTGAAATGGTGTCCGAGATCCTGCAGTATACTTATGACAATATCAAGATCCGTGCGGAAGAGGCGGACTGCATGTACGCCGGCATCGTGGTGGATACCAACAACTTTATCAGCAAGGCGGGGGTGCGCACCTTCGAGGCTGCGGCCTTCCTGCGCAGGAACGGTGCGGACGTGACCAGAGTGCGCAAGCTGTTCCGGGAGGATGCTCTGGAGTACAAGGCCAGGGCGGATGCGGTGAGCCAGGCGGAGATTTACAGGCAAGTGTTTGCCATTTCGGTCTGTACCGCCCAGGATCTGCCCAGCCCCACGGTGATCGGGGCCCAGGCGGCCAATGAGCTTCTGAATATCAAGGGGATCAAGGCCAGCTTCGTCCTGACGGATTATCAGGGCAAAATCTATGTCAGCGCCCGTTCCATTGACGAGGTGAATGTACAGATCATCATGGAGAAAATGGGCGGGGGCGGTCATATGTCCATCGCCGCCTGTCAGATGGAGAATACCAGCCTGGCGGAAGCCATCGGCATTTTAAAGCATACCATAGACAGCATGCTGGAGAACAGAGAAATTTAGCGAAAAAGGAGTAACGTTGCCATGAAGGTTATCTTATTACAGGATGAGAAAAAGCTTGGGAAAAAGGGAGATCTCTTGGAGGTCAGCGAGGGATATGCCAGGAATTATATTTTGCCGAAAAAAATCGGTGTGGAGGCCACGCCCAAGAATTTGAACGATCTGAAATTGAAAAAAGCGAGCGAGGAGAAAAAAGCCAAAGAGGCGTTGGAGGCCGCCAAGGCTCTGGCGGAAGAGCTGGCCGGCAAACAGGTGGAAGTGAAGATCAAGGCCGGGGAAAATGGAAAAACCTTCGGTTCCGTCTCTACCAAGGAAATTGCGGCGGCTTATCTGGAGCAATATGGGGTGGAGCTGGATAAGAAGAAGATCCAGCTTCCGGAGAACATCAAATCTTTCGGGACATTCGAGGTGGCGATCAAGCTGCATCCCCAGGTGTCCGGCAAATTAAATGTCAAAGTGTCTGAAGCCTGACGGCGAATCGATTGCCAGGTTGGATTGTCGGCCTGGATAGCCGAAGCGCGGGCGCAAACTGATGGCCAGGATAGCCGGGGGTTATGCGGAACTATGGCCCAGGCGAGCCGAGGCCCGGGCGCAAATTGACGGCCGGGTTGACGGATGCCTGACGGCAGGAAGGGACGGTGCAGCATGCCTATAATGGAAGAAGCCGTATTGAAAAGGGTTTTGCCCCACAGCATCGAAGCGGAGCAGTCAGTGGTCGGCGCAATGCTGATGGACCGGGACGCCATCGCCGTGGCCGCAGAGATGATTACCGGAGAGGATTTTTATCAGAAGCAATACGGAATTATATTTGAAACGATGGTGGAGATGAATGAGCAGGGGAGTTCCGTGGACCTGGTGACGCTGCAGAATCGCCTGCGGGAAAAGGATGTGCCTCCGGAGGTCAGCAGTCTGGAATTTGTAAAGAACCTGGCCACTGCGGTATACACCTCCGTCAATATCAAGGATTATGCAGCCATCGTGGCGGAGAAGTCCACCCTGCGGAAGCTGATCCGCATCAATGAAGAGATCGCCAATACCTGCTATGCGGGAAAGGAGTCCTTGGACGTCATCCTGGAGGATACGGAGAAAAAGGTTTTCCAGCTGGTGCAGAAGCGCAGCGCCGGGGAACTGGTTCCCATCCGTCAGATTGTTTTGGAAGCCATGAACAAAATCGAGATCGCTTCCCGCAATAAGGGTGCGGTCACGGGCATTCCCACGGGCTTCATCGACCTGGATTACAAGACGGCGGGAATGCAGCCCTCCGACCTGGTGCTCATCGCTGCCAGGCCCTCCATGGGTAAAACGGCTTTCGTGCTGAACATTGCGGAATACGTGGCCTTCAAGCAAAACAAGGCGGTGGCCATCTTCAGTCTGGAGATGAGCAAGGAACAGCTGGTGAACCGTCTGTTTTCCATGGAATCCAGGGTGGATTCCCAGCATCTTCGGACGGGACAGCTGAACGATGGGGAGTGGGAGAGTCTCATCGAAAGCGCCGGCGTGATTGGCCGTTCCAAATTGATGATCGACGACACTCCCGGCATCACCGTTTCGGAGATGCGCAGCAAGTGCCGCAAGATGAAGCTGGAGAACGACCTTTCCATGGTGATCATCGATTATATCCAGCTCATGTCCGGCACGGGTCGCACGGACTCCAGGCAGCAGGAGATTTCCGATATTTCCCGTTCCCTGAAGGCCCTGGCCAGGGAATTGAACGTGCCGGTACTGGCCCTGTCCCAGCTGAACCGTACCGTGGAGCAGAGGCCGGACCATCATCCCATGCTTTCCGATCTGCGGGAATCCGGGGCCATCGAGCAGGATGCGGACGTGGTGATGTTCATTTATCGGGATGAGTATTACAATAAGGATACGGAAAAAAAGGACATTGCGGAGATCATTATCGCCAAACAGAGAAACGGCCCCACCGGAACCGTGGAGCTGGCTTATCTGCCCATGTTCACCAAATTTGCCAATCTGAAAAAATAATTTGCCGGTTCATCGAATCGGCATGGAGATACGAAAGAGGACAAGCCCTAAAAAGGTTTGTCTTTTTTCTTGCCATAAATAGGGGTCAGGATGGTGAGGGAAAATCTTGAAAAGGAAAGGGGAACCAAAATGGAAGATTTTTTACTGATTTCGGATGCCGCAAAAGAGGTGCAGGTAGAGAGCCACGTTCTGCGCTATTGGGAGGATGAATTGCATCTTCCCATTCACCGGAATGAATTGGGCCATCGCTATTATACGAAAGAGGATGTGGAACGTTTTAAACAGATTAAAGGAATGAAGGAAAGGGGACTACAGTTGAAAGCGATTAAAATGATTCTCAAGGATGGTAAAATTGACGTGATGGTGCCGGAGGAAGACCCGGGAAAGATTCAGGCCGAAACGGGGCTTTTGACGGATTCCGCAAACGATGCCGCAGCCGGTCTGACGGATGAAACCAGAACGGAGAAGGCGCAAAGGCTGCAATGGCTGTTGCAGCAAATGTTTCGAGAGGTTCTGCAGGAAAATAACAGGGAGCTGTGTCAAAATCTCCGGGAGAGCGTGATCAAGGAATTGGACTACCAATTCCGCATACAGGAGGAAAAGGAAGAGGAAAGGGACAGGATCCGGGAAGAAAGGGAGGAGCTGCATTATCAGAAGCTGGACGAGCTTCTCCGGGCCAAAAGCGGAAGGATGGCCCGGAGAGAAAGGCTGGAAAAGCCTCGGAAGTCGGAAAGATCCCGGAAATCGGAGAATTCCCAAAGAGTGAAAGCCTTGTTTTTCAAGAAAGATAAGGAGGTTTCGGTCGGCCAATCCGTCAAAAAGGCTGGTTCAGGGTCCGTTCCTCCAGCAGAGCGATGATTTTCTGCGCCAGAAGAAAGTAGCCGCTTTCCTTCAGGTGCCATTCTTCGAAATAATAGGAAGCATTCGTATCCTCTTCGGGCTCCAGACCGACGGCCAAGTTCAGACAGGGGAGGTTTTCTTCCCGGGCGATTTCAACAATCGCATCCACGTAATCGGATAACGTCCCGCCCGTTTCTCCCGGTTGGTCATGATAGGGATAGCAAAAGGCGGGGGTCACCAGCAGAATCACGGCATTTGGATAAGTTTCTTTCAGCCGTCCGATTCCGGTTCGCAGCGCCCCTGCAAAGGTCTGCGTATCGAGGGGATCTCCCTTGTTGTCGATCGGAGTGCCCGCGAAATAATCCGTGATGCCATAACTGATTACAAAACAAAGGGAGGCGTCAGTTCCCATGCTTCTCATGCTCCCCATGCTTTGCATGCTTCCCATATCCGGAGAATAAGGCGCAGGGGACAGACTGCCGGTACAAAAACCATCGATGAGGCCCGGAAAAGAAATATCATAATCGGAAGGATCGCTGGCTTTGGCGCTGCTTATGACATAACTGTAGGTTGAGGCACCGGACAGATTGGTGACCGCTCCAGGAAGGGACAGGCTGTCCAAAGGCGCATCAAAAGAAATATCCCCCCAAAATGTGATTTCCCAGTCAGAAAGATCCGGGAGAGGGGAAGCGTCTTGACGTTTCCTGGTGATCAATTCCTCCAGCTTGGAAAAGCACGTCTCCATGTCGTATGGCGTGATCTTTGCGTTTTGATCGCAAAATGTGAACAGAAAGATTTTATGGGCAACGGAGTCATTGAAATCAAAGTATCCATCGTAATTGCCGGGATTCTCGATCAGCCATTCTTCCGCTCCCAGAAAAAAAATGGATACATTGTCATAGACTGACAGATGTGCGATCAGTCCCTTGTAAGCGGCAAAGGCATATTCCAATTCCGTCTCATTGAGGGAGAGCCAGTAATCTATGGATGGACAGGGGAGAAAAATATTATACTGCAAAGAGGGGGTGTCCTTGATATAATTCAACAGCTTTTTTTGCAGATCCTGGTTCCAGCGTTTTGTTTTTCCCCCATTGGAAAGCCAGATTTGATAGGGATCCAGTCCAAGGCATATGGCCTGAGTGACATTTCCTCTGGAGAACGCCGCATCCAGGTAGGCGGACAATTCCGTTAATGTCTGGGGTTGATAAGAGGAAAAAATCGGATTCCAGCCGCGGTAATTGACAAAGTCCTCCTTTTTATAATGCCCAATGGGATACATGGAGAAAAAAACGGTATCGTAGGATGCCGAGGAAATTTGCTCCAGATCCTGGAGCATGGCCTGGGGATGGGCGGCAGGCCTTGAAAAGTGATAGAAAAGGAAACCGCCGCCCGCCACAAGGAACAGGAGCAGTAAGACGATATATGGAGTTCTTCGAAAATGGTTTGCCAGATTGGATAAATGCATATGCGTGTTCCGCCTTTTCGTTATTGTAAGGCCAGTGCGTCCTGCAGTGCGAAGACGATTTGATATCCCAGGAGAAAGCGTCCCAGCTCGTTCAAATGGCAGCCGTCGGCCAGGTAAGTCTCATAATTCTCCGCATTGATGCCCAGGCCGTCATAATTGTTCATATATAAAACGTCTTCGGATTGGGCCGTCTCCACGACCGCATTTACATAGTCTGTCAGGCGGCCCCCTCCTTCCTGATTGATCTCTGTCCCATTGGAAAAGTAAGAACAGAACGGGGGCGTCATCAATAGAATATGTGCTTCGGGATAAGCCTCCCGTATCTTGCGGATACCGGTGCGCAAGGCGCCGCTGAAGGTGTGGACATCCCAGGGATCTTCGGGATTTTCGACAGGGTATCCATTGAAATAATCGTTGAGCCCATAATGGATCAAAAAGCACAATTCCTTATGGGACCTGGTTTGCTCTTCATAAGGAAAAGCTGGGCTGTCCTGGGAAGGAGGAAGCTGTTTCGCCAGAAAGTCGTCGATTGCCATAAGAAAAGAATTGTCGTGTTCTTCGGAAAGAGTGGCATGGGTTCCGCCGATAGCATAATTGTACACGGAAGCATTGGACAATCCGGCAACGACCCCCGGAATGGAAAGGCTTCCCCCATAATTGCCGATGACGCTGTCTCCCAGGAAGACCATTTGCATCTGTGAAAAGTCGGGATAAACCGTATTATTTAACTGCTCCCGATAGATCAGGCTTATAAGCCGATTTAAATAGCTGCCTGCGTTGGCGGGGGAGACCAGCAATTGATCACTGTACAGGAAAGCCGTGATCATATGGGAAACCAGGGAATTGACCAGAAAATCTCCTTCATAATTGGCCGGATTGGCAATGAGCCATTCTTCGGCGCCCGGGAAGTAGACTCTCACGTTTTCATAAGCGTCGAAAAAGGGCAGTAATTTTCGGCAGGATACCAAGGATTCCAGCAAAGCTTGTCTCTTTAAGCTCAGATAATAGTCCAAAGAGGGATAGGATAGTATGATATAGAAATGGATGGATGGATTTTTGTCGAAGTAGGGCAAGAGGTAGTGATGGAGTTCTTCGTACAATTCCTGCATATTTCCGCCGCATGACTGCCAGATTTGGTATGGGTCCAGCCCCAGGCAGACATGACTGACCGAGTTATCCGAGGAGAACAGTGCGTTCAAGTATTCGGAAAGCATGGGCATGGAGGAAATGGGGGCGGAACTCATCACCGGAGTCCAGGCATAAAACGTCGTGAAATCATCCGCTCTGAAATGATCAATGGGATACATGGAAAAAAAGGCTCCTTCATAGGAACCATGCTCTATTCGCTTCATGTCATACTGCCTGATTTCTTCGGCGTTGCAGCGGAAAAAGAAGAAGGACGCAAAGATCGCCGTCAGGATGACGGTGAACGGCAAAAAGAGAATGACGTTATAGGCCTTTCCATCGTTTCGCTGAGGAACTCTGTTCATTCTTCCCTCCCCCTTTAGCATTTACTTTTCAAGCAGTAGCAGAATTATTGTACCACAAGCCCAGACCGGGAAGCGCTGCGAAGCAGCATTTACCGGGCAGGCGGTGGATCGCCGGTACAATGCGCCGCCAAAGCGGCGGCAAGCTGATAAAATCAGCTTGGATTCTGCGTCAGCAGAATCATTGTACCATATCATTCCATAAAAATAAAGTATGTAAATCAGATAAAATCCGGTTTACATACTTTATCCTGTACTGTCATAAATGATGTATGCGCAATCAATCTTCAGAGATCGCACCTACGGGGCACTGGCCTGCGCATGAACCGCAGTTGATGCACTTTTCGGGATCGATTTCGAACTTGCCGTCTCCCATGGAGATCGCACCTACGGGGCACTGAGCCTCACAAGCGCCGCAGCAGACACAGCTATCGCCGATTACATATGCCATGATTATGTTCCTCCTTTATGTGATTTTGGATGGGTTTCCTATATTGTAATATAAATGCTTTCGGATTACAAGAGCTATTGAGAAAAAACTTGGGGGCTGTTATTTCTCCTCCGCCCTCCGGGCCCGGATACCGTCCAAGATGACCTGTTTTTTCTCGATCACTTTGTTCTTGTCCATGGCGGGAACGCCCTTTAATTTGTAGGGGATTCCCAGCTTTTCGTACTTGCTCACCCCCATGGTGTGGTAAGGCAGCACGTCCAGGGCCTTCAAATTGCTGAATTGCCCGATGAAGTAGCCCAGTTGGTACAGATATTTGTCATCGTCCGTGATGCCGGGCACCACCACGTGCCGAATCCACATGGGAACCTGTTTCCGATCCAGATAGGCGGCGAATTCCAGGATCCTGCGGTTGGGCTGGGAGGTCAGTTCCAGGTGCTTGGCGGGATCGATGTGCTTGATATCCAGCATGACCAGGTCCGTGAGGGTCATCAGATGATCCATTTTTTCCATTTGCGCCGCATTGTCCGGATTGTAGGCGATGCCGGAGCTGTCAATGCAGGTATGGATGCCTTTTTCCTTGGCCAGGGTGAACAGATCGATCAGGAAATCCAGCTGCATCAGGGGCTCGCCGCCGGTGACGGTGATGCCGCCTCCCTTGTAAAAGCTGATATTGCGCTCATACTGCTCGATGATCTCCGCCGGTTCCATCAGGGTGCCGGCGTTCATTTCCCAGGTATCCGGATTGTGACAATAGGCGCAGCGCATGGGGCAGCCCTGCACGAAAACCACGAAACGGACGCCGGGTCCGTCCACGGTGCCGAAGCTCTCCAGCGAATGAATTCTTCCCTGCATAATGTTCCTTTCCCGAATTGTGAAAGAACACCCGGAAAGAAAAACAAGGATTCTTTCCGGGTGTGGTTTCTTCGTTAAACGTTCTCTGCCGCAGATCCCTGCGTCAGGAGGGACGGCGTCAGATGCTCTCGTGGAAAGTACGGGAGATAACGTCGGCCTGCTGTTCCGGAGTCAGCTTGATGAAGTTTACAGCGTATCCGGATACGCGGATCGTGAGCTGAGGATAGTTCTCGGGATGCTTCTGGGCATCCAGCAACGTCTCTCTGTTCAGAACGTTGACGTTGAGGTGATGGCCGCCCTTTGTCGCATAACCATCAAGTAAGGATACAAGGTTGTCAACCTGTGTGGAATTGTTTGCTGCCATAATAGTTTCCTCCTTATAATATTTATTATTTATTAATTTGTAATAGCTTATTCAGATCGGAGGGAAGGAATGCCTTCCCTCCGGCGGTTCCGGAAGCCAGAGGATGTCCTACTGGTAATCATCCAGACCCTGGTGAAGAGTGGGCACACTGCAGGCCAGCGGGGTTCTGGAGCAATCCGTGCACCCCATGGTCTGAACGTTCTTGGATTCGTTGGCTGCGTCGGTGTCCACGTTGACGTGTCCCACGCCGTTTGCCATGCCGGAATCAAGCAGCTTGATCAGATCCTCGATTGCCATGTTCTCGTCCATTTCGTGTCTCCTCTCTTAAAAATTCGTTACACTGCAAGTCTTACTTATTCAGATCCAGTTCTAATGTCAGCGCCATCGAGCTTGTCGCTTTGCAAGTTTTTACTTATTCAGATCCAGCTCGATGTCGCCGGAGAACACCTTATCCTCTTTGCCCAGGGCGCCGGGGATGATGGTGAAGGTATTGGAGATACCATCCTGCGCATCATTGAACGGAAGCTTGGATACGGAAGACAGAGAAGCCACTGCACCGTGAGTGTCGCGTCCGTGCATCGGGTTGGCACCAGGAGCGAAAGGCTGGCCCTTCTTACGTCCATCGGGGGTATTACCGGTAGCCTTACCATAGGTAACGTTAGAGGTAATGGTCAGGATGGAGGTGGTAGGGATGCCGTCCCGGTAGGTATGATGTCTCCTGATGGCGGTCATGAACTTGTGCACGATGTCCTGAGCGATGGTATCCACTCTGTCATCATCGTTGCCATACTTCGGGAAGTCGCCGGTGGTCTTGAAGTCGACGATCACGCCGTCTTCATCGCGGATCGGCTCCACCTTGGCGTACTTGATGGCGGACAGGGAGTCAGCCACGATGGACAGACCAGCCACGCCGGTAGCAAAGTAACGCTTCACGTTCTTGTCATGAAGGGCCATCTCGGCTCTCTCATAGCAGTACTTGTCATGCATGTAATGGATGATGTTCAGGGTATTGACATAAACGTCAGCCTGCCACTCCATCATATCCAAGAACTTGCTGTACACATCGTCATAATCCAGAACGTCGCCGGTTACAGGACGGTACTTAGGACCTACCTGCTTCTTGGTCACTTCATCGATACCGCCGTTCAAAGCGTACAGCAGGCACTTGGCCAGGTTGGCCCGGGCGCCGAAGAACTGCATCTCCTTGCCGATTACCATGGAGGATACGCAGCATGCGATGCCGTAGTCGTCGCCATGGGTCACTCTCATCAGGTCGTCGTTCTCATACTGGATGGAAGAGGTCTGGATGGACATCTTCGCACAGTATCTTTTCCAATTCTCAGGAAGTCTGGTGGACCACAGAACCGTCAGGTTGGGTTCAGGGGAAGGTCCAAGGTTGGTCAGGGTGTGCAGATAACGGAAGCTCATCTTGGTCACCATGTGACGTCCGTCCACGCCTACGCCGCCCAGAGACTCGGTTACCCACACGGGGTCGCCGGCGAAGATCTGGTTGTACTCAGGGGTACGGGCGAACTTGATGCAGCGCAGCTTCATGATGAAGTGGTCCACGAACTCCTGGATCTGCTCCTCGGTGAAGGTACCGTTGGCCAGGTCTCTCTCCGCATAGATGTCAAGGAAGGTGGAAGTACGGCCAAGGCTCATGGCGGCGCCGTTCTGCTCCTTCACTGCGCACAGATAGCCGAAGTATACGGCCTGGATGGCTTCCTGCACGTTGGCGGCGGGTCTGCTGATATCGCAGCCGTAGGAAGCAGCCATCTGCTTCATCAGCTTCAGGGCGGTCATCTGCTCGGAAAGTTCCTCGCGGAGACGGATCACGTCATCGGTCATCACGCGGCCGGTGGAATCCTTCTGATCCTGCTTATCCTCGATCAGTCTGTCGATACCGTACAGGGCCACACGTCTGTAGTCGCCGATGATACGGCCGCGGCCGTAGGCATCGGGAAGGCCGGTGATGATGTGGGAAGAACGGCAGGCTCTCATTTCTTGGTTGTAGGCGTCGAAACAGCCGGCGTTGTGGGTCTTCCTGTGAATGGAGAAGAACTCGCTGATCTCAGGATCCACTTCGTAACCGTTATCGGCGCAGGCCTTCTCTGCCATACGGATACCGCCGTAAGGCTGAAGGGAACGCTTGAAAGGCTTATCAGTCTGGAAGCCGACGATGGTCTCCTTATCCTTGTCTAAGTAGCCAGGGCCATGAGAGGTGATGGTGGAAACGATCT
>CANQPH010000024.1 GCA_947625675.1 uncultured Acetatifactor sp.
CCGAAATCATGCCGCACTCCGAAAACAATCTGAACTTGTTTTATTGGACGCCCCCATGGGGGCCCAAATTTTTTTAAAAATTTTTATCTATTTATTAATATATTTGTTAAGGTAATCACTGGCGGCCGTGGCGGCATTGGCGCCGTCCGCCACGGCGGTCACGATCTGCCGCAGAGGCTTCCTGCGAATGTCTCCCGCCGCATAAATTCCCCTGCGGCTGGCCCTGCAGTCCTCGCCCGCCAGAATATAGCCCGCCCCATCGCAGTCCACCAGGTTTCGGAAGACTTCCGTATTGGGCCGGATCCCCACGGCGACGAACACGCCGTCCACGGCAAGGCGCCCGGTCTCCCCGGTCTTCACATCTTTCAGGACAAGCCCTTCCACTTGTTCCCTTCCCTCCACGGCAAGGGCCACGTGACTGTACAGCACCTCCACGTTCTCCAGAGCCAACAGTCTCTCCTGCAAGATCTTTGCTCCCCGGAACTCGTCCCGCCTGTGGATACAGTATACCTTCTCGCAGAACCTGGCAAGATAAATGGCGTCCTCCAGGGCCACGTCTCCCCCGCCAATGACGGCGGTCACCTTTCCTTTATAAAAAGCGCCGTCACAGGTGGCGCAATAGGAAACGCCTCTTCCCGTCAGTTCCTCTTCTCCCGGCACCCCCAGGCGGGCGTGATCCGCACCGGTGGCCAGGATCACCGTCTGGGCCTCAAAATCCCCCTGGTCCGTATGCACTGTCCAGGGCCGCCCGGCCCCATCCGTCTCCTGGCTGCCCGCCGCCATCAGCTCGCAGGATTCCTCCGATGCACCGGGGACTTCCTGTTCTCCGGCGCTTCCGGCTTCCCCGGTGGCTTCTCCAACCGCCAGGGGTTCGATTCCGGTCACTTCCGCATTCAGGAAATTCACCCCCAGCCGGTCCCCGTGCTCCCGGAACCGCATCCCCAGGTCAAAGCCGTTGATCCCGGGAAGTCCCAGATAATTGTCCACCTCATAGGTGTTCAGGATCTGGCCGCCGCTCATGGGATATTTTTCAATGACCAACAGATCCAGTCCCGCCCGCACTCCATAAACGGCGGCGGACAAGCCCGCCGGGCCGGAACCGACGATCACACAATCATATTTTTTCATATACAAACCTTTCTGCCGGGAACCGGTCATTTTTCCTGTGGAAAAACGGCTCCGACCATGTTATACTGTATTATCATATGCCCCGCCACAGCCCGGGGCGGCAAAATTCATTGTTTAGAAAGGATGCTCCTTATGTCAACCGCATTGATCACCGGCGCCTCCCGGGGAATCGGCAGGGCCATCGCCAAACGCTTCGCCAGGGAAGGGTATGACCTGGTGCTGAACTGCATTCAATCCGTCCCGGCCCTGGAGGAACTGGCCGAAGGCCTGGGAAAGCAATACCACGTCCGTTGTCTGGTCTGCCAGGGAAACGTGGGGCGTTTTGAGGATGTGTGCCGTCTGTTTGAAGCCATTGAAAGATTGAGCGGCGGGCTGGACGTGGTGGTGAACAACGCCGGCATTTCTTACGTAGGACTGCTCTCCGAAATGTCCCCCGAAGACTGGCACCGGACCATGGCCGTCAACCTGGACTCCTGTTTTTATACCAGCAAGCTGGCCATTCCCCTCATGCTTCAAAATCACAGGGGCAGAATCATCAACATTTCCTCCGTCTGGGGCAACGTGGGGGCGTCCATGGAGACGGCCTATTCCGCTTCCAAGGGCGGCATCAACGCCTTCACCAGGGCCCTCGCCAAGGAACTGGCTCCCAGCAACATCCAGGTAAACGCCATCGCCTGTGGCTGTATCGACACGGACATGAACGGACACCTATCGGAAGAAGAACTGGAAACGCTCCGTGAGGAAATTCCGGCGGATCGCCTGGGCACTCCGGAAGAAGTGGCCGAGCTGGCGCTGCAGCTGGCCCAGGCCCCCGACTACCTCACGGGACAAGTGGTCACCCTGGACGGAGGCTGGTACTGACGCCGGGCCGTCACAGGGACAGCTTCCCTTCCATGCCTGCGAAATCTAGGACCTTCTCCCGGCCATCCTTCCAGACGAGCTTCACCGGGCCGTAGCCGCCGCAGCCCTCCGGATCCGTGTATTCCACTTTTTGCAATGGGAAAAGCTCTTCTTCGGTAAAATCTTCCAGACTCTCTTTGGTCAGCACCTGAGAAATCAGAAGATAGGGATCATAGCCATACCGCTTTTGCCGGGACATCTCCGCATAGACCAAGATGGAACGCTCTGAATCGGGATTGGTTCCCCGGCTGTGCAGCAGCGCAAGCTTCTCCCAACCGTCATAAATCGTCATGGCCAGCTGTTTTTCCCGTCCTGCGGCATCATGGCCCTTCAAAATCACGGCCTGGGCCCTCTTCCTTGGAGCGGTATCTGTGGAAAAGGCTCCGGCGGAAACGGTTTCCTTGGGAAAAATCGCATTGAAATCCCCTTCCATCGGTTCCGACTTCCACTCTTCTATCGGTTCTGACTTCCACAAGACCTCCGTCCCGTTGTCCGGGAAGCCGTAGGCCCCCAGGGTCAGGGTGACATACTGATGGAAAAACCGGATCTTGTCCGCCCGCAATATCCCATAGGGCACCGCCACGTCCGCCAGGTTCAGGGCCTGCAGCCAATGACTTTCCTGGGAAAGAGTGTAATCAAAAAACTGTCTGCGGTAAAGAACGCCCCCGCTCTCCCCCTGCCAGAAAGTGACGTTGGCCCGGGCGCAGACGCCGTCCAGTTCATTGCGGAGCACATACTGCTGGGATTCCACAGGCTCCTCTCCGGCCGACGCTTCCCAAGGGAACTTGGTATCAAAACAAAGTTTAGAATAATTCCACATGCCATGGCGGTCCCCCGCATTCTTCACCACCTTGCCGGTGCGCAGAACCGTCTCCCCATTGGCCTGATGATTGCTGAAGCACAGGCCAGGCCCGTCCAGGACCGTGACCTTTACCTCTTTTTCTCCCAATATTTCCCAAGTGCCGTTGTTTTCCCGAGCCGTCCAAAAAGGATGCTCCGCAGGCAGATGCAGGCACAGAAAGGCCTTGCCCATCCACAGGGGGGACTCCGCACAGGAATATCCCTGCACCAGGGGGGAGAACTGTCCGTAAAATCCCAGGGTGGGCACGCCCCGGTACAGGAAGTCTTCCCGGGTCAAAAATTGCAGCAGGGAACCGGAACAGATCCTCCTGGCCAGCCCCGGATCCGCATTCCCGTTCCGAAGCATCAGATTCCCGTCAAAGGCGCTGGTGGAAGCGTTGCGGTAAATATTGCTCCGGCCCCACATGTTGGTGAAGCCGTCTCGGTCAAAGAAATCGGGATAGGTCTCCATCAGGCGGTTGGAATTTTCCTCAAACTGTCTGGCGATCTCCGGGGCGTGGTCATAACCGTACCAGAGGTTCCAGACCGGCCCGTAGAAATTGAAGGCCCAGCAGGAATAATAATCGAAGGAATGGCCGTCCCGGTACCAGCCGTCCCCCGCATAATAACCCAGGATCGCCTGAGCGTGATCCAGCATGACCTCTTCGTCAATGGGATATCCCTCCATATGCAGGAAGGCCAGATCCAGCATGTTGAAAAGCCGCCAGTTCTGGGGCACCGTGGCCCCGTGGGCATAGCTGGACAGGAGCCCGGCGATCACGTCCTTTTCCGCCCGGGTATAAGTGTCCCAGATCTCCTCCCGGCTGACCCAGAGACAGATCACCAGGGCCGCCGTTTCCACCGTCTGCTGATAAGTGCGCAAAGGATCCGAAGAGCCGGAGACCCTCTTTTGCTCCTCATAATCCCCGATCCAAAGCTCGTCCCCTCGGGTACAGACCCTCAAAATATGACTTTTGTAATAATCCCGGATCCGAATGCCGCCAAGGGTGAGCTCCGGCTCAATGTGAATCAGGGGGGCGGCGATGAACATGGACCTGGTCAGGCCCTCAAAGACCTCCGCCCTTCTCTGGATCACCTGGGCTTCTTCCGGATCCTTCAGATGGGGATAAGTGATCTCCGTCTCCTTTCGGGGCATGACCACCGGATCCCGGAAGTCCGCTATATTTTGAAAAATACCCTCCAACAGATATTTTCCCGCTTCTATCCAGCTTTCCCTGGTAAGGCCGGTATAAGGACTCAGCTCGAAGTCCAATGTTCGGGGCTGAAAAATCATGACTTCCTCCTTTTACCACATAAAACTCTCTTCGCCCGTCAGTTTCCAGACGGCTTCCACGAAATAGTAGTCCCCATAAATAATGGGATATTCGTGTCTTTCGTCATGGAAGGCGCCGGTGCCTTTTTCCACGATGTGGTCGCAGGCGAGATCCCAGTTACAGCGCTCCCGCTCCAGGGTTGTCAGCAGACGCAAGGCCGCCCTGTGATAGAGAGTGCTCTCCGGCTCCGGCAGCTGCCTGGACAGCTCCAGCAGGCCGCAGGAAGCGATGGCCGCCGCCGTGGAATCCTCCAGCGCACAGTCCAGTGGCTGACGGAAGTCCACCGGAATCAGGCCGTTTTCCGGAATGTTGGCGATGAAATAATTGGCCACCCGTTTGGCGGTGTTCAGGTACTTCGCTTCTCCGGTATGGAGATAACTCAGGGTAAAGCCGTACAAGGCCCAGCTCTGGCCCCTGGTCCAGGAAGAGCCCTCCCCATAGCCCTGGCCCCCGTAGGTTCTCACGAATTCTCCCGTGGCGGGATTGAATTCCACGATATGGTTGGCGGAACCGTCCTCCCGGATGAAAAACCGCTCCGCCGTATCCGCATGGAGCGTGGCGATCTGCAGGTATCGGGGATCCTTAGTCTCCCTGTAGGCCCAATACAACAGCGGCAGGTTCATCATGCAGTCGATGATGGCCCATCCGGCCCTGCTGCCGTCCCCGCCATCGTTCCAGGCCCGGATAAAGCGCCCCGCTGGATTGAACCGGCCCGCCAAATTGTCCGCCGCCAGGAGCGCCCGGTTCCGGGACTCCTTGCTGCCAGTGATGCGGTAGTCCGCTGCGGCGGTCAGAAGCCACTTGAAACCGTTGTCATGATCCAGCCCGCCGGCGTTCATCAGGTTGCCATCCAGCTTTTTCTCAATCTCCTGAGCCCTCTCCAGATAGAGCGGATCTTTGGTGGCATTGTAGAGCTGCCACATCTCCCCCGCCCAAAACCCGTTGGTCCACCAGCACAAATTTTTATCCGTCCAATCATCGAAACGTCCCTCCACGCTGGTGAATGGAATGATGCCCTGAGAACGGGCCGCCACGACTCCCACCTTCTCCTTGATCCGCCGGGACACCTGCTGTGCCCAATCCGATGCTTCCCTCCGATTCATTCTCATCGACTCCTTTCAGTTCATACATATTTACAATTATACCAAATTGACAAGGTCTATACAATGTTCTATAATGATTTTCAGAAATAAAACCACTTACGCCCGGGAGGAAGCGTCCCCAAGCCGGCTCTTCTCCCGGTGCAGGAAAGGATCTTCCACATGGCTACGATCAAGGAAATCGCCGCACTGGCCGGGGTGTCCAGGGGAACCGTGGACAGAGTGCTGAACAACCGGGGCAGCGTGAGTCCCGCCACAGCCGCAAAAATCAAGGAAATCGCCGATGCCCTGGACTACAGGCCCAACCGCGCCGGCGTGGTTTTGGCCGCCCAGAAGAAAAAACTGAAGCTGGGCGTGATTTTGTTTTCCCCGGAAAATCCTTTTTACATCGACGTCCTGCAGGGAGTCAAAGAAAAGGCCGAGGAACTGGCAGATTATAATTGCAGCGTGCTGGTCCGGCAAATTCCCTCCGACGTGAAAGAGCAGCTCCTGGCCATGGATGACCTGATCCGGCAGGAGGTGAGCGGCATCGCCCTGGCGCCCTTCAACGATGATCTGATCCGTCAGAAGATCTCCTGGCTTTATGGAAAAGGCATCCCCACCGTGACCCTCAACACCGATATCGAGAACTCTCACCGGCTGGCCTACGTGGGAAGCCACTATGCCAAAAGCGGGGAAACCGCCGCCGGGCTGATGCACCTGATGACCCAGGGCCAGGTCAATGTGGGAGTCATCACCGGCTCCCCCAACATCCTGTGCCACACGGAACGAATCGCCGGTTTCATCTCCACCCTGAAAAAACACAATCCCAGGGCCCGCATCGTGGACATCGTGGAAAATCATGATGACGAATTTGAAAGCTACGAGAAAACTTTGCAGCTTCTGAAAAACTACCCGGAGATCAACGCCCTGTTCTTTGCGGCGGGCGGCGTCCACGGCGGCTGCCGGGCCGTCACCGCCCTCGGTCTGCAGGGCAAAATCCGCATCATTTCCTTCGACAACGTTCCCACCACCAGGGAACTGGTGGAAAAAGAAGTGATCTCCGCCACCATCTGCCAGCAGCCGGCCCTCCAGGGCTCCAAACCCCTGGAACTGCTCTTCGCTTACCTGACCGCCGGGCAGCTGCCGGAAAAAGAACATTATTACGTGGATGTGGACGTGCGGATCAAAGAGAATATCTGACCCACACGCTCATCTCCCCTTCGCCCCGGTTGGCCCAGGCATAATAGGGCAGGAAGGTGAGAAGGACTTCTTCCTCCCGGGCAGGTGTGAATTCATGATACAAGGGAGAGGCCGGAGTTGCCTGCCGCCTGCCCGGCACCTTCAGGCAAATCATGGGATGCCCCTGAATCTCCATTTTTTCTGCGACGATTCCCTGGCAGTTCTCCCCGATTCGTTCCAAATCCAACCGGTTCAGATGCAGATCCTTTCCATTGTCCGCTTCCTCCATGCAGAAGGTGACGGGCCCCCTGGTAAGGGCCACCTTGCCCACGTCTTCCCGCACCTTGGGATTGGCCGCCCAGATGCGCACCTCCATGTCAAAATCCAGTGCGATATAGTCCCCGTCTTGCCATTCTCCTGTAAAGTACAGGTAGCCGTCACGAATTTCCGGATCCGCCAACGCCTTTTCAAAATCGGCCGCTTCCTCAGGCCTCAACTTTCCATCCTGGGCAAACCCTCGTCCGTCGTCCTGTGCAAGTCCCTGTCCAGCGTCCTGTGCAAATCCACGTCCAGCGTCCTGTGCAAATTCCCGTCTCCCCTCCTGCTCCAGTCCCCGCTTCCTGCTCCAGGTAAACTCCCGCTTCTCGCCGCCGCAGACCGCCATGATCCGGGCGTTCCCGCTCCAGCCGGGAAGCCGGAAGGCCAGCGTCCCCGTCACGGGCTCTTCGGCATGTATGCGCATCACCGCAGAGCCTTCCCAGGGCATGCGGGTTTCCAGGCGCAGATCCATTTTTTTACCTCCGCATACCACGGGCTTGCCCGCAGTATTGCGCCGAGGAGTAAACTCCTTGGTCAGAACGCTGCCCATGTACAGATGGGTCCACAGCGTGTCTTCGTTTTCCGTATAAGCATAGGACGCCACGGAGCTGACGATCCGGGCGATGTTGGGCGGACAGCAGGCGCATCCGAACCACTTCTGGCGCACGGGCTTCACATGGAACTTGCGGCTGTCCTTTTCGCAGGCCTCCGGCGTCACCTCCAAAGGGTTGACATAAAAGAAACTCTTGCCGTCCAGGGCCATGCCGGCGAGCACCGTGTTGTACAGGGCAAGCTCCATCACGTCCCCGTACTGGCCCTCCGGCTTGATCTGCAGCATGCGCCTGGCGAAAAAGGCCAGGGCGATGGCAGCGCAGGTCTCCGAATAAGCGGTGTCATTGGGCAGATCGTAAGGATAGGAAAAAGCTTCTCCCATATGGGTCGCACCCACCCCGCCGGTGATGTAAAGCTTTTCCTCCACGATGCTTTTCCAGAGCCTCTCGCAAGCCCCGTACAGTTCCTCGTCCCCGGCGAGCCGGGCCACGTCCGCCATGCCGGAATAGAGGTATCCCGCCCGCACCGCATGGCCCACCGCCTCCGACTGCCGGCGCACCGGCTCATGGGCCTGATAATAGGCGTACTTGTTCGGAGAAGCATCCGGCTTCCACGTCCTTCCCTCCAGCGCCGCCCTCTTTTTCTCTTCTTCTTCAAAATAATAAGGCTGGGTACCTCTCTGATCCAGGAAAAATTTGCTCAGATTCAAATATTTCTCCTCCCCGGTGACCTGATACAGGCGCACCAGGGCCATTTCAGCGATCTCGTGTCCCGGATAGCCCTTGCATTTCTCCTCCTCCGGCCCGAAACACTCCGCCACATAGTCCGCAAACCTGCAGGCCGCTTTCAAAAGCTTGTCCTTGCCCGTGGCCTGGAAATAAGCCACGGCTCCTTCCACCAGATGACCCAGGCAGTAAAGCTCGTGATGATCCTTCAGATTGGTAAAGGCCCGGTCCATGCCGTTGATGATATAATAAGTATCCAGGTAACCGTTCTCCAGCTGGGCGGCGCACACGATCTCGATGGCCTCGTCCGCCGTCCGCTCCAGCTCCGGATCCGGGTGCTGGGTCAGAGAATACCCCACCGCTTCGATCCATTTACTGAAATCCGTGTCCTGAAATACGAAACCGTAGAACTTATCAGGATCCGGCGCCGCGGGATCCTCCGGAAGGGCCTCAAAGCCCCGGAAGGTATATTCCGGGGGCACAAAATCCTTCCCTTTCTCCCTCTTTTGCCGCATCAGCCTTCCAGCTGCCCGGAAATTATGCATGCAATAGCTGGGGGCCGCCCCCGGCACCCTGTCATTCAGGGCCTCCCACTGATAAGGAATCACTTCCCTGCGCACCAATTCCTGTTCTCTGTGCCAAAACTCATCTGTCACCCGTATTTTTTTCAGATCCACGGGATCGCTGAAATATCTTTGCTCCATTTCCGTCCATGCCTCCAACCGGTTTTTGATGCCCTTATTTTGAAGGATTTTCCTCAAAATGTCAAGGGAATATGAGAGGATTGACGGATTTCAAATTTTGCTTGTCTTTTTCTATATCTAGTATTATAATGGATATCAGGAACACGATATCTTGTGTTTACGGTAATTTCGGAGACTCTTGCGACTGTTCACCCCAGCACTCAAAGAAACGAGCGATTTACCAATGAATCTTTCCGATCTGTCCAGAAATGCCTATTTGCTCTGCGGTCCCCTATCCAGAAAAGGATACATGCGCTGGTTCCACTCTTTTGAAGGGCTTCAGCCGGAGACCGGCGAGCGCAGAGTGTTTTTCATCGAATATCTGATACTGAATCCATCCCTGGGACAGGACATGCCCGTGCTGGGACAGCTTCCCTTTCACAAAAAAAGAGGCGTCAGGCCCTCCTATATCATGATCAAAGCCGGGGCCTTCGCCGGAGACGGCGGTTCCGACGCCAAGCAGATGCACGCCTTTTTCCCCATTTCCTCCCTCAAGGTGGCCACCAAGCCCCTGGTCATGGAGGTGGGTGAAAATTTTTACAGCGAACAGCGCATCCGGGGCTTCGTGTCGGTTTCCAGAGAACAGGCCAGACGCCGTTCCTATATGTGCGACGAAGGGGACATGGAATGGGATTTGGAATTGAACAAGGCCATTTCCTGCCATACTGGCCGCATCGCCAATCCCTTGCACTGTGCCCTGAACGCCCTGGAAACCTTCTGGCATGCGGAGGGCATCCAGACGCAATACCGGGGACGGGTGATCCTGGACGGCATCGATTACCAAGTCACCTCGGAAGACAGCTTCGGATATGCGGACAAGCACTGGGGCCGGAGTTTCAATGATCCCTGGCTGCAGCTGGCAACCTGCAGGATGATCAGCCAGCGCACCGGCATGGAGCTTAAGCACTCCGCCCTGGCCGTGGACGGCTGCTGCCCCAGATTCTTCTTTTTCCCGCTGCGCAGGAAACTTCTGCTGCAGCTCACCTACGAGGGCGAGGATTTTTCCTTTTTCCTGAGTCAGACGAAGCACAAGTCCAAATGGAAGGTGCGGCGCACCAACAAGCGCCTGCAGTGGCAGGTGGTGGCCCAGGACCGGCACGCCGTCTTCAAGCTGTCCGTCAGCAGCCCCCTGGAAGAAATGCTGGAGATGAACTATGAGGATCCCTCCGGTCACAAGCCCGAGTCTCCCCTTCTGGAGGGCGGCACCGGCACCGGGAAGCTGCTTCTCTACCGCCGCACCCGGGAGGGCAAGGAACTGATCGACACCCTCCTGCTGGAAAATGTGCTCTGCGCTTACGGAAGGGATGATGGGTAGGAAGCTTATTGCTACCGCTGTACATTTACCACTTTGACGCTCCGAATTATGCGTCTTTTCCGACTCTTCCGTCATGCGCCGCTTCCTAAATTTAACGATTCCAAAATTGTTCCACTGCCGAAACGGCATCCTCGGCTTCAAGCCCATACCGCTCCCGCAGACATGTAATAGTTTCATCCCGGGACAACTTTTCGCCCTGGCAAAGGGAGACCAAATGGTCAAAAACGGCGTTTATCTTGACAGATGACTTTTCCAGTTTTTGATCTGTCTGTCGTTTTAATTCTTCCATCGCTTGATCCGTCTGTTGCTTTAATTCCTTCAGTGCTTTCTTTGCGGCATCAGCTTCCTCTCTGGCCAGCTTCGTGTTCAGACGTTCTGCCTGTATGTCCATCTTATCCATATCAGCAAACAGAGTTCCCACGCCCTTTTCCTCCATTTCCGCCAGTTTCTCCCTGGCTTCCTCTTCCGGAACGTTCATCTTCTGGAGCAAGGCACACAGCACTTCCTGGTAGACCTTCCGGATGTCCTCCGTCGTCCCATTGTAAATCTCGTCCATGTACTCCCTGGATGACTCCAGGAATTCCGTGTAGTCCTCCGGGCTCTGGATTCGATTGATCATCATCACCAGGGACATCTCGTTGTGCTTTTCCTTCAGTTCTTCATTCCTGTACTCGTGCACCCGCACCACCTTGTAGGTGAAATCCGGAATGTATCCAGCCATCCCATCGGCCAAATGCAGATCAATCCGATCCGCCAGGCGCATGTCCGCCGTCCAGGGGCCTTTCCCTCATAGTAAACAATAGGAATTATAAGCGGGTACCGGAAGCCCTTCCGGCCGCTGGAACCCGAACCCGCACCTTTTTGACGGTGTCTGCCTCGAACTCCACGCCAAGGAAAGCCTTATAGCGTCCCGTCACATCCTCGATGTCCTCCGGTCTCAGGTCGGAGAAAAGGGAAATACCGGTATAATCCCGCAGGAACTGGCAAGTGAGCTCACTGCTGTGAAAAATAGTTCGGCTGTTGATATCCCGGGCGTGCTCGACAGGGAAGTATTCTTTCCTTTTCTCTTCCTCTATGTCCTGGCCCGTCAAGGTCCTGATGGCGGTTATTGCCCTCTCCGCACCCTTCTCTTCTGTACTTTTTATCCCCACGCCTTTTTCCAGGATCTGTCTCCCATTTACGGTATTTACCGCAAGCGCAGAGTTTTCTCTTTCGTAGGAATTAGAACCTTCAGATTCTCTTTGCATCTTCTGCATTCCTCCTACTCCTTATCGTCTGACGTATCAAGATGAGTGGAAAAAACGCATTGCGGAGCTTGTCAAATGTGGTTGACTCTTATTATATAGCAAAAACACCCATAAGGCAAGGTGATGCTGAAAAGAAAACCGGGCGCAATTTGCGCCCGGTTTCTTGCCCGCAGTTTCCCTCTGCAGGCGAACTATTTCAATGCGTTTCTGCCTTCCTGTTCATTCATTCCCTTTTATATCAGCCAGCGGTCTGGCACCCCTTTTACACAAACTGCGAAGGCAGGCGCAATGAAAGCAAGCTTACCGATATCAAAAGCTTTCAGAGATATTTCCCGCTAAAATGTAACCGTGTAGGCATTGGAACTCGGCAACGGGAAATTGTAGGTAAAGGCTCCGGAATCTCCGTTCATTTCACGATGAGTTCCATCATAGAAATCCGCATAATATACACACGTGATTTTATAAGTATCTCCCAGGACTGCCCCGTTATAAACCGAATGGAAACCTATGCCGTCAGTATCCTTCAATTCGCCGCCGGATGCGGAAGCAACCTCCGACCAGAAAATGCCAACCTTATGCTTAATCTTGATATCTTTGATCCCCACAACGGCAGCATCTTCACTCACCACGCATAAGATATCGACATCCATCCCTTCAGCGACTCTGCCCACGGAAATATTGGCTATATCAAAATCATGGCCAAGTCTACTCATACCGGGATTTCCAGGAATCTCTGTGATGGTAAATTCCAGTTCAACCACATCCTCGGAGCCCCTGGCCAACACCTCGACGTTACTGGAACACAACAACAGAGCCATCACCAATGCGCTTGAAATCAGTCTTAAAAAAACGTTTCTGAGTTTCATATTTTTCCTCCTATCCCCATGTTATTCATGCTATGCATGCTACGCAACACATGTTGCACACGTTACACATGCTATTTGTACTATCTAACTGTATATGTCCAAAATCGAACAAAACGTTACATATTAATTTGAAAAAGAATCAGTTATTTTGCAGATAATTTATAATACCTTCCGCTACTTTCTCAACCTCTTCCAGCTCCAAATAGCCTTGCACGGTATACACGCTTTTTCCTATTTGAAATGCCGCAATACTTTTTTCCCCGTCCTCCCCTCTTTTGTTATAATAATTGACTTCCACTTCCCCAACTGTTTTCCGTTCTCCAGTGGCATACATGTCATAATCATCGTTGAAATAAATCAATCCCTCTTTATAGTATTGCTGATAGCAATCTACAAATTTGTCTTTCCCTCTTTCATCACAATAGATTACCCTATAACAAATATACTTTGACATATCCCAGAACTTAATTTCCTCTGACCGATATCCCACATCCAGCGACATCGGCAAAGTAAAGAACTGCCCATATTCCTCCGGCAGATCCTCAACATTATAATAAACATTTCTTTCTTCAAAATCAACATTATTCCCGAATCCTTCCCCCGGTGTCACCATTCCCTGCGTACCCTCTTCGTCTCTCTTAAACAAAAAGAAATTCCCCTCCATGCCCTGCACCGCATAACTTCCGACCGCTCCTGCGAACAAACCCAGCGCCAGCAGCCCGATGACCGCAGCCGCAGCCACGCCCCTGTGGCCGGCAAAGTACAGGAAAATATTTTGACGCTTCTTTTTGGCCGCCTTGCCGTTCAGCAGTCTCTCCCTCTCCGCGGCAATCTCCGCACGGGCATCATAAGTCTCCCAAAAACGCCCCATGGCCTCTTCCACCGAATAATACCCTTCCTCCAAATTCAATTCTTTTTCTTCCGGCGACTGTTTCTCGGCCTCCGAAGACTGTTCCATGACCTGCAACAGCTGTTCTATGGCCTCCGCCTCTTCCTTGCCGGTTTCTTCTTCAGACGAATTGCTTTCCAGCCATTGGAGACGCTCCCTCAATTCTTGAATCATCTGTTCACGATTTGTCATTCCGATACCCGATTTAACCTTTTCCTTTTATTTTCTTCATTCCGGTTCCCCGATCTTATGCCCAACAGCCTTCCCGCCATACCTATTAACGCCTGCCCCTGATCCCATTATATAACGATTCTGCGGGAAAGCAAAGTGTTTTATCCAATTTCCCCACTTGCGCCTTTTGCAAACATATACTATAATGGGAAAGGCTCCAAAGATGAAGCGAAAGAAAGGGATACCGAAATGAGTTTTGAATTTATCAAGAAGCTTCCCACTCCGGAAGAAATCAGAAGCGACTACCCCCTGCCGGAAGCCCTGAAAAAAATAAAAGCGCAGCGAGACGAGGAAATACGGGACGTGATCACGGGAAAAAGCGACAAGTTCCTGGTGATCATCGGGCCCTGTTCCGCAGACAACGAGGATTCTGTCTGCGACTATATCAACCGATTGGCCAAAGTCAGCGACAAGGTGAAGGACAAGCTGATCCTGATCCCCAGAATCTACACCAACAAGCCCAGGACCACCGGTTCCGGCTACAAGGGCATCCTGCACCAGCCGGATCCCCAGAAGAAGCCTGATTTCCTGGCCGGTCTGATCTCCATGCGGAAAATGCACATCCGGGCCATGGAGGAAAGCGGGCTGACCGCCGCCGACGAGATGCTGTACCCGGAAAACTGGCGCTACGTAGAGGACATCCTGTCCTACGTGGCCATCGGGGCCCGCTCCGTGGAGGACCAGCAGCACCGTCTGACCGTCAGCGGCTTCGACGTGCCCTCCGGGATGAAAAATCCCACCAGCGGAGATTTCTCCGTCATGCTGAACTCCGTATATGCGGCCCAGCATCCCCACTCCTTCATCTATCGGGGCTGGGAGGTGAATACCACCGGCAATCCCCTGGCCCACACGGTGCTCCGGGGCGCCACCAACAAATACGGGCGCAATCTCCCCAATTACCACTACGAGGATCTGTCCAGGCTGATGCAGATGTATCAGGAAATGGATCTGAAAAATCCCGCCTGCATCATCGACACCAATCATTCCAACTCCAACAAGGAGTTCGCCCAGCAGATCCGAATCGCCAAAGAGGTCATGCACAGCCGCAAGCTGAATCCCGACATTCACCGCCTGGTCAAGGGCGTGATGATCGAGAGCTACATCGTGGAAGGCTGCCAGAAAGTGGGCGGCGGGGTCTACGGCCAGTCCATCACCGATCCCTGCCTGGGCTGGGAAGATTCCGAACGGCTGATTTACGACATCGCCGAGTATTGATGATCGCTCATTGCTTTTCCTATCAGGTCAATTTCCCCTGCAGCAGGCGGAAGCTGGCCTGATACGCTTTTTCCACCCCGTCCTGCAAATATTCCCGCAACTCCGATTCCATACCGCACAGCAGTCCGGCAAACTCCGGAGAAAATCTGCTGCCGGAGCCCTCCTCGATCTTTTCCAAAATCTTTTCCAGCGACAAAACCCTGTGTATGGTGATCTGTTTCTCGTGGATGTTCCGCACAAGGAAGGACACCACGCTGATCAGATCGATCACGGGCTGGTTGGGCTTGTTTTCTCTGACATAATCCTCCGGATAACCGCCCTTTCCATCGTAATACCGATGGTGCCCGTAAGCCACGTCCATATAGGGCCTGGTGGAATCGCATTTGGAAAGTATGTATTGGCCGGAGTTCACGTGGGATTCATACATCTTCCGTTCTTCCCCGAACCAGCTTCTCCCCGTCTGGCTCACCATGGTGCTCACGTTCAGGTATCCCACATCATAAAGCATCCCACTCTCATAGACGAGCCGGAGCAAGTCTTCCTTTTTCTCCCGCAGTTCCTCCACGGTCCCGCAGCCCATCGTTCCCAGGAAAACCCGGGGATCCTTCTCCAGGGCCTTCCTCGCCAGCATCAGGGAAATTTCTGCCGTCAGATACAGATTCACGTATGCGTCCGGATTTCTGCAGACCACCAGTTCCAGAAGGAAATCCTTCAGCGTAATGCTGCCGGGATATTCCACGAAACGGTCCATGACCAGCACCAGGTTCCGCAGCATCTTGGCGTCCAGCTGATTGCCGGGCATGGAACGGACGTATTTCACAATGCTGCGGTACATGTATCCGATGATCCTTTTTTTCTTGTATTTCATTTCCTCGTCGGTCAAAAGATATTCCCCGTACAGGGAAGGCAGGTAAAGGTTGTTCTCAATGCCCGCTTCCGTGTAATCCGAAGGATTTCTCCCCATATAGTATTTTTCTATCTGGGTCAAAAGATGAGACAGGGTCCTGATCCCGCAATGGTACTGCGTGACTTCGTTTTTGAGAACCCAGCGGCTGGTGATCTCCACCCCCTTCTCCCTGCTGGTGTCCAGCTGATGCTCCCACAGGAACTGGGAGGATTCCATAATCTCCCTCTGTATCCTGGGATCCGCCTCACTGCCTGCGATCTTCAAATAAGAGGTGCCGGAGGAACGAATCTGGTGAATGTTGTACACATACCTGTCCCAGGGGAGGGAAGGGGTCTTGGCCCGATACACCGGATCCGTCATGATGTCCAGGCAGCGGCGGAAAACATCCATTTTCTTCCCCACCTCTTCCTCGGACCCCCAGCCATAGGAAAGACCGAGATTCGCCATGGAACGGTGAATATATCCCCGGATCTCCACGTTCTCGATTTCATCGTATTTCTTGATATAAGAAGCGGCCTCCCCGAACATCATGTTCATTTTCCAGCGATAGGTGGACAGATGAGCGGCCACCAGCCGATCCTGCAAATAGAACAGGGCCAGTCCGGTATGATAGAGCTCCCGGATCAGCATGTCCCGCAGACCCCATTTTCGGGCATAAGTGACCAGAGCGTTCCGGATGATGTAGTCCAGGAACACGTCCAGCTGATTTACTCCGGACAGAAGATGCCCCGCAAAATCCTCCAAATCCGCAATCTCTTCCTGGGAAGCGGAAACGATGTCATCCAACAGCGGCATCAGCTCCCTGCGGAGCAGTTCCGTGTTCTCCTTCACCAACTCCTGGGACCGGGTCATGTTCTCCTGCCGTTTTTTTATAAAATCATGAATGTCCCCAGGCAGCTCCGGAGAGATGGCGGACAGCTCCGCAATCTGTTTTAAGTTTTCCACATACTGCTTTTGATAGGGTCTCATCCTTCGCCTCCCAGGAACTTCTTCATACATTCATGTACCTGATCCATGTCCAGGGGCTTGGAAAGATGTCCGTTCATTCCCGCCTCCAGGGAGTTCTTGACATCCTCCAGAAAAGCGTTGGCAGTCATGGCCACGATGGGCACGGACCCAGCGTCCCCGCGGTCCAGGGCCCTGATGGCCCGGGTCGCCTGCAGCCCATCCATCACCGGCATCTGAATGTCCATAAAGATCATATCGTAATAATAGGACGGCGAGGACCGGAACTTTTCCACCGCCTCCGCTCCGTTTTCGGCCGCTTCCACGGACACCTCCGCCATCTCCAGGATTTCCTGGGCGATCTCCCGGTTCAGTTCGTTGTCCTCCACTAAGAGCACCTTTTTATCAATCAACCCTTTTTTCGTTTCCATGGACTTCCGGCGGAGACTTTCCTGTCTGCTTTCTTCCGTAAAGGCATATAACCCTGTCAGCAAACGGCTCTTGAAAAGAGGAAGCGGGATGTAGGCGTTCACTCCGGCCCGGCTCAAAAGGTATTCCAACTGGGTCCAGTCCTCTGCCGACAACATCAGGATCGGGAAGTTCTCGCCCATGCGGCTCCTGACCTGGGGCAAAAATTCCACCATCTCCATGCCCTTCACCGTCTCCACGGTCAAGAAGGCGAAAAATTCCCTTTCCGCAAAGATGGTCTGATTGATGGCATCCACGGTTTCTTCCGCATTTTTCACCCATTCCACCTGAAGGCCCAGGCTCCGAAGCATCTCCGTCACCGCACTGCCCTGCCGCTCTTCATCGTCCAAAAAAAGAATCCACTTATCCTGAAGGCTCTGGCGGCAGGTCTCCTGGTTCCCTTCCAGGCCTTTCACCGGTATCTCCACCTCGAAACAGGTTCCCTTTCCCTCTTCGCTGTCCACCGCAATCCGCCCGTTCATCATATTGACCAGGTTTCGGGTGATGGCCATGCCCAGGCCGGTTCCCTGGATCTTGCTCACCGTCACGCTCTTTTCTCTCTCAAAGGGCTGAAAAATATGGGGAACAAATTCCTTGGCGATTCCAATGCCGGTGTCCCTCACCCGAATGGTCAGAATCAGATCCCTATCCTCTCCGTTTTCCAAGGGAAAACTTTCCGTCCTATGGGAAACGCTCAGGTACAGTTCCACTTTTCCGCCTTCCGGCGTGAATTTCACCGCATTGGAAAGGAGATTGTTGCAAATCTGGCCAATCCGCACCCCGTCCGCCAAAATATCCTCCTGGAGCACCTCGCCCAACAGGACCTGAAGCTGAAGCCCCTTGGAACTGGCCTGGGGCTTGGCCACGATCAGAATCTCATGAAGTAAATCGGCCAGATTCACCTTTTCCGGCTGCAGCAGGATCTTGCCGCTTTCAATGCGGGACATGTCCAACACGTCGTTCAGCAAAGACATCATGTGCTCGGAAGCGGTCTGGATCTTTTCCAGGCAATCCTTCACCCGAGGTTGAATTTCCTCCTGCTTGAGGGCGATGCTGGTCATTCCCACGATGGCGTTCATGGGCGTCCTGATGTCGTGGGACATGGCAAAAAGGAAGTTCGTCTTGGCCCGGTTGGCCAGCTGCGCTTCCTCCATGGCGTTCTTGTTTTTATAATAGTACTGGCTGGCATCCTGCAGAATGCAGACGCAACATTCCTTCTGATTCATCAGGGTGACGGAATACACTTCTTTTCCAATATGGCAAAACAGGGGAGCCTGGCGGGAACCCGTCTCCTGAACCTGTCTCAGGAGTTCCTCCCGGTCCTCTTCCGGCATCAACTCCAGCACGGAATCCGCCTTCTCATCCACCCGGTTCCGCAGGGCGGCCGCCGCCGGATTTTCATAAGTCTCCTGACAGTCTCCCTCCGCCCGCAGAAGCACCACCGGCAAATCCACTGCATCCCAGGTCTCTTCCGTTTGCTTCCAATTCTCTTCCATCACGCATGCCTCCATGTCCGCCGCACAATCCTGCCGTATCTCATATGATAATGAACGCACTTATCCTTGATACCATATTATCACATATTTTTCTCCGATTCAATCATTATATTGTATCAGTTCAGCCAGCATTCAGTCCAGCAAAAGTTCCTCCACGGTCACAAATTCATATCCCTGTTCCAGCAGCCGATCCACAATTTCCAGGGCGGCGGTGACGCTGGTCTCATAGTAATCGTGCATCAAGATGATGTCGTATTCCTCCACCTTGGAAATCACCCTCTCCGTAATGCAGGACACGTCGTCGGAGCACCAATCCAAGGGGTCTACGGTCCACAAGACCGGAATCATGTTCAATTCTTTTTCCAGAGACTTATCCCAGGTGCCGTAAGGCGGCCGCACGAACATCACCTCCTGGCCCGTGATCTCCTGCAACACCTCGTTGGTCCTCTTCAATTCCTCCCGAAAAACCTCCCTGTTGTCCGGCCGAAGCTGTATGTGGCTGTAAGTGTGGTTCCCGATCAGATGCCCTTCCTCCTGCATCCGCCGTATCGTATCCGGATGCAGGCTGGCGTTTTCCCCAGTCACAAAAAAAGTCGCTTTCACCCCTCTCTCCCCAAGGCCGTCCAGAAGCTGATCCGTGTAATAGGGATGGGGACCGTCGTCAAAGGTCAGGGCAATCTTCTTGCTTTCTTCTTCGGTTTGGCCGCTCTCCTTGTCGATCTGGAAAATGGCAGAGCCAGTGTTTTGGAAAGCTTTCCCTTCCTCCGTCCAAAATTCCAACAGTCTGAAAAACAGCAGAACCAACCCCGCAATGAGGATCAGCGCCGCTGTTTTATTTTTTTTCATGCTTTATTCTCCCTGCGGATTGCCAAAGTCTCCGCCCTTCCGCCGATGCGTCAGGTTTTTGGCCAAATGCCGCATCCTTTTTTACTGCTAATATATGAGACGCAGCCGCTCCCTATTCCCCCGGACGGAAGGTTACATCCCCGCGGCCAATCCGACGTCAGAACTCAATGCGAGTGCCGGACTTCAATCAAAATACCAGATTCAATCCGAATGCCGGATTTCGCTCCGAGTGCCGGACTTCAATCAGAATGCCAAATTTCAGTCCGGCCTCCGATTCAGCGACTCAAGAATCCTTCCGGCCCATTTGGCCCCGTCGCCCGTCTGATAGCGTTCCATCCCTTCCTCCGGCGTCAGATCTCCCGTCACCACTTCGATCAGGATCTCTTCTTTCAAAGCTTCCAATTCGTCATAATACAGCATCATTTCTTCCGTATAAGGAAGAGGTGTCCTTTCCCTGCTGTACTCCTGCCAAAATTCCAAATCTGTCATTCCCTCTTCCTCTGCCGCATCTCCTGGCGTCTCCGCTGCAGCCTCCCCGGACGTTTTCACTGCAGCCTCCCCTGGCACCTCCGTTGCATCGTCCTCAAGTGCCCCTGCTGCAGCATCTTTCAACGGCGTCGATGCAAAAGAAGGGTCCAGCGGCACCAGGACAAAGGAAGGGTCGCCATAGGTCCACAGGGATTCCCCCCGTCCCCCGTCGAACATGGAGCCTAGGAACTGAAAGGCTTTCTCCGGTTCCTCACAGGCGATGGTGACGCACCACAGCGCCGGCTCTTCCTTTTGATAGAGGGCCATGGTCTGCAGAGGGGGCAACAATACCAGGGCGCCGGATTGTCCTCTCGCTTCCAGCCCCTCCCGCAACAATTCTCCAAAATTTCCCGCCGGGCCCACGATCACGCCGCACTGACCCCCCACGAACTTCCTGTAACAGCGATCCACGTCATTTTCCAGAATCTCCGGATCCAGATAGCCTCCCTGATAATTCTGACGCAGCTTCTTCATGGCCTCCAGCATGGACTTTTCCCCGAACCCGTCCTTCCAGATCCCTTCCTCATCCCGATAAAATCCAGGATCCGCCGCCAGGAAAAATTGCGGCAAATATGCGGAATAGGAAGGGGCTTCCCCCAGCAGGCCAGGGGCGGTCACGCCAAAGGTATCCCCGTTGATCCCGTTTCCATCCGGATCTTCTTGCGTAAATTTCATACACATAATGAAGAAATCAATATAAGTATGCGGCACTTCCAGCTGACAGGCATCCAGCCAGGCCCGCTTCACATAAGTGACATACCCGCCTCCGGAAACCGGCGCCAGCCCGTAAAGACCTCCATCCACCATCCATCTTTCCACTGCGTCTCTGTTGGACACTCGACTCTGCCAGGAAGCACGATGATAGCTTTCCATCATGTCCCACAGGGCGCCCCTGGACGCATACTCCTTGTAATGAACGGCATCCAACAGGACGATATCGGGCCAATCCGCCCCCTCCAGGGTCCGCCGCACCTCTTCATAATAGGAGTCCTGCGAAGGCCGGAGCACCTCCACCGCAATCCCGGTCAGCTTCTCCAAAGCCGATAAAAGCCTTTCACTCTCTTCCATCCCACCAAATACGGAATCATCCAGGAGGATGCGCAGAGGTTCTTCTTCCTCCTGGCCCAGGACGGCCTGTGCGCTTTCCCCTTGGGCGATATCATTTTGGCCGTTTTCCACCCGAACGGCTTCCTCTTGGCCAATGCCGTTTTGGCCGCTTTTACCCTGGCCGCCATCCTCTTGGCCGATGCCGCTTTGGCCCTGGACGCCGTTCTGCCCACAGCCTGTTGCCAGAAGCACAGCCGCCAAAACCAACCCGATTAACTTTTTTCTTTTTACAAATCCGTTACCCATACGCTCTCCCGCCCGTCAGGCCAATTCCGTCAAACTCTTTCCGTCGACAAACCCCTTTTTATCCAATCGTTTCCACCAAGCAGGCCCTTTTTGCCCCACCGTTTCCGTCAGGCAAACTCCTTTTGGTCAACCGTGTTCACCAAGCGGACTCTTTTTGCCCAATCGTTTCCGTCAGGCCCATTCCGCCAGATTCATGGCCTCAATATAATGCTCTTTAAAATAAGGATTCTCCGCTAAATTCATGACTTGGGTCCTCTTCCGGATTCCGTTCAGCTCTTTTTCCATTTCCTCCGGACAATATCCATAACGCAGCGCCCCCGCAAGAGCCGCATTGCCCCCCGGTTCCGTCTTGGCGGAAAGCCCCCGGGGCAGAAGCCCGATGCGGGCCGCATCCTCCGCCTGCAGGAAATAACCGAATCCTCCCGCCAACACCACCCTGTCAATCTGTTCAGGATCCTTCAGACCATATTCCCGCAACAAGGCCCCGATACCCGCCCCTATTGCGGCTTTGGCCACCTGGAGCTGCCGAATGTGAGCCTGCTTCAACCGAACGTTGCCTATACGAATTCCTTCTTCAAAATAAGGATCCGCCAGCAAGCCCGTTTCGTCCAGCACTCCTTCCCGCAGAAGGGCCGCCGTCAAATGAACCATGTCCGCCCCCCAGATCCCCCGGGTGGCACCTCCCTCAAAAGCCGGTCCTGCCGCCGTGGCGCAGGCCAGCAATCGGTCATGATTCCCCAACACCATTTCTCCGTTGGTGCCCAGATCCACCAGCAGAGTAAGCTCTTCCCTCTCCGCCATCCGGCAGGCACAGATCCCCGCCAGGATATCCGCCCCCACGAAGGCGGACAGGCCCGGCAACAGGGAAACCCATTCCAGACCAAAGCCCGATTCCTCAGTCCGTCTGCGATAAACTCCTTCCAAATGGGAAGCCTGAAAAGGAGCCTCGCCCAATTCCCGGGGATCCAACCCTCGGAGCAGATACAGCATGGAGGTGTTTCCGACAATCGCCAAACGGATGCCATCGGTCATTTCCCGGGCCTGCTGGAAGGTCTCTGAGAATCGGTGCATCCCTTCCTTCAGCACGGCCAGGACGTCCTCCTGCAAGGCGATGGCGACAGCCGGATCCGAGGCCGCCTGAATTCGGGAAAGCACGTCCGCTCCATATCGCACCTGGGGATTGACCGTCATGAACCGGTCTCGCTCCCCGCCTTCCCCGTCATACAATGCCATGGCGATGGTGGTGGTGCCGATATCCGCAGCGGCTACCCAGAAGCTCTTTTTTCCGGCGAAGGGCCGCTTCCTGCAGACGACACCGGAACTGCCAGAACCCTCTCCCAGACTGCCAGAACCTTCTCCCAGACTGCCAGGGCCTTCTCCCGGATCAAGGAGCCCATGAAATGCCATCCGGGGATCGACTCCCAAAATATTTATGCCTTCCCCATTTCCAAAGCAACGCCCGCAGCCGGTACAGATGTTGCAGCGATTTCCTTTTTTCATCATACGAACTGATTGCGCCCTCTGTCATACCGATAATTCAGGGTGCGCAGCGTCTCCTCTATTTCTCTGGGATCTGCGTCCAGATCCTCGCACAAGGCCTCCAGACTTCCATAGTAATCCCGCAGTTTCATGTTGACGAAGCTCAACAGCATCGCCGGATCCTTTGGTATCATGCTTTTCATCCTTTCCGCAGGCTTTCCCCCGCTCTCCACAAAAGCTCCGCCAGTCCCACCTGATAACCGGCATGGACGTAGGCACAGCGCCCATCCTCCTGCAAAAACAGGGCCAGGGGCAGCTTTCCCGCTTCCTGTCCCAATCCCTTCGCCAAACGTCCTTCCGTCTCCGCATTTCCCAAAAGCAGACGGCAGGACGGCAGCGCCTGAAGCAGTCTCCCCAGGGTCTGGCCGTGTTTCTTTGGCCGGGACAGGACCAGGCAAAGGGCCTCTCCTATTTTCTCATAGTCCGCCCTTTTGTCATATAGTTCATTCAAAAGATGTTCCGTAGGCTCCCTGCCCTCTTCCAGCCAAAGAAGCAGAACTCCCTTTCCCGACGCCAGCTCCGACAGAGTATGGCTCTCGCCCTTCCCATCCAGCAGTGCGATGTCCGGAACCTCTTGAAAAATCATCTCTTCGGTTTTTTCCTTCTTACGGCGAGTAAGCGTCAGCCTTTTTGTCTCTCCCTTTTCCAGGAAAAAATCCCACCTCTGCGCCAGCTGGTTTCCATCCGGTTGTCTGCAGGAAGTGATGAGACGATAAAGACCGGCGGGCAGTGCCAGATCCAGGATTTCGGGCCGTTCCAGCGATTTCTTTTGTTCCTGGATCTCTTCCCGCAAATCCAGCCTTCCATATTCTTTTCCCAAAAACCGTTCCAAAGAATAGATCTCCCAATCTCGCAGTTCCAGGGAACTGCTGCCCTGCAGCACCAAATGGGCCATATCCAGCTCCGCTTCCTCGTCCGCTGACCAAAACCGTCCTTCTTGAAAATATTCCACTCTCAAATCCAGGCTGCGCAGTCTGGCCGGAATCCCCAGCGCACGATACAGGATGACGCAAAATGTTTTCCGGGAAAGTTCGCTGCCCATTCCCCCTCGGAGACACCCCAAGGGAGAAGTGACCAGTTCCCCGTATTCCTCTTCCGGCAGGGACCGAATCCATCGGCGGGACAAGCCCGGGAGACAGGCGGGACTGCGGCGGATCCTAAGAATTTCTTCCGGAGGCAGGAGACGCAACAATTCCTTTCTGCAGGGCCGCAACATTTCATGACGCACTCTGGGACAGACCAAGTAGGGGAAAAAGATTTTTTCCGGCACCTGTCCCTCATAAGGACGGGCCAGCTCCGAACATTCCTCCAGAACCTCTTCCGTAACATCCCGATAATCCTTCTTGGCTAACGTCTCCAAAACGCACAGCTTCCATTCCGGAGCGAATCCCAGAGGTTTTTCCAGATAATCCAATATTTCCCGATAGTTTGCGGCGGATTCCCGCAGGATCTCTTCCAGCCGTTTTCGCCGCTCCCCGTCAAAAAGCCCCAGCACCTCCGCATCTCTCCAACAGGCCTCATAATTTCCCAGCCTTTCCTCCCGGCGGCGGGCCGCTTCTTGAATACGTTGATCTCGGCGTCGTTTGGCCTCCTTCTCTTCTCTGAGCCCCTGCTCCTTATGCTGTTCCGATTTCAAAAGATGCCGATCCTTGCACCGCTCTCCTTCCTCTGGCAGCTCTCCTTCGAGCAACTCCCCTTCGGGCAGTTCTTCCTCGGGCCACTCTTTTCCCGCAGACTTGTCAAAGCCCTCCGGCGCATGAAAAGTGAATTCCCGAAAAATCTGATTTTCTGTTTTCAGAAGGGCATCCTTTCTTTCCGACGCCCTTCCGAGCACAATCTCGCAGACCGTTTCAGAACCTTCCGATTCCTGGGCCAAGGATACCAATTTTTCCCCATACAACCATTCTCCAGTCAATGTTGCCTGGTCTCCAAGGGACGCTGCTCCATTTCCGCTAGACGCCATGATCTTCCGAAAGGCGCTGGCGCTGACCAGCAGATCCCCTCTTCCCGTCACGAAACGAACCGTTCCCTTCTCCCCGTCCGTCCAAAGGGTAGCGATCTTCCCGAAGCTCCCCTGATTCAACACCTGGAAATCCACTCTGGCGCCGGGCACGGGTTTTCCGGCCTCATCCACCGCCTTGACCGTCAGTGTCAAAACAGGGGCATATCTGGCCAGATGATTTTGCTCCTCTTTCAAATTTTTGGACCGCACCCGCATGGCCCGGGAAGCCGCCTGGTTAAACCAGCCCAGATCCAGACGTTCCTCCGGCTCACAGGCCCCCAGGAAATGCCATTCTCCCTGGCACCAGACCTCCACCCAGGCATGATTGTCATCACAATGGGACCAGAGGGGCGCATAGACCTGTCTGGCCGGAATCCCCACGCTGCAGAGGGCCGTCACAACCAGAGTGGATTCCTCCCCGCACCGTCCCCTTCCTCCTCCGTACAGGGTGAGGGGATTCTGGGTCCGCTCGTCAGAAGCCTCATAGGAAGCCGCCTCCGCACACCAGTAATTCACCTCCAGAGCCGCCCGGGCCATTCCGTTCTCCGCCTCATGATCCGACCCGTGCTCCCAGTTCTGCTCAGAAATCCGCCCCTCCAACATACGGTAGAAAAACCCTCGGGTATCCGCCAGATCTTCATCATTAACCCGATGATACAGCACATACTCCGCAAAGATCCGTTCCGGCACCTTTCCCGCAAAAGGGCCCTTGTGCCAAAGAAAAATCCCGTGCTCCCCATAGGCCTTGAAAAGCTCCGCCGGATAATCCAGCAAATCGCTTAAAGGCATGGCCGCCCAGAGGTACCGCAGGGTCCAGGCAGTGTCCTCGTCACAAGTTTCCAGGGCCTCGTTCATTTCCCTTCTCTTGTCCTCCAACCGCAGACGGCACAGGCGCAGGACTTCCGAATCCTGCGCCTCCCGCTGCAGCTGACAGGCCCTTTCTTCCAACAGCCCCAGCCGTTCCTCGAAATTTGCCTTTATTTCCTTTTCATATTCCCAAGAAAACATTCTTTTCTCCCGCAGCCGACAGGCAGTTTGAAAGGTTTCCTGCAAATTTATCTGCCCGTCCCGATTCTGAGGCCAAAGGCAAAGGTGAATTCATTTTCCGTAAAGCGGTACTGCTCTTCCGGCTCCGGCCCGCAGCTGTTGGAGCCGATGCCGTCCTGCTTATAGTCCAGGCACAGCACCACATGGCCGGACTTCTCCAGCTCGTAATTATGATTCTTTTCCGTCAACTCTTCTTGAGTATAGTAGGAAGCGTTGAAGGAAAAAGGAGTTCCAGAGGCCGCCGACAATCGAAGATCCGGCCTGGACAGAGAGACATAACTCACGTCCCAATGGCTCCCGTTTTCCTGAGGGAACAGATAATCCTCATGCAGTGCCGCCACGGTGGTGCAGAACTTGTCATGATAGCTTGCCCTGCGCTTATCCGTATAGCTCTCCAAAGGCCCCAGCCCGTAATATTCCACCTGACACAAATCCTCCGGAAGCATCAGGCGGACGCCGAACCTGGGCAGCCTGGGGAACACCGGATCCTTCTTCACTTCCAGCCTGGCATCCAGGCTGCCGTCCCACCAAACCCTCCAGACGGCTTTCAGGTTCATGATCCTCTGGAGGAAAAGAGAAGCCAAGGACACTTCGCTGGTGATCTCCACATAGGCCCTTCCGGCTTCCTCACCCCGCTGAACCTTCGTGTCATAAGTTCTGGCTATGGTCCTATCATAATGGGCCGCCTGCCAGGTGTGGCGGATATTGCGGTCATTGTCCGTAGGCGCCCTCCAAAGATTGTACTCCATGGGACGCTGCAGCAGCTCCCGGTTCTGAACCGTCATGGAAGCGAAAAGCCCTGTAAACTTGTTGTAAACATATCGGAAAGTCGGAGTCTCAATGACGAGCTTCCTATCCTCTTCCGCCACCGCAAGGGCAGAGGAGACGCCATCAGCTTCCAAGGTGCCGAAGCTGTCCTCCCGGCTCCAATCTCCTTCAGATGCGCCGCCGCTGCACCGATCCGATTTCGCCGCAGATGCGCCATCATCGTCCCGGCCCGGGTTTTCCGCAGGCGCAGATTTCCCGGCAAGGGGCTTTTCAAGCAATTTTTCCGCAGTCCCGCAGAGGGCTCCGGCCTCGCTCAGCTCCACCTCGTCGAAGCCCAGCTCCTTTCCGGCGGGAAGCACTCCCTGGGCTTCCTTCAGGATCCAGTTGACCTTCAAATAGACCTTGCCAGACAGAGCGAGTCCGTCATGGATTCCCCCGATTCCCAGGGATTCCGGAGACAAGGCGATCGTTCCTTCCCCGTGGGGTGCGATATCCAGCTGCCCGGGATCATCGACCCTGCCTGCGGCCAGAGGGTTCCCGTCACAGTTCACGGTCCACTCCAGGAAACAATAATCCTTCAGGTTCAGGAAATCCATATAGTTGTGTACCAACAGTTCGCCCTGTACCGCATCATAGGAAACCACTCTGGCGGGACGATAGACATTGGCAAATTCCTTCAGACCCGTATGGGGCCTGCGGTCGGGATACACCAGCCCGTCCATGCAGAAGTTGCCATCATGGGGATATTCCCCGTGATCTCCGCCATAGTAATAGATCTTTTTGCCATCCACGGTCTCTCCCTTGTAAATGGCGTGATCGCACCATTCCCAGACCATGCCGCCGCAGGCCCCCTTGTTGTCCTGCACCGCCTGGAAATAGTCCTCCAGATTGCCGGGTCCGTTGCCCATGGCATGACAATACTCGCACAGGATCAAAGGCCGTTTGGCCGCATTGGCATATTGGCTGTCCGCCAGGGAGGCGTCCGCATCCTGTTTGAAATAATCCCTGATTTCCTGGGGGCTGGCATACATTCTGCTGTACAGATCCAGATTGCTGTAGTCGCTGGGATGGTCGATGCCCTGATGATACGCATTTTCATAATGGGTCACTCTGGTATTGTCAAAAGCCTTGGTCCAGGCCAGAGCCGCTTCAAAGGTTCGTCCATAGGCTCCCTCGTTACCCATGGACCAGGAGAACACGCAGGAACGATTCTTGTCCCTCTGGACGCATCTCTGAACCCGGTCCACTGTGGCCTTCACGAACATCTCCTGATCCGCCACCCATTTGGGCATCATTCCCCCTTCCTGCTTGAAAGCCATACAGGCCCCATGGCTTTCATTGTCCGCCTCATCGATCACATAAAAGCCGTAGCGGTCGCACAGCAGATAAAACTGGGGCGCATTGGGATAATGGCTGGTGCGGATGGCGTTCACGTTGTGCTCCTTCATCAGCCGCAGATCCCGATGCATCTGCTCCAGACTGATGACAAAACCGGTCACGGGATCGCTGTCATGGCGATTGGCCCCGTGGAGCTTGATATTCTGACCGTTAAAATACAACACGCCCTCCGCAATGGTCACTTCCCGCAGACCCAGCTGATCCACGATCACTTCCCCTTCCGTTTTCAGCACCACCGTGTACAGATAAGGGGTTTCTGCGCTCCATAAGTGCACGTCTTCCATCTGCAGGACGATCCGGCCGCTGCCATCCCCGGCGGCTACCTCCCGTCCCCGGGCGTCCCGAATGGAAACGGACGTGGGCATGGGGTTTTTCCAATAATCCAGCTGAATCTCCACCCTGGCGGTTCTTTTTTCCAGGGAAAGCCCTGTTTTGATAAAGTAGTCAAAAATGCCGTTCTCCGGGCGGCTCAGCAGATACACGTCCCGGAAAATACCGCTCATGCGGAACTTGTCTTGATCCTCCAGGTAACTGCCGTCGCACCATTTTAAGACCAGAACCGCCAGCAAATTCCTGCCCTGGCGCAGATAGGGGCTCACGTCAAACTCGCTGGTGCTGTGGGAAACCTGGCTGTAACCCACGTACTGTCCGTTGAGCCATACATAAAAGCAGGAATCCACCCCTTCAAAATTCAGGGTGACCACGGGAGCTCCCTCTTTTTCCTGCCAATCGAAACATCGGCGGTAGGCGCCGCAGGGATTTTCCAGGGGCACGTAGGGCGGATCCAAAGGAAACGGATAGCATACGTTGGTATACTGATGATGGTCATAGCCCTGGGTCTGCCACACGCCGGGCACAGGAGTCTTGTCCCAGCCAGCGCCTTCCTGATATTCCTCCTGGTAAAAATTCTCCTTCAAGTCGTAGATGCTCTCATAATACCGGAAATCCCACTCTCCGTTCAGCAGGGTGAAACGGTCTGAAAGCTCTCTGTGCTCCGCCAGATCCCCCATCTCCCGGGAAGCGGGAATGTAATAGGAACGGCTGGGCAGCGTGTTTTCATGCAAAAGCTCCGGATTTTCATAATGTTTCGGTACGATCATGTTGTTTTCCTTTCTTTTCAGATAAAAATTCATACTTTATCAAAGTCAGACCGTGGGCCGGGGCCGTAGGTCCCGCCGCTCCCCTGTCCCGAGCCTCCAGGATGCCGGGCATATCCCGGGGACTTCGTTTCCCCTGCCCTACCTCCAGAAGCGTGCCCGTCAGGATCCGCACCATGTTGTAGAGAAAACCGTTGCCGCAGACCCGAATCGCCAGTTCCGGGCCTTCCTCCTGAATCTCCATGCTATAGATGGTGCGGACGGTGGACTCTACCTGGGCCCCCGTCTGACAAAAGCTCTTAAAATCGTGTTCCCCTTCCAGGTACCTGGCCGCTTCCCGCATGGCTTCCACGTCCAGTTCATGATAAACGAAATATGTATACAGGCGTCTGGTGGGCATGGGAAAGGTGCCCCGGTAAATGCGGTACTCATAGGTCTTCCGGCTTTCCACGTATCGGGGGTGCCAGTCCGGCGCCACTTCTTCCGAACGCTGGATGCGGATGTCCTCCGGCAGACGCTGGTTCAAAGCGTAAGAAATCTTCTCCGCCGGCATCCGGGTCCCCGTGTCAAACACCGCCACATTGCCCAGGGCGTGAACCCCGGAATCCGTGCGGCTGGCGCCGATCACGGCCACAGGCTCCCCCAGAAGCTGGGAAAGGCATCTGTTCAGCTCGCTTTCAATGGTGATCCCGTTGTTCTGCACCTGCCAGCCATGATAATGGGTACCGTCATAAGCCACAGTGAGACGGACTCTTTTTTTCCCCGCCGCACAACCGCTTCCTTCCACCCCAGACCACCTCCTGTCAGCCATCATCTTCCCGGCCTTCCGTTCCGCCATAGCACCTTCTGCCTTCCCGGCCTTCCGTTTCGCCGCAGCGTCCTCCGCACTTCCGGCCTTCCGTTCCGCCGCAACGCCCTCTGCCTTCACGGCCCGGCCTTCCGTTCCGCCGCAGCGTCCTCTGCGCTTACAGCCTTCCGATGCCGATTCCCGCCACCAGGTAAAGCCCCAGGCAAAGATAAGCTATCCCGTCCCTCTTCTGATAGATCAGGGGCTTCATCTTGGCGCGGCCTTCCCCGCCCCGGTAGCATCTGGCTTCCATGGCCAGGGCCAGGTCGTTGGCCCGCCGGAAAGCGGAAATGAACAAGGGCACCAGGAGGGGCACCATGGCCTTGGCCCGCTGCACCAGCTTCCCGCTCTCGAAGTCCGCCCCACGGGCGATCTGGGCCTTCATGATCTTGTCCGTCTCCTCCAGCAGAATAGGAATGAAACGCAGGGCGATGGACATCATCATGGCCACCTCGTGCACGGGAACCTTGAACAACTTCAGGGGCCGGAGCATCTTTTCCATGCCGTCCGTCAGATTGTTGGGCGTGGTGGTCAGGGTCATCATGGAAGAGCCGATGATCAGGAAGCACAGGCGCAGGGCGATGAACACCGCCAGGCGGATCCCTTCATAGGTAATGCGGACATGGCCGCCGAAAAAGGATACCAGGGGCGTTCCCGGCGTCAGGAAAAGGTTAAAAGCCACCGTGATCAACAGCAAAAACAGGATAGCCCGCATCCCCTTCACAATGTAGCGAAAGGGCACCGTGGACAGATGGATGACCAGGGCCAGGAAAGCCGCCGCAATCACGTATCCCCACATGTTCTGAAAAAAGAACAGGGAAATGATGAACAGCAGGGTCCCTCCCAGCTTTACCCGGGGATCCAGCCTGTGTATCACCGAATCCGTCTGATAATATTGTCCCAAGGTAATATCTCTCAGCATATAACTCCTAATTTACTCCCTCTTTCCGGTTCCGATGGGTTCTTCAATTCCGAAGGGTTTCGGAGCGGCCCAGGGCCTTCATGATTTCTCCGGCGGCCTCTTCGATGGTGGTGGCATCCGCGTCCACGTCGAACCCTTTTTCATGAAGGGCGTGCATGATGTAAGTGACCTGGGGGGCGGCGAGACCCACTTCCTCCAGTTCCTTGTAATGCCGGAAGACCTCCCTGGGGGCGCCGTCCAGCATCACCCGCCCATGGTTCATCACCAGGATCCGGTCCACATATTCCGCCACGTCCTCCATGCTGTGAGACACCAGCAGGATCGTCATCCCGGTCTGCACCTGGAGCCTCTTGATCTGCTGCAGGATCTCTTCCCTTCCCCGGGGATCCAGGCCCGCCGTGGGCTCGTCCAGGATCAGCACCTTAGGCCCCATGGCCAGCACTCCCGCAATGGCGGCACGCCGCTTCTGTCCCCCGGAAAGTTCAAAGGGAGACTGCTTGTCATATTCCTCCGACAGCCCCACCAGATTCAAAGCCTCTCTGGCCCGCCTCTCCACTTCCTCCTTGGGGAGACCCAGATTTTTGGGGCCGAAGCACACGTCGGAAAACACATCTATCTCAAACAGCTGATGCTCCGGGTATTGAAATACCAGTCCCACACTGCTGCGCAGTTTTTTCTTGTCATAGCCGGGGGCGTCGATGTCCTCCCCGTTATAATAGACATGGCCCTCCGTGGCTTTCATCAGGCCGTTCAAATGCTGCACCAGGGTGGATTTGCCGGAGCCGGTATGGCCGATCAGGCCCACGAACTGCCCGTTCGGTATTTCCAGACAGATGTCGTCCAGCGCTCTCTGGGCCAGGGGCGTTCCCGCCTCATAGATATAACTCACATGCTCCAACACTATGGACATTTTTTATCTTTCCCCTCCGGGGTATCTTTTTTCAGACTCCCCTTTTCCCGTTCCAAAGCTGCTACCAGCTCCGGTATGGTCAATATGCCCCTGGGCAGATCAAGGCCCTGTTTCTGCAGTTCATAGGCCAGAAGCGTCACCTGGGGCACGTCCAGCCGCAAAGCCTTCAGTTCCTCCACTCTGGAAAAAATCTCCCGGGGCGTTCCTTCCATGGCGATCCTGCCCTGATCCATGACGAACACCTTGTCCGCATGAACGATTTCTTCCATATAATGAGTGATCAGGATCACCGTGATCTTTTCCACGTCATTCAAAGCCCGAACCGCCCGAACCACTTCTTTCCTCCCATTGGGATCCAGCATGGCCGTGGGCTCGTCCAGCACGATGCACTTGGGATGCATGGCCAACACCCCGGCGATGGAAACCCGCTGCTTCTGCCCGCCGGAAAGCTTGTTGGGCGAATGCTTGCGGTACTGGTACATGCCCACCGCCTTCAGACTCTCTTCCACCCGTTCCCAGATTTCCTTCGTGGGAACCCCCATATTCTCCGGGCCGAACCCCACGTCTTCCTCCACCACCTGACCGATGATCTGATTGTCCGGGTTCTGAAATACCATTCCGGCGCTTTGGCGGATGTTCCAAAGCTCTTCCTCCGCCCTGGTGTCCTTCCCGTCCACCCAGACGCAGCCCTCCGTAGGATAGAGAATGGCGTTCATATGCTTGGCCAGAGTGGATTTGCCGGAACCGTTGTGCCCCAGGATGGCGATGAAATCCCCCTGTTCGATGTCCAGGCTCACCTGATCCACCGCCCGAATGGAACCTTCCACGTTTCCTTCCTCGTCCCGTTTCACATATTCATAGACCACGTCCTGCGCCTTGATGATTCCCATGCTTCCATTCCTTCCATCCCTTTGCCGCTTCACTTATTTTACTAAATATAGAGGAAAAAGACAACAGGAAAATGAAAAGAGACCGGCAAAATTGCCAGTCTCTCATCTTCTCTTTCATTTACCAGCACATATCCCGGCCAAACCGGAATTTCCGCCTTTATACCAGCTCCAGCACCACCATCAGAGCGGCATCGCCCTTGCGCTGTCCGATCTTCACGATCCTGGTGTAGCCGCCCTTGCGGTCAGCGTACTTCGGCGCATATTCGTCAAAGAGCTTCGCCACCAGATCCACTTTCTTGGTATTCCGCTTTCTGCCAGCCGCCTCCTTGGGAACTTCCACCACGGGATACAGCACTCTCAGGATCTGACGTCTCGCATGCAGCCTGGAAGGAAGATCCTTCTTGATCTGCTTCTCCACGGTTTCATACTTGGTAACTTTCTTGCCATCCACGACTTCCTTCACCCTCTTGCCGTCCTTGTCCTTCACGGGCACCTTGACGGTAACGGTGACGGTCTCATAATTGTCTCTTTCACGGATGGCCATTGCGATGATGCTTTCCGCAAACTTCCTGACTTCCTTGGCCCTGGCCTCGGTGGTGACGATCTTGCCGTGCCAAATCAGCTGAGTCACCTGATTTCTCAATAACGCTTTCCTTTGGGAAGAAGTTTTTCCCAGTTTTCTGTACATTGCCATGTTTTGCTTTTCCTTTCTCTATTCATGGTTCATCCGTCCATGCCTTTTGGACTTACTGGGCGAACGCAGGCTTTGCGCCTTAGAGATGACCGGTTCCGCACCCTTCGGCTTTACCGGGACCGGCACCTATGAATTTTATGCCTCTTCGCTGGGATTCAGCTGCAGGCCCAATTCCTTCAACTTTGCCAACACCTCTTCCAAGGACTTCCGGCCCAAATTGCGAACCTTCATCATGTCCTCAGCCGTCTTGTTGGTCAACTCTTCCACCGTATTGATACCGGCTCTCTTCAGACAATTATAGGAACGAACGGACAATTCCAGTTCGTCGATGCTCATCTCCAGAACCTTTTCCTTCTCATCGTCCTCTTTTTCCACCATGACCTCGGCGGTCTTGGCGTTCTCGGACAAATCGATGAAGAGACTCAAATGCTCGCTGAGCACCTTCGCCGCCAGGCTGACGGCCTCGTCCGGAACCAGCGTGCCATTGGTATATACATCCAGGGTGAGCTTGTCATAATCGGTGATCTGGCCCACACGGGTATTCTCAATCGTGACATTCACCCGCTCTACCGGCGTGTAAATGGAATCCACCGCAATCACGCCAATAGGAAGATCCTCATGCTTGTTCTTTTCAGCGCTCACGTAACCCCGGCCCCTGGTGATGGTCAGTTCCATATACAGCTTCGTGTCTTTGCCGCTCAGGGTGGCAATCGTCAGATCCGGATTCAGAATCTCGATATCCTGATCCGCCTGAATATCGGAAGCCTTCACCACGCCTTCGCCCTCATATTCGATATATGCGGTCTTGGGCTCATTGGTTTCGCTGTTGTTCTTGATGGCCAGGCTCTTGATGTTCATGATGATCTCGGTTACATCTTCCTTCACTCCAGGAATGGAGCTGAACTCATGCAGCACGCCTTCGATCTTAACCTGACTCACCGCCGCACCGGGCAGGGAGGAAAGCATGATTCTTCTCAGAGAGTTACCAAGTGTGATACCATATCCCCTTTCCAGAGGCTCCACTACGAATTTCCCGTATTTCTTGTCTTCCGAAATCTCTGCGACCTCAATATTGGGCCTTTCAAAATCAAACACTATATATACCCTCCTTTAAACGAATGTCCATGGGATTTCTAAACGACCGGATTGCTGTTTCAGGTAAAAGCGACTGTAAGCGGACACAGCCATCCATGTCCGCTTCCTGTCCCTATTACTTGGAATACAACTCGACGATAAGCATTTCATCCACGGGAACATCGATCATCTCTCTGGTAGGAAGGTTCTTAATGGTTCCCTTCAATCCTTCCACATCCACGTCCATCCATTCTGGATGAAGTCTGCCGCCAGTCACTTCAAGAATATCCTTGTATCTCTGCATGGCTTTCGCCTTCTCGCTGATCTCCACCACGTCGCCAGCCTTGACTCTGTAGGAAGGAATCTTGACGGTCTTGCCGTTTACAAGCACATGCTTATGGCCCACAATCTGTCTGGCCTCTCTTCTGGTTCTCGCAAAGCCCATCCTGAACACCACGTTGTCCAGCCTGGTCTCCAGCATGACCATCAGGTTCTCACCGGTCATACCCTTCATTTTATCGGCCTTCTCATAATAATTGCGGAAAGGCTTCTCCAACACGCCGTAAATGAACTTGGCCTTCTGCTTCTCCCGCAGCTGCAGGCCATATTCACTGACCTTCTTGCCAGCCCTGGCCAGGGTCCTGTTGGACTTCTTGTCATAACCCAGAACAGACGGCTCGATTCCCAGAGCCCTGCATCTCTTCAAAACCGGTACACGATTTACTGCCATTTCAAATTTCTCCTTCTATTATTGTTTACAGCGCACACGGCACCCCTGCGTCAAATACGCCCTGGAGCGGATGCGCTTTCTTCCAACGATTTTCAGTGTGGGAGACAATCCCTGCAGCGGAATTTCCAAAAGGCTCCCGGCTGTGGGAAATCCCCTGATTGCCTTATTATACTCTGCGGCGCTTCGGAGGACGGCATCCATTATGAGGAACAGCCGTCACGTCACGGATGCTCACAACATCCAAACCGCTTGCAGAGAGCGCTCTGATCGCAGCTTCCCGTCCTGAACCGGGACCCTTCACAAAAACATCTACCGTCTTCAGCCCATGTACGAGTGCAGCCTTGGTAGCCGTTTCGGCCGCCATCTGCGCAGCATATGGAGTAGATTTCCTTGAACCTCTAAATCCCAGACCGCCGGCACTCGCCCAGCTGAGAGCGTTGCCTTCCATATCCGTCAGCGTCACGATGGTATTGTTAAAGGAAGCCTGGATATGTGCCTGTCCGCGTTCAACGTTTTTCTTTACACGCTTTTTTGTTACTTTTTTCGCAACTTTCTTAGCCATTTAAACTAACCTACTTTCTTCTTTCTATGCTACATGATTAAAACTAGGGAACTGTCCATACTTAAGGAACCTTCCAAATTTGCTGCGCAAATTTGGCGAATTCCTGTAATTAGAGAACTTTTCGTACTTAAGGAACCTTCCAAATTTGCTGCGCAAATTCGGAAGTAGCAAGTAATTGCTCAACTTCGTTGCGCAATTACTTTTTCTTGTTGGCAACGGTCCTCTTGGGACCCTTGCGGGTTCTTGCATTGGTCTTGGTCCTCTGTCCGCGCACGGGAAGTCCCTTACGATGACGAATTCCTCTGTAACAGCCGATTTCCTGGAGTCTCTTGATGTTCAGGGCAACCTCTCTTCTCAAGTCGCCTTCCACCATGACGCCAAGACTCTCAATGGCTTCACTGATCTTCTTCACTTCATCGTCAGTCACGTCCCTGACGCGGGTATCGGGATTCACGCCCGATACGGCCAAAATCTTGTCGGCCGTGCTCCTGCCAATACCATAGATATAGGTCAGGCCGATCTCAATCCTCTTCTCTCTGGGTAAGTCCACACCTGCAATACGAGCCATTTACATTTCCTCCATTTAGTTACTAAGTTGATTGGGGCTTTCACCCAACCGGACACACATCCGATCTTTCTGTTACTGACTGCCCTGCAGCACATTCACAGTATCAACAAGTAATCCGCCTTAAGCTCTCCATCTATCTCAAACGGCGATTATCCTTGTCTCTGCTTATGCTTCGGGTTCTCACAGATTATCATGATGCGTCCTTTTCTCTTGATGACTTTGCACTTCTCGCAAATCGGTTTTACTGACGCTCTAACCTTCATCTTAAACCCTCCTTTCAAAAAGACCGTTTTTTATTATAACATGTACTTCCAGGGTTTGCAAGCTTTATTTTCTTTATTTTCCCTGATTTTTCCCTCTTTTTTCCTCCAAAAGCAGTTCCGCCAACTTTATTCCAATACAGCTGACGGCCACTGCCGACACGCTCAGCATCCTGAACGTAAAGGAGGTATGAAGGGCGGAATGATGCTGCACCACCAAAAGCCAGGCAAGCGGTCCGAAAAAGACGACCGCAAAGGGAAGCAGCGCATTCAGCAGCTTCAGAGGTTTGATCCGGACAAACGCCAGGATGAGCAAAACAAGCGCTACCGCCGCCAGAAGTCCCGCCGCAATCGGATAAAATACAGACTGGTATTCCTGCAAAAGCAGGCCGAGCGTATATAGACTTCCATTCAGCCTGGGACGTCCGCCCACCACGTCCGACCACCCGAAAAGCGAGCTGGCCGCATCTTTGATCGTGCCGGAGCGAAGCGTCACCTCCGCCAAAACCCATTTCCCAGCCCAGAAGCACGCATATCCCACGCCCCAGCAGACGGGCAGACCGACCACCTCCGCAAGCTGCCCTCCCGGATTCTCCCTCTTTTTAATAAGGAAGAAAACGCAAAGTGCAAACCCGAGGGGCACGATCGGATAAGTCAGGAAATCAAAATAGGCCACCGCAATGCCGAGAGAGAAGAAAAATACCGGATACCAGTTGTCCTGCTCCATTTTTTCATGAAAGACCAAGATCAGCGAAATCGCCGCCAGGGTGATGATCCAGCAGATCGACATGGACAAAGATGTCATCATTAAAACGGGCTTCATGAACAACATGCCGCCAAGCAGGGCGGGAAACACGCCATAGGCTTTCCGCCGAAGGGACAGCAGGAGCACCAGGAGCAGAAGAAGCACCTGAAGAACGACTGCGATCACCGTCACCTGACTCCAGGTGAAGAAGAACAACAGCGGTTTGAGGAACACCAAATAACCGTGCCAGTATCTGGCATAGTTATGCAGGAACATTCCTTCCACATTTTCATCTCTTACATAATCTGACAAAGACAACTCAGGTGTCCACGTGTCCTGGCTCAGGTCATGATGATAAATCCACATGGCATGTTCAAAGGCATTTCGTCCTTCCACCTTTTCCGCCGCATTCTGCACCATGATCGCATCGGTAAAGCTGACCCGTCCATTCCGGATATACTGCGCCAGAGGACTTCTTGCGGAAAGCGCTTCCTCCGTCGGAATCATCTGCTCCAGGGAGGCCTCTATATGGCTCTTTATCCTGTCCGTGGGAATACAGAATATGAGAACAAGAAGCACTGTTCCGAGAACAGCGCTCCCGATAGAAACCATGACGACCCGCCTGAGCAGCTTCAGCAGAACACCCTTGTCCATAAAACCTATTTATCCCTCCAAATGATACGTCCCTTTGTCAGGTCATAGGGCGACAATTCCAGCGTCACCCGGTCTCCCGGCAAAATACGGATGAAATTTTGACGAAGCTTTCCGCTGATATGTGCAAGCACCCGATGACCGTTTTCCAATTCCACTTGAAACATGGTATTGGGCAGCTTTTCCACAACAACTCCTTCGATTTCGATCACATCGCTTTTCGACATATATATCCTCCATCATTCTTTCTGAGCCAAATACTGCTTGATTGCATATCTGATTTCATTGTCAACATTCGCATCCCGGTTCTCCAAAAGAGACAGGAGATCCTCTCCCACAAAACGGTTGGTCAACTGAACATGCTTCCGTTTCTTCTTCTTCGGTGCGGCGGATATTTTCAACCGGCCATCGGACAGGTAAAGGTATTCACCTTCCTCCGCTACCACCACGTAAACTTTGTCTTTGTCATGCCCCGCCTTAGAAATCACGAATCTTCCTATCATATTCCATCTCCCGGGCCAGCATGCCCTGACATTTTCATCCGAAACCCGGAACTTCCGACCCTCATCAATACAAAGTCAGGATTTCCGGATCCCCTTCCGTGATCAGCACCGTGTTCTCGTAATGAGCCGACCAGGAACCGTCCTGCGTTACCACGGTCCAATCATCGTCCAGCCATTCCACGTCGGCCCTGCCCATATTGATCATCGGCTCTATGGCCAGCGTCATTCCCGGACGAAGCCTGGGACCTCAGCGAAGCTGACGGAAATTGGGGATCTCCGGATCCTCGTGAAGATGTGATCCGATCCCGTGTCCCACCAGATCTCTGACAATTCCGTAGCCGTAGGGTCTTACAAAAGCATCGATGGCGTTGGAAATGTCAAACAGATGATTTCCCGCCCTCGCCATCTTGATACCGGCGAAAAAGCTCTCCCGGGTCACGTCAATAAGCTGTCTGGCTTCCTTGGAGATCTGTCCCACTCCGTGAGTTCTGGCCGCATCGGAATGATAGCCCTTGTAAATCAGCCCCGCATCCAGGCTCACGATATCGCCTTCCTGCAGGATTCTGTTTTTGTGGGGAATTCCATGCACCACCTCGTCATTGACGGAAACGCAAATGCTGGCGGGATAACCGTTATAATCCTTGAAGTTGGGCACGCATCCCAGCTTCCGGATCAGGGACTCCCCCATGGCGTCGATATCCCAGGTGGACATTCCCGGCCGAATGGCTTCCTCCAGCTCCTTATGCACGATGGCCAGAAGTCTGCAGGATTCCCGCATCAGCTCGATCTCTCTCTCGGATTTTATCGTTATCGCCATGACTATTTCTCCAGAATTTTCATGATGGCTTCAAACACCTGATTCATCTCCTGGGTGCCGTCCACGACCTTGAGGATTCCTTTTGCATCATAATAATCGATCAAAGGCTGCGTCTGGTCATGATAAACCTTCAGTCTGTTCCGCACCGTTTCCGGCTTGTCATCCTCCCGCAGGACCAAAGGCTGTCCGCAGTGATCACAGATGCCTTCCTTCTTGGGCGGAACATGCTCCACGTGATAGGTGGCCCCGCAGGACAAGCAAGCCCTTCTGCCGGACATCCTCTTAATGATGCTCTCGTCCGGCACGTCCACGTCAATGGCCACATCAATGGCGTCTCCCAGCTTTCCAAGCTCCTGGTCCAACACCTCCGCCTGGGGAATGGTGCGGGGAAATCCGTCCAGCACGTAACCATTCCTGCAATCCTCCTGGCCCACCCGGTCAAGCAATATCCTCACGGTCAGCTCATCCGGCACCAGCAGTCCCTGATCCATATATTTTTTGGCCTCTTTGCCAAGTTCGGTCCCGTTCTTGATGTTGGCCCTGAAAATATCGCCAGTGGATACATGGGGAATCCCGTATTTTTCAGCGATCATAATCGCCTGGGTCCCTTTGCCGGCGCCAGGTGCGCCTAACATAATGATCTTCATGATACCCGTCAACCTCCATATGTCATAAACAATGCCCGCCCGGCAAATTCACATGTCGGGCGGCCCATACAATAAAATCCAACATATCCGGGCAATCACAAAGACCGCCCGGATACTGGTCCGACTTGTTCTAGTCGTTCAGGAATCCCTTGTAGTTGCGCACAAGCATCTGGGATTCCACCTGCTTCAGCGTTTCCAGAATGACACTGACGATAATGATCAGGCTGGTACCGCCAAAGGATACCCTTGCGCCGAAGATGCCGCTGAAGATATAAGGTATGATCGCCACGATGGTCAGGCCCACGGCGCCGATAAACACGATATAGTTCAGCACCCTGGTCAGATAATCGCTGGTAGGTGCACCGGGTCTGATTCCCGGGATGAAACCACCCTGCTTCTTCATATTGTCGGCCACCATCAACGGGTTAAAGGTGATGGAAGTATAGAAATAAGCGAAAAACACGATCAATACAATATACACCAGCATGCCGATGGAATAAATCGGGGCGGCGGGGTTGCACCAGTTGGAGCTGTTCATTCCCCGCAGGATCTCACCCCAGAAGCCCGTTCCCTGATATCCCACGAAAGAGCAGATGATAATGGGGAACTGCAAAATGGACTGGGCGAAGATCACGGGAATCACGCCTGCGGTGTTCACGCGCAGCGGAATGTTGGAAGTCTGTCCTCCCACCATTTTCCTGCCCTGCATCTTCTTGGCATACTGAACCGGAATCTTGCGAATGCCGTCATTGAGGATGATTACCAGGATCACCACGCCGATAATCACTGCGAAAATGATCACTGCGGCCAAAATTGCGGTGGCCGGAGCGGTGTCAAATTTGCTGAACACGAATTGTTCAAACAGCCCTCCAATGTCTGACGGCAGCCTGGAAATGATATTGATTACCAAAACGATGGAAATACCGTTTCCAATACCATTCTCCGTAATCCGCTCTCCAACCCACATCAGGAAGGCACTGCCTGCCGTCAGGGTTGCGATGGCGGTAATCACGTTGAGCGCATTAAAATCAGTAAGCAGCCCCTGTCTTCCAAAGCCGATGGCCATGGCGGTGGACTGGATCAGAGCAAGACCGACCGTCACGTATCTGGTGATAGCCACGATCTTTTTCCGGCCTTCATTGCCGTCCCTCTGCATCTCTTCCAATGCGGGAATCGCAATGGTGAGCAGCTGCATGATGATGGAGGATGTGATATACGGGCTGATATTCAAAGCCAGGATGGACATGTTCTCAAAGGAACCGCCGGTGATGGCATTGAAAAAGCTGAAGGCGTCTCCCGACTGCTCTGCAAACCACTGCTGGAAAAAAGCGGTATTGATCCCGGGCACGGGAAGCTGTGACCCGATACGGATCACAACCAGCATGCCCAAAGTATATAGAATCTTTTTTCTGATCTCAACGATCTTAAATGCGTTCTTAAGCGTTGTAAGCATCTTAAATCACCTCTGCAGTTCCGCCAAGAGCTTCGATCTTCTCCTTTGCAGAAGCGCTGAAGGCATTAACCTTGACCGTAAGCTTCTTGGTAAATTCTCCATATCCGAGCACTTTCACGCCATCCCTGGGCTTTTTGATCACCCCGGCGGCGATCAAGGCTTCGATATCGACCACGGAGTCATTCTCAAAACGCTCCAGCTCGCTGATATTGATCGCAACGATATCCTTGGCGTTCCTGTTGGTGAAGCCTCTCTTGGGGAGACGTCTGTACAGAGGCATCTGACCGCCTTCAAAACCAGGCCTGGGCGCCCCGGAACGAGCCTTCTGGCCCTTATGGCCATAACCGGCTGTCTTGCCGTTGCCTGAACCATGTCCCCGACCCTTTCTGAAACTGTTGTGCTTAGAGCCTTCAGCAGGTCTCAAATTGGATAAATCCATTCTTTACACCTCCTTGTCTGCTTATACTTCTTCAACTTTAATTAAGTGACTAATCTGACGAATCTGCCCTCTCGTAGCTGCATTATCCGGAAGCACGATGGATTTGTTCAGCTTGCGAAGGCCCATGGATTCAGCCGTCTTCCTGTTCCTCGGCACGGCCCCGATGGTGGACTTTACCAAAGTGATCTTCAACATTTTATCTGCCATTGTGATTCTCCTTTCTGATCAAATCCTCAAGCGAGAACTTCTTCTACGGATTTGCCGCGATTCTTTGCCACTTCTTCAGGAGCTTTCAACTGACTTAAACCTGTGAGCGTCGCAAGCACGACATTCTGTTTGTTGTTGGAACCAAGAGACTTGGTACGGATGTTCTTGATGCCTGCGAGTTCGCAGACCACACGGGCCGGACCTCCGGCGATGATGCCGGTACCTTCCGGAGCCTTCTTCAAAAGCACGCTGGCGGAACCGAAGTTTCCCAGGAAATCATGGGGAATGGAATTGTTCTCATCCCGCACGATCTCGATCACATGCTTGATCGCATCTTCCTTTCCCTTGCGGATGGCTTCAGGAATTTCCACAGCCTTGCCAAGCCCTGCGCCCACATGACCGTTGCCGTCGCCAACCACCACCAGTGCGGTAAAACGGATGTTGCGTCCGCCCTTTACAGTCTTGGTCACTCGCTTGATGGTGACGACTTTGTCCGTCAATTCAAACTGGCTTGCATCTATGATTGTACGTCTCATAATTTGCTCTCCTCTCCTAGAATTCTAAGCCAGCTTCTCTGGCTGCGTCAGCTAACGCTGCGATTTTGCCATGATATATAAAGCCGCCTC
>CANQPH010000025.1 GCA_947625675.1 uncultured Acetatifactor sp.
TGGAGGCCATGGAAGCTGACGGCGTGCTGGCAGGCTAGCAGACAGGCCGCGAGGCGTCAAGGGCAAGGCAAGCGGCTGCGCCGCCCTTGACCCCTCGCACCCTGTCCGCTGCGAGATAACCAAGGCGGTTCCACCGCCTAAGGTAACGGATTTCTACCAGACTCATTAAATTTGCGCATAACTCTTGACAGTACCATGGACCATGCGTGGAACCACATATCATTCACCTCCGATCTTTTGATGAGCGGGCTTTTGCTTTACTTTCCGGCTCCTGAATAGATAATCGGCCGGGAACAGAAAATCCCGACCGATTTGTATAAATATTTTTTAGAACTCCGGGGGCAAGGGCGGCGGAGCTTCCTCTGCGGGAAGCTGAATTTCTTCCCATTCCGCTTTGTCTATGGCGTTGATTTCCTTTTGAAGAATCAGTTGATATTCTCCGTCTTCAAGGCCCGGCACTTCTGCCCAGAACAAATGCGCACGCTTTTCAAAGGGCACCTCTACCGTGTTTCCGCTGGGAAGCAGGATGGACGCATGAGGCTCCGATTCGCAATCACTGCTGTCAATCTGGATCACCAGCAGCTTCTTGCTGGGATCATAGGCGACGAAAGTCTGGCTGTTGCCGGAGTCTGTCAGCTTTTTCGTAGCATTGGAAGGGGATTTTCCAATAGAACGAGCGGCTGCAAGGGCCACAGGCGCTCTGCGGAATGCCCATGCGTTGGCGCCATCTTCAATTTGATCAAGGGCAGAGCTGACAGCGCTTACCGCTAAATGGATGACGGCGGAGATTTTTTCTCGAGCAAGAACCTGAAATGCCACGGGCGAAGCCCCTTGGGAGAAATCGCTGAAATGCTGCACCACATCTTGCATAGCCAGCAGGCAGCAAATCATGTGATAGCAGTCGTCACAATCGGCAATATGCTGCATATATGCCTTTTCTTCCGGAGAAAAGTCTTCATCAGCGGCAATCTTTTGGGCCAAATCATAGAGTTGATCGTCGTTAGGGTGCCTCATTTGCGATCCTCCTTTTTCGTTTTTTCCAACGCCCGGCGGAACTTATTCTTAGCGCCCAGTGTCTCAATGGCGTATTCCACCAGGTCGGGATTATTCTGCATTTTTCGGCAGCATTTTTCTTGGGTAGATCTCATAATCGACTCGATCCAATTAGAGGTGTTATCCAATGAATAGGTTTTTGTGTAAATGATGCCTGCCCATACACGTCTGGAGCCATCGGCAGTTCGCTCCAACATATGCTGTGTAAAAGCCTTGCCCCAAGTCAGAGATTTGCTAACAGACTTTTGAACGGTTCTCTCAGCGTACATTCCGAGCTGGAGCAAGGTGGCGTCGCCCATCAGTTGATGCGCCCACTCTGGTGAAGACAATTTTGTGGACTTCTTTGCCAGCTGGGAGAGCTCACTATTTCCACCGTAGTCTTTGAACAGCTGAAACAAAACATTCCCATACATCAATGCGAGCGGCTTTGGCGGATCATTGGGATAGTCCATCAGCTCTCGAAGGAACATTACTTGCATCTGGACAGCTTTCTCATCTCGTTCCCATCTGGGGCGCTGCGGGTTGGCAAATGGGTCTACAGATAATTCAGCGGTCGCTTCACCGCGCGTTCTGCTATCGCTGTCAGAAATGGGTTCGTCAAGGCCAATCAAAATGGGATTTTTACGTCTGCGCCGTGGTTTGTCAATTTGAGGCAGCTCTTCGTCAGAGGTGGCATCCGCGGACTTTTTTGTAGAGCGAAGGTGGCCGAATTCATGGCGGAAATAATCGTCAATCGCGTTGTTCTGCGTAATTCTGAGATAATGCGCAATGGGATAGGTGCAATAGATTCCGCTGGCTTTTTCTTCCTTTAACATATTGTATGCCGCCATGCAGCCAACGTCGAGGGCCTCATCACCATCCGCGTCTCTAAAACCAGCGAGTTTATACCGTTTCGCCTTGTAATATGCCCAGCTCTTATTTAGCTGGTACAGAAGAGCAAGCATATCATCCAACTGGCACTGAATTCGAAAAGCTGAGTATTGTTTCGTCGGACGCATATATTCTTCGTATAAAGCTAAAAACTTTTCCTCGCTAGCGACACGCTCCGCGCTTTTTTTGCGTTTTCCATTACTTGACGCAGCGGACGATCTGGCAATATCCTCCTCGTCTGAATGCTCCTCGTCGGTATAGGAAAAGACATTTTCTTCCGCTTCGGAGGAATCCTCTTCCGCGGAGCTATTATAGGCCATGTTCTCCTGCTGGTCGTCTTGATCGTAAGCAGGATTGTCAAAATATTGATCCTTCATCGTTCCGCCTCCATTATCTAAATCTGTGGACGGTGAATCCGCCCCAGAAGAACACATCCTTGAAGGGGGTTTCACTGTCAGCCCAATGGCGCATATCGTCGATTGCCGCACGAATATCGTCGGAGAAGGGAATGTCGGCGGGCAAATGAAGCCAGCCGTTCCGACGAAGTTCGCCAATTGTAACGGTGCGTAGATATTTTTTGGCATACTGGAGCGCGTCAGGAACATCCATGCCGTTATTCAAATAGGCATTGTAGAACGCATCCATGAGAATAGGCGTAGAAAAGTCGCTTGCTGCCCACATATGGCTGATCACCCAACGGGCGCCCGCCGCGGAAAACGCGGAAAGTAAGCCCTTGACGCTCCCGTAGGACGTATCGCCAAGACCGCTTTGGCAAGCCGAAAGGACCACCAGTTCCGTTTTCTTTAAATCCATACGGCTGATTTCGTCCGCGGTTAAGATGCCGTTTCCGCAGGAGCTGCTTTCGGTTCCATGGGAAACCCATCCATTATATCCCGCGAAAACCAAGTGGGAAGCATACAGCGAGTCCGTCTCAAACTGGTCATCGAATACGCCGTGGGTTGCCAAATGAATGATCCTGCATGGCAGCGCGTTTTGAAGCGCGTACTTGGTGGCGGCGTCGCCGGAATATACGCCGGAATGGCACCAGCGGCCAATGCGTTTGGCCTCAACGCCGCTGAAAGGCAGGGAAGATACAGGCTCCAGACTGATTTGCCCGTTGCGGGTTTGCGAATTCGTTTGATCACCGTAGTCGGCGTCGTAGTTGGGATTGCCTAGGATGAAGCAGCTGCCTTCCGTGGGCTGATAGTCATCATAGAAAAGAATATCGCGGCCGCATACCAGGCGGCAGACCTTAAACCGATCCTGCAAGAGGCCGCTGCCATCGGCACAGAGGATTTCAAAAGGAAGGTTGCAGAGCTGATTGTCCGGCGCGATGAACAGATTGGCGATCCCCTCCAAGAACGGCATAACCGGAGCAATTAAGCCGCGATACAACGCTGCCTGCAAGGAAGCCTTTTTGCCGGAGGCGGAAATGTCATCTGGATTTTGCAGGATTTCTATAAATTCCGCAGCCTGGTTGGCAATCAGATCTCCTTCGCGCAGCTTGAGATAGTTCAGCCGCACAGACTGATTTCGCTTGGATGTAATAAAAACGTCTAGGGACAGCGCACTGGACTCGTAGGGTTTACTCGAGAGGGCGGATTCCTCAGGGACAAAGTAATACTCAACAATCGCGGCGTTTTCAGGCAGCTTCTCGCATACGCGTTTGAACGTAATGTCTGTGAAATACAGATTTTGCGGGAAGTGCGCGGCAAATTCCGCCTCCTTTTGCTCCAGCTTGTCCGCCACCGCTTGCGCTGTGTTTGAACCGTTCAGGGAATCATTGAGCTCTGCGGCAGCCAACTGATCCTGAAGAGTAAAGATCTGTTTTTTCAGCGTCTCATCCACAGGAGCCAGCCGGAGAAACTTATTGCGCTCTCGACCAACCAACGCAGGCAGATCTTTGAACTGCAGGATACGCTCATACAGTTTTTCAGGGGGCGCCGCCGTGCGCATAATGGCATAGCACACATTGAAGTGGAACTGGATGAAGGAAAGCAGCTCGCAGACACGATGGTCATTCAGATACGCGGTAGCTTTTTGCCAAGCGGACGTGATACCCGACAGGACCCTGTCAATTACCGCCATAGCCGCGTCCATACGGTTGTAATTATAATAGACGACAGCGGCAAACCGAAGAATGGAGATGTAGACCTCACGAGACGCGGCAATATGATCCGCGTAATAAAGGCACCTGGCAAGATCATCCAGGGCTTTCGGAGATCCCAATTGCCACTCGATCTGGGCCATTAAGGTGTAGCAAGTAGCTTTCTGAACATCGTTAAAGGGATAGGCATCCGGACGATTTCGGAAATAGTTGACGATGTAACGGAATTTCAAAAGATCCTCTTTGGAAGCGGTCCCGGAATCCAAAATCCCTGAACACAGATCCAGAATACACTGAGCGAAGGCGACATTTTTCGAAACAGACGTGGAAGGGTTTACTCTGGAGGAAACCATGTCCTGATAAAGCGCTAGAAGGCGCCGAAGGTCTTCTTCAAACCCTTCTGAGCGGATTCCCAGTTTTTTTCGTGCGGTGTTCGCAATAATCGATACTCTGAACCGCTCATAATCATTGTCTTCAAACGTGCCCGAAAGATCGTCTAACTTCCGCAAATAGTATTCCATTTGATCTGCGTCATTCAGACCGGTATAAATCAGCAGCAGATTCGTATAGAGGATGACGTTGGAAGGCTTCACGGGAACGCCATTGGCGGGGATCGATTTCAGCGCTTTTCGCGCGTGATCCGCGGCCTGCAGGTAGTCACCCACTTCCCAATAGTACCCGGAGAGCAAATTTTCCGCCTGACGAACAGTAAGGTTCGGGTTAATATTTTGATCCGCTACCGTCACGCAATAGTCTCTAAAACGCTGGAGCTCGGGAAGAAGTCCACGGAGATTCTGCTTGTCCATACGGAAGATCAGCAGCATGGCCCTTGTATTCGCAGCGACAAAATCAGCGGATTCATCCATATTCGCATAAAACTTGTTCTCTATTTTCTTGAGAGAATCCCACAAATACTGTTCAGCTTCATGACTGTCGCCCGTGATTAGCTGTTGATAATAATACAGCGAACCGGCTCTCGCGCCGATCCAACTGCGTTCGCCCTCCACATGCACGCACAAATCGTGGCACTTCTTTAATAAAGGGACCGCTTTTTCGGTTCGATCGATGTTCAATAAGGAGAAAGCATAAAACCAATAGAAATAACATGCGTTTTCGTCGGAAATCCCATTGAAGAATCGAAGGTTGGCATCGCAGATCTCGCAAGTCAGCGCTCGATCGTTATCCACAACATAGCGAAGAGCGTTTACGGTTACTACCCGGTGCATATCAAGGTCGCCCATGTTGCGTTCCGCGCTAAGAGCAACCAGATTGGGGATTATTCTGAATAGCTCATCGGCGCGGCTTGTTTCCAGACAATAATTCGCCATGTTGAACGCGCAGTTTACTACCCAGTAGCGCAGGGGCTTGAGCTTTTTAATTTTAAGTCTGGTAGAAAAGTCCAGAAGTCTTTGCAATTCGGTTCTTTTTGTCGGATCAAGAAGCAGGATTATATCGACTGCGTCAGAATAAAGCTCATTGGGAATGTTCCAAACGCCTTCCAAGAACTTGAGGCAATCTATAATCTCGTCCCAGTCTTTCTTGACTTGCTCCATACAGGATGAATGTCCTTGCCTGATCAGATCCAGGCATAAATGAATCCGCATAGACCGAAGCAGCACAGATACGTTTTTTTCGCGCTCTGTTTGCGCTCGCGGGTTCTTCCGATCTTCCTCCGCAGCGTCCTCGTTAAGAAACAATGCCGACATGCGGCCCAAAAGGATCGACATCTCTTCTTCATGAATCTTGTCTGACAAAAGGCGGAGCTGTTCCAACGAAGGATTTGCCATATTTATGATACCACGCTTTCTTCATTTTCGTTCATCCGTGCGAGCAGTGCGGCTAACTTGCTGCCACAGGCCTCGCCGATGGAGTAAGTCATTGTACTATAGGGGCCCATAACGCCGTTAATTCTGCTGGTATAGTGCTTGTACTCCCCGGTCAAAGCGAATAGAACGAGCTTTGCGGTAACTTGAGCGTCGTATAGCGCCCGATGGGCACAGCCGGGGACGACTGTAGTTCCGATCAGATTGGCAGCGTCCTTCAAACTGAAACACCGGTTGTGTGAATACCCAAGATACTTGGGGTACTCCGCCTGGAAATCGACCCAGTCCAAAAATGCCGCAGGAAACGCGACGTGCTTGGCAAAGCACTCCTTTTTTAGCTGCGTATAGTCAGAAAGACTCCAGCTGTAAATTTGAGCTTTATCCTGGCCAATCCAATCAACAAAGTTGGACAGCGCGGTACAGAATGGATCTGCGGTCTTGACCTCCTTAGTGCTGATCCCCGTTAAGCGCCGGATTTGAGGTTCAATTCGGCGGTTAAACTGCGGCCGTACAACACATGAAAAATCATCAACAATTTGATTTGTATTGGCGTCAATTTTGATGGCGCCGATCTCAATGGTTTCCGTCTTTAGTTCTTTGGATGTACAGCAGCAGGAATCTGACACAGGGTTCATTTCCAGATCAAGGACGATGTGATAATTCGGCATAGTCGCAACTCCTTTCTTATAATTACAAAGAAGGAATCGGACTTTGTGACGAAAAGCCGAGTACACTGGGGAGCATTTAGGACAATTTTAACGCAGCAAGATAGCTATAAAAAAGTATGGGTAAAAAAAGTTTGCGATAAGGCGCGCTAATTTAGTCGGGAAAAGAACAAAGGCGCCGATACATCCATTAGGAGAGAAAAAAGCGTTTTCCGGCTGCGTCAATCAAATTGAACGGGCATGGCAAAATCGCCGGCGGGAAACCAGGGGCCATCGATGCGGCCCTTGAGCGGGGCGCCTTCCATATTCGTGCTGGGCGGATTCCGTTGGATAACTTATTATACAAAATCTTGACAGATTTTGCAATAAAATTTAGAAAAAAGGAGAATCATTATGGACATTATGGACAACATGGACAACTACATTGTCCTGAACAGCGAATCCGGCGAGGAGCGCTTCGAATTTCTAGCGCTGGTAGAGTATAACGGCGACGAGTATGTCGTATTGCTGCCGGCCGATGAATCCGATGGCGACGGGTATGTGGTCATTCTAAAGGTGGAAGACGTTGGCGAAGATACGCAAGAGGAAACTTACATTGGTGTTGAAGACGAGAAGACGCTTCAGGCGGTCTTTGAGATCTTCAAAGACCGGTTTAAAGACAATTTTAACTTTGTGGACGATGAGGAGGGATGACGGGGAAATAAGGAGCGGTATCCCCTTTCCCACCTGGGACCGGCTTGCGTTATACCTGCGTGGAGGGCCTTCGACAGTCATTCGAAGGCCCTCGCAATCAAATAGAATAAGGGTTGCCAAAAGTCGAATATTAAGATAAAATAAAGGCGGAATTTGTGCAGAGCTTCTAAGGTTTCCCCTGTACATATTTCGTAAATTACAAAGAGAGGATGGTCAATATGGCTAATTTAATAGCAAAGAAACTGTCAAAGCTACCAATCGGTACCCATGTAGAGCTAACTTATGGCGATGGCGCTTCGCACCACGAAAAAGTGAGCGGAATTATTACAGACAGTGACTTTACAGCGAACATTGAAATGACGCTCCCATCTGGCGAGGAGCTTGTTTTAGACTACTCGCTCATACGGGGCGTTCAAGTGACAAAGCCGCTGAGCGCGGTTTTAAAAGAGCTCTCTTCCGGAGCGAAAGTAGAATTCTCTTATGGATCTGAGGACAATCGGGAACCAAATCTGATAGGGACCATTGTTGAAAACGACAAGGAGGAGAATCTTGAGATCAAGCTCTCTTCGGGAGAAGAGACGGTCTTAAATTACTCGATTATTCGCAGCCTGATCGTGCAAGGATCGCCCACCCAGACGACAGTAGTTCCGGACAAGCCAAAAGGTCCAGACAGTTCCAATAGGCCCAAGGAGCGGATCACCCATACAGGGAAGGACCCTCTTTACCAGCAGGAACCGGATGATATTTTGAACCATAGCGACAGCAAGATAAAAGAAACCTATGATTTAATGCCGAAAGAGGACCGTCAAAAGCTGAGCAGCTTCTATGATCGATTTAAATACGGCGCAAGAAACAATGACCGCAACAAAATGGAAGAAGCTGCCAACCAGGTTCGTCAAGTCCTGTTCCGTGAGGACGACAATAACTATCTGTGGTCTAGAGAAGCGGCGCTTTTCTGCGGCTACCTTCTTCGGAGAGCGAACATCTACGACCCCGCGGTATTCATCGTGGGAAATTGCTTTGAGGAAGCCGCGTTTGCCGCCTGGCGGAAGGAAGCCTATGACCTTGCCGGCGTATATGCGATTACCGCCCTGCTGGAGGACCCCGAGAACATTCAAAATTTGACCATTATCCTGGCATGTAGCATTGTCAAATGCGATGATATCTCCGGCCTGCGCATTTTCAGCAAGCACTTGCCGGATGGTATGGAATCTCTGCGCAAGGTACTCATCAACGAGGCGCTCGCCGCAAAGGGATTCCAGGTATCTGTTGACCAGGATGCCGCTACCGCGATGGAGATCTTGGCGAAGCTTTATCCCAACACAGAAATGGGGGAGGAAGTTAAACACTGGCTGCCCCCAGAGCAAGGCGGCTTGGAAAAGGCTGTTCCTGAGCAGAATAAGGCAGCACCGGCCAAGCCCGCCGCGCCTGTGTATCGCTATGGCACCATTTCCAGACTAAACTGGGCTGAACAAACCGGCGTCATCACTGGAGAAGATGGCAATCTGTATACCTTCCGCTATCAGGACATTGCAGACACATCGCTGGCAAAAGCTATTGAGGACTGCTTGCGTTCAGACCTTGACGGAAAGACCTATATGGTCAAATTCTATGCCAATAAGGACGCGGCACGAAAAATACAGTTAGACGACGCGCTGGTGGACCGTGCGCGGGCGATTGCGGCCGATACGACCCGTGGGGATCGCTTTGAAGCAGCTTTCGAACTTTGCAAAAAGGCTGTTGATTCTTCCGACAACCGCAGAGCCCTCGGCGATCTGATGAAGCATGCGATAACGCTCTACACTTCTAAGCAGCAGGACAGCTATGTAAAAGAAGCCTTGGAGATTTACGAGAAAAATGTGAATTTCTATCCCAACAACGCTTTCGCGATTTTGGATGTGGCACAGTGCTATAATCATTTGAAGAAGTATCCTTTAATGATGGAGCATGCCGATAAAGCGCTGTCCCTTCCTGTGCTCACGGTCAAGCAAAAGGTTTCGGTACTGACCAACTATCTGCATATGACCAAGGAATTCTACGATGCGTCGGAAGATAAGACCCTTCTCGCGAAGATGCTGGAAAAAATTGACGAGTTGAAGGAAAGCTATAGCAGCGACTTTACATATGATCCGCAGGCCCAGAGACTTTATACCATGGCGATGGTTCCGTACCGGGTGATTGCCGAGTGCGGGTTGGATCTGCTCCCGGAAGCGGAGGCCGACTACGCAAATGTTTCCAATACCAACACGATGAGGCCCTACCTGGACGAGCTCATGGCAAAAACCCGCGCGAGACTGGCGCCCAAGAAGGAAGCCAAAACTGACGATACCAAGGATGATACCGGCGGCGGTGAATCCGGGAAATCCGGTGAATCCGTGGAAGACACTTCTTCCGACGGCTTTTTCGGTGATGACCCATATAAGGAGCCTGCTGACGAGGACCCCGAAGAAGAAATCGTCCCTTATAAGGACTCTGACGGCTGGGATGCCCTGAAGTTAACCAAGCAAGAAGTGATCGATTATGCTTTGCGCATTACCGGCCCCGACAGAATCCCCGCGATCCTGGCCTATTTGCGTGCCGGCGCATCGTTAAACGAGGCGATCGAGCCGGTATATCATGCGGTTGCCCTCGCCGCCAACGATCCCATGGAGGCCCCGGATTACAGCATTACCGCTCTGATCACGGCCCTGGCGGCCAGCGATACAAACTATCCCAAGCTGAATGACTGCTGCATGGGCGCCGCTTTCTTGCGGGCTTCCTTCCTCTCTGGCCGAGGCTATGACTACAGCGCCCAAGGCCTTCGTGACAGCATCGCGATCAGTCAGCAGATTCCGGCGCTTCGAAATGCTTATAATACTTTGGAGCAGTTCCGAGGCGAAACCGGATGCGCCATTGACATCTACGCAGACTACCGCAATCAGGGAGTCAAGAAGCTGAACGCGGACATAGACAGCGCCATTCGTCACGCGGATGAACTCAATACGAAGTACATCCTGACGCCTCCCCGAGAAAAATCCAGCTTTGCCCGCATTTTGGAGACGAGAAAGGTCCTGTTCAGCAGAGACGGCTACCTGGCTGTGATGCTGAAACATATCATAGAACGGGACCAGGAGGCCCTGGAGGCGGAGAAGGAAAATTTCATTGCGACCTATCTCAATGGAACGGATCAGTTTTCTGCTGCCCATATCAGCACAAGCGCGGTTGACGCCCTTGTGGCGGACGCCTGGGATCAGGCCTGCAGGAACATGCAGCTCAAGAAGACGAGCGCTACCTTGCAGGGCGATCGCAGGAACAACCTGCGTTCCAATGTATCCGAAATCATCACACTGATCTGCCAGTGGTACGCGCTTTCTGAACAGAGCGCGGGCCTGACTTGGAGAACGGAACAAGGGGAAGCCGCTTACCAACGTCTCCGTCCCCGGCTGATGGAGCAGCTGAAAAGCATCAGCGAGGACTGCCAGGCAGAACTGGAAAGCAACCCTGATCCGGAGTTGTGTACCGGGCTGTTCCTGCTGTCCGCAGCCGCGAAGGAACTCTCCGCGCGTTTGGACGGAAGCTGGAAGTTTGATCAGGAAAAGTATCTGTATATCGATTTTCTCCGCAGCAACAATATCATGCTGACTGAGGATTTTATGCCGGAGCTGTCGTCTACCTTCTGCGTCTTGCCGGCGTTTAATGTGATGGCCCGCATCCGGAATCATGTGGAAGGCCCCAAAAAATCCTTCCAGGAGCAGCTCGACACGATCTACGGTGTGGATAAGACCTGCAACAACTACGGTACGGCAGATCGAATCGTTGAATATCTGGAAGCGATCGGAGAAAAAGAGTCCGTCAAGCTGCGTGAGAAGCCCGAGCAGTTTGTCACCCAAACCGAAATGCAGATCGATATGCGTTTCCGGAGTTTCCGCGAAACTTATGCGCTTGCCATGAACTATGGCCAGATCATCAAGTCCGACGCATTCTGTTATACCCTTGAGGATACAGTCAGATATTGGTATGCGTTTTGCAAAGAGACCAAGAACTACGGGTTCTTCACCAGTATTTTGCTGCAGGCGGAGAACCAGATCCATGCAAGCGCGCAGCAGTACGAGACTCAGCTTGACGAACAGCTGGACGCGCTGATCGCAAGCAACCAGCGGTATTTTGATGAGCACCCCGATTACGCGGAAGCAATTCGCACTCAGATCGCAAATCAGAACTTCACTGTGGCGGAAGACTGGATGGCCCGTATCCGGATCGGCGACTTTTCTCTGGAGGTTCAGCAGCCCGAGGCGCTGGCCTATCTGGAACAATTCTGGAACAGCTACGTTGTGATCTACAACCGCGTTGCAGATGCCAGCAGATCCCTGGGCGCGTTACTGGGCCGGCGGGAAGTCCGAAATAAAGATACCAAGCACGCGCAGCAGCTTATCGATTTCTGGCTCAACAACGGCAATCCCTCGAACCCCGAACGCATTGGCGTCCTGCTGAATCTTCTGGGTTGGCAGAATATCCACGTCAACCAGTATCCGTTTGCAGGAGAGCCTCGCGCGGAAATCTACGAAGTCCGCAAGGAGCGCAGCGCCGCTGGTCTCACCACGCCCCTCCATCCCATTGCGGCCTTCGGTTCCAGCCTGGAGAAGAAGCAGATGTATGTGGTATGCTTGTACGGCATTTACGACTGCGATCGGCTCTATGAGAAGATGCGGGCGATGGACGTGATCGATGGCAGCAAGGTTTTCCTGCTGGATTATGCCCTTGGCCAGGCCGATCGCCGCGCGCTGGCCCGCAAGCTGAAGAGGCGCGAAAGCGGTCTGAATAATGTCAACATCGTCATCGACCGTGTGCTGATCACATACCTTGCCAACAATTACAATGAGCACCTAATAAATCGCATCCTGATGGCAACCTCGATTCCGTTCTCCTATTGCCAGCCCTATGTTGTGGAATCTGTTCATATGATGCCGCCGGAGATCTTCATTGGCCGCAAGGACGAGCTGCGGAAGATCGAGCAGGCGGATGGCGTGAATGTTATTTACGGTGGCCGCCAGCTCGGTAAGTCCGCGCTCTTCAAGAAGGCCCGGGCGGATATTGATGGCCGCCAGAATCAGCGGGCGGTCTTCGTTGATATTAAAGATCTGGACTGCGCAAACGCCGCAAAGCGGCTGTCCGAGGAACTGATCGCCTTAAACATTACGCCCGACGCGGAGATCACGGAAGACTGGGGTGAGATCTGCCGCAATATTCGGCGTCGCTTGCGCGGCGAGGGTGAGGAAATCACCTATTTTCTGCTGATGCTTGATGAGGCGGACCGGTTTATCAACGACTGCGCAAACTACGGCTACAGTCCGATTGGGGCACTGAAGGATATTCAGCAGACCTTTCCTGGCCAGTTTAAGTATGTCCTTGCCGGTCTTCATAACATCGTCAAGTTTAACCACCAGGTGGCGCTGGGGAATAACTCTGTGATTACCCATATTTCTTCCTTGAAGATTACCCCCTTCCGAATCCCCGAAGCGCAGGAGCTGCTGACGGTTCCGCTGAGCTACCTTGGCTTCTCCCTGCCCAGCAAGGTAACGGTGTCCCAGATTCTCGCAACCTGCAATTACTTCCCCGGACTGATCCAGCTCTACGCGCAGAAGCTGATCGAATCGATCCGGGAAGCGGATTATGCGGGTTACAACATCAGAAGGACCCCGCCTTACGCGGTGTCTGACGAGCATCTTCGCCGCGTCATGGCGGACAAGGAGTTCGTTGATCAAATCCACGAAAAGTTTGAAATCACACTGACGCTGGGCCAGGATCAGGGCAACTGCTACTATCCGCTGACGCTGCTCATTGGCTGGATGTACAATGTGACGCCTTCCAAGAGCGGCTATACCGCAAAAGACGTCTTGTATCAGGCGAAGGATCTCGCCATCAGCCCGCTAAAGGATCTGGACGTGGAAAGAATCGACGAGCTGCTGGTGGAGCTTCAAGACCTGAACATTCTGCGAAGCGTTTCCGACAATTCTTACCTGCTGGCGTCCAAGAATTTCCGCGATTTGTTGGGCTCTGACGAAGAAATCTTCGAGAAGCTGATGAATTTCGGAGGAGTGGCGGTATGAATCCCGGATCTATCTGGTGGGAGCAGATCGGCAACTCCCTCCGCCTTTTGACAAAAATAACCCACAACCTGCGGGACTGCCAATCGGCAGTCCTACAGGTGCCCACAGGTCTTCCGTGGCGGCAAAGCTTCTATGAGGCGATTGACGTCCGCAGATCCGCGTTCAGCGGAGAGCGGCGCCTCGTGCGGCTTCAGTGGAAAACTGGCAGGGAGCCTGGCGAGTTCGTTTTAGACGAGTTGTGTTCAAACAGAGTCCGCGCGGACTATTGGCCCGGCCAATCCTACGCGGAATACTTGGGTTCAAAATCTGAGCTGATGATGAACGACTACTATATATGGATTGTCGGCATCCATAACAAAGCGGATTTATCCAAGTGGGGTGAATTTGTTTCGCGGTATCACCGGGTCGCGAAGCAGCTTGAGACCTTCGCGGTATTCATCCTGGAGTATGACGGCGCAGATGCGGATGTCCCGGATGTAGAAAAAATCATCTACTCTGTGGAAAACTATGATTGCCGGGTCTTTTCCCTGGAAGCCGCTGCCGCGTTGGGTAATACGGATCTGCGGAACTATCAAGCTGAACTTGCGCTGAGCATTTGCAGCAATAATCCGGAGCTATGCTTCTCCCTACTGACGGCCGGATCAAAATTGCTCCAAAACCCTGTTCAAGCAAGCCTGGAGATCATCTCGAACACCTATTCGTCAGACGGTTTGCCGTTCTTATCTCTTAATGAACAGGAAATTCAAAGTGCTGCCTGGGAAGCGACCATTGTGCTACTGTTTCCCGTTTTGGAGCGCCGCCGTATGGACTTCATTTGCAGAAACGAAGCCGAATTAGCGCGCCATCTTCCGATCAGCAATTCCAATGGCGACAGTGTTACAGATCCGCGAGATTTAGAAATTGGCACACTCTACTATATTGTGCGTTCCGGGGGCAAGGAATTCGCGGCGGCAGATGTTGAAGCGATTCGGCTGTGCCGAAAAGTGAGAAATCTACTGGCGCATAATAAACTTGTACCGCTTGATGATGTTCAGAAGATCTATAATTGGAAATAAGCTAAAACCAAAGCCTCCTCGGCTGTAAAGGGGGTGCGGACAAAAAGTTGGACAGTATATCGCAGGAACTGCGTTAGGATTTATGACAAACTCAAATGATACAGCTTTCATTTTTAATGCTATCGCTGTTCTCTGCTGACGCTATCAATTCTTGAATACCATTATAGTAAATCAGTTCGTCACGATTCAAAGCAGCATTTCGCTGGTACACGTAATCACTCGGGATAACATTCTCACCCCAAAACAAGGCCGCATACAGCGACAAATAAATGGCATAGTCCCGTTGGACCGCAGGGTTATGGCTAAGCAACTTTACAACATAACCGTCATTGGGAATCGATCTAATTAGGCAGGGAATCAGGTTCGCTGCCACTTTCAGAAGACCGGCAAATATCAGCTCCATAAAAAATAACGTGGCATAGAATGAATGGCTCCACAAGATCAACCCCCCGGCTACGCACACCGCGGCATTTGCAATAACTCCGCCAAGATTGTACGCTATAAAATGCAGCGGCTTGCCTGCCCTGGGCACCATGATACATTGGCCCCCACGTGTGGATTTTATGGAAAGGGAAACCATATTTGCCCTATCTGTCGTCACCGTAATCGGACCGATTTGGACGCAGACAAGTTTATACCCGCTCACGAATCCGCCTATGAGATGTCCGCATTCATGCAGTGCCAAATGAATCGCGGATGCGATTGAAAAGAAAATCAAGGTCAAAACGACAGAGAAAAGCCCCAATTTGTCATTAAGATATAGGAAGGCAATGTTAGCTGCTACGCCAAACAATATCAGAATGATTTTTGCTGTTTTCATCGGTCACACCATCCCCATTATCTCAAAACTCCAAAAAGCACTTCGCACAGAACCGCTCCATGGCGTTTCCGGCGAAGTGCTTTTTAGCGCAGAGTCAGTCTGTAGCAGTCTTATTCCGCCTTGATGCTGGAATCCGTCTGCTGCAGCAGCCAAAGCATCGGATCCACGACATTTTTGCCTTCGTATGGCTGGCCTTCGTGATTGTGGCCCAACGCGCTGCAGGTGAAGTAGCGAACCGCCTTGAATTTGGCCTCTGCCGTTCGTACGAAGTTGCCGGCGCCATATTCCATCAAGAAGTCACGGCACACAGCATCTCGGGCATCCATGTAGCTCTTACAGGTATCGGCATGTTCCGCCAAATATTGCTGTGCGGCAGTTTCTCCGATTCTTTCTTCCAATGTGGGCACGTCCACTTTGTTGATTACAACGGCCAGATTTCGCTTTAGCGTATCTTTATCCTTCAAGTTGAACATTTTCTCCAGGTTGATCAGCATGATGTTCAGTATATCATCAAAATCCTTTGCGCTTGCGCCATAAGCATTAAGATCGATTTTGTCTTCAACTTCCATGGCAAACTGATTTAAGGTCAACGGATCAATGATGAAAATAAAGCCATCGGCATAGCTGTACGCCTGATTGTTCTGGAAATCGCTGCTGCTGGAGAACATCTCGCCAGAGATATCGTATACGTAGATACGGCGACCGATCTTTTCGTTTTGCAGTGTCAGCATCATCTGATACGCCGTTAGCGCATTCAGCTCCGTCTTCATGAGGCGAACACCCTGTTTCAAGGACTTCATTGCCAGCGCGTGGTCTTTCTGATCGGCGTCGGTAATGAACTTCATTTCCCAGCCACGAGCAGGAGCGACCTCGTTCATCATCTGGTCGATTGCCATGTTGATATAGCAAGTTTTACCCACCGAGGGGCCGCCGATCACAGGGAACGCATATTGACGGCTCGCGGTATCACCGGACAACTGGGTATCGCATACCGGGCAGTAAGCCTTGAGCTTTCCACGGCCATTCAAGAAAGTAGTGGGAAGCTTCGTTCCGCAAAGGCAGGTCCGCATAAGAATGCCATACTTGCTGGGCACCAGCTCTGTATGCTTCGCGCCGCAGTTCGGGCATTCGTATACCGGAATGAGAAACGACGCCTGGCAGTCCGGATTCGGGCAGGCATTCTTGATCTTGTTCACCATAATGTATATTCTATCGACAAGCCATAAAAAGGCAAAGCCGATATAAACACAAGCAAAGAACAAAAACAGAATACCGATATGAACGGCCGTCGTGAATGCCGTGATTAGGCTGCCAAAAATAAAGATCGAAATGGCAGCAACAAGATTGATGGCGCCGCCCATGGAGAAATAGCCCTTTTCTCCGGCGATCATGAACTGCTCTTTTGCGGAATAGAGATTCCTGGTCCAGGCTTCCTTGATCGTGTTCCATAAATCCGTATAGCCTTTACCGAAGAAATAGCTTACTTTTGCTGGTTGTTCTTTGGCCACAATAATTTCCTCCTCGCTTCTCTGCGATGTTTATGCAGCAACAGGTTCACGGTTGCTGTCGATAACATTGTGCTTGAACGACACCGCATAGTTTTTCAGAGAGTGAAAACCACCGATGAAAGCGCCGCCATAAATAATGATTGCGACAACAATCATAACAACGATGATTGCTACGACGATTGTCATCCATGCACCATCATCGCTATCGCGGCCGACCAAACAGTTTCTCTTTTCGTTCACGTTATGTACCTCCTAAATGTTATGTAATATGTGTTACTTCCTACGGAAGAAACCACCAAGTTTTTCAGAAAGTCCTTCCTTGCGGCGGACTTCATCAAACAGTTGATCGCAGCGTGCGCTTGGAACATCGCGAATGACCGACTGACGAACGTCGCGCAGTTTGCTTTCGTCAAACGAACGCAAATAGCGAATCACCGGTTTGTACAGCTCCTCAGCAGCCTGGTCGCTTCGCTCTGCCGTGATAACGTATACGCATGTCCAGGCCACTATGCGCTGCCAACGATTCTGCTCTTTTTTCTCCATCTTTTTAAGGGCAGAGATGTAATCGTCCGTGAAATTGGAGAACAAACGGCTGTGATAGAAAATTCGCATCAGCGAAGAAACGTCTTCACTGGAATGAAGCAGCGCGAAAAATGCGCTAAAGTAACTCTTGATATATGCCTCATAATCGGCACGGTCAAAGGTTGACAGGGAGATCCCCATCTGAGACAATTCGCCGGAAAGGTCTACCGGGCGTCTCCTCTGCGCGGAGTTTGCCTCAAGAAGTTCCCCCACATAGACTGCTTGAACTTTTTCCAATCCAGACTTGTCAGCTTTTTCCCGAAATTTGCAGGCTCGTTGGAGCAGGGCGCCGTCCATTTTCGCAAGGGATTTTACGCTGCAATCATTGATGGCGTCTGTGAGCGTTCTGATCGCTACAGCATCGTTCAACAAGCGTAGATCCAAATCACGCATCATATCAACAGCCGTTTTTTCTCGAACATTTCCCTCTATACTGTTCAGGCAGGCAAGCACCATGGGGTCAATGGAAAATCCGGCAGCAATCCGATCCTGTTGATTCTCGTAGAAGCGCCAAAACTCTTCTTCTGGCTTCTTGGCAGACGAAATCTTTTGAGCGCACAATCTTGTCGCGATCGGAGCAGCTCTGGGCGTTTCCAGCAGCAATCGTTCAAAAAGATCGAGTTGCTTTTCCGGAAGTGTATCTGCGATCTCAACGTACTCGGTACACAGCTGTTCAAAGCGATTCGAATTTTGGATGGCCGTCATGAACACCTGCAGAACGGAATCAAACAATTTTTGATTTGAGGAAGCGGCAATCAGTATCTCAATTATGCTCTTTTCGCTGTGTTCGATTTGGCAGATGTTATTCAGTAATGTTCGCAGTAATCTGGCAATCGGTTGCTGAACATTCAGCCCCTCCTTTAAAGAATAGCTGCGAAGAATCAGACGGATGTAGAAGTCGTTTGTATACAGGTTCCTGTGGCCCGCAAGGTACAGCAGCAGCTGTTCCACGCAATTCACAGAATCCATGTAATTAAGATATTCCTGGAATTGCTGGGGCGTGTTCTGACGGATTTTTTGAATCAATTCTTCAAGTTCTGTACACGGCTCCGTTGCTTCACCAGCATACTGATACATGGTCTCCTGAAGCAGATCGAACAGCGTGAAAATCATGAAGACCGCATGCTTGCAGATGAAGTCCCAAAACTCCGCAAATATCCCCGGGGCAAGCGTCCATTCATTTTCCTGGGACTTAACCAGCAGTTTACTGCCAACGTCAGAATTATTTGCCTCTGCACAGTATTTTGAGCCAAACGATAAAACGCCTTTAAGATTTTCCTCGGTAAAGTCGAATTCATCATACTTTAGCAGCCGATAGTAGAGATACGCATCTTGCAGATGACCGTTGATCTCATCAAAGGAGGTTGTATCGACAAATTCGCCAAAGGCATCGATTTCCTCATAGTCCATGGCAAGGCTTGACGCCATCGCCTGGGCATAACTTGTCGGCGTTACGCCTTGCGTCATATGCCCACCTATGAAATCCAACACCATGTGGCGGTTGCTTTTGCATTCCGTGGCATAGTTGAAATAATTTGCGTCCGGGCGAACACCGATCAGGTGGAAGTTCAGCCCTTCCTCTTTGATACGAGGAGACAGCATGGATTCATGATTGCCAATATAGGTGTTGAACGTAAACTTTATGGCAAGGCACGGGGGCAAGATCCTTTGAACGGCAGCCGCCCAAAGAACCAGATTTTCACGTGTATCATTCAGATAGAACGGAATGCCGGCATCCCGTGCGGCAAGGACCATTGCGATAACTTGCGAAAGCTCATCCTCTTTATCGAAGAAAAACTCGTTAAGTTGGTCATCATTGATGACGGACGCATACTCGGAGATGTTCAACGGAGGAAGTGGCGGGACCGGAGAGGAGGCCTCCAGCTCCTCATTTGTCATCGCCGTTTTAATGTAAGATTCCGCAAAGAACTCCGCAGGCCTGCAGGGCAGATCCTCCGGGTCAAACACCATGGCATAAATGATGTAGTTGCCAAAGCGCCCGGAGTAATCCTTGCCCAAATAGGTGGACTGCGCAACGCACCCGCGTCCGGTTGGGAGAACAAAATAGGCGAACGAATATGGAAACACATCCGCAATTTCCTGTGCCGTAGGGGTAAGGTTCAACTCCTTCGGCGCAAGATATTGCATTGCGTCCTTTATTGCGCCACACTCCGCTTCGGAGATGCCCTCGGAACGGGAGTAGATCATATAACCTTTTTCGGTTGAGCTGCCATTCTTCCAGGAAGTATATATATATTGCAAAGCTTCCATGTTGGCGCCTCCTTATGCCGTGGGGATGATTTTTTCCTGGGAAAGGATCCACAAGAAGGGATCCGCAACACGGAAGGGACGGAATTTAGGAATTCTATTGTCCATATCAGGATTGCTGCCAAGGGCGCTTAAACCAAAGAACGCGAAATTGGAGAATTGGGTGGAAACCGTCTGGTACAATTCCAACCCCAACCAATTCTCGACAAGGCTCTGCATCTCGTCGTTTGCGTCCTGAAAATCCACTTTATCGAAGGCGCCTTTGCGGATATGGGCAGAATCGTTCTTCAGGCAGCTCGCGGGATCAAGAAGTTCATCTACGGCATCGATTTTTGTAAAAGCAATGGCGATGGGGATGTTGATCTTCTTGCTCATGTCAGTAAGGCCGGAACCGGTTCGGATGATTTCAATGGTTCGGTTGAGAATGGTATTAACGTCCGTGTTCTCCTCAGGCAGACGTATTTTCCCCTGGAGCTCATCCCGTACAGCAGGGAGCTGCAAAGGATCAAGCAGCAGGATGATACCGGATGAATGGTACAGGTAACGGTTAAAGGTCTGCATGGATGCCAGCGAGTTTAAGTTTTCACCAGCAGTATCAAAGAATGTCAGGGACACCGCATCGTTGACAGCCTTCTTGAACAGGCCCCCCTTTCGCTGAAAAATCAGCGAATAGATCAAAGGGTCTACATCGCCCGCGTCAGAACCGCGCACACAGGTGCGATGGCGATACAAAGGGTCATAGAATTCCGTGCGGTACCGATTCAGCGTTTTATCACCGCAAGCCATTAACGCACAGTTGAACGAGCGTCCGATCTCATTCTTTAACTGGTTAATCAAAACTGCCACATAATTGCTTTTTCCGGTCTCTTTGGCACCAATGATCGCGATCGGATAGCTTTTGGCTGTTCCAATGTTCAGCGGAAGTTCTCCTCCGCACTTTGGACAAACCTTCGTAACAAGGGGCTGGCCACATTCCTCACATACTGGCTTTTTGGGATTTGCGGGGTGCTGCGGCATTTTATCAATCGCGTGTTGGCATTTGGATACAGTACTCGTGTTTGAACAAATATACTCGATGCTGTCAAGGCTCTGCAGTTCAAAGCACCGCGGGCAAAGAAATTTATCTGCCATACTTTAATCCCCTCCTTATATTGTACTTCCTGCCTTGCATGCGATTTTGAAGGACTTATAATTCTTATCATTCAGAAAGAACATCTTCAGCCTGGTTTCCGCACGCAAAGGAGAAATATCAAACTCAAAAGAATGAGAGCCCTTGATTTCTGTGTTTTCAGTTACCGTACAGACAACATCCCCATCGCCGCGCTTCAAGGGTGTGCTCTTGAATTTGCTGACAACGGCAAACGCAGGGAAGACGCATCCGCCATTCGTTTCAATATCAACCGTCAATGTACACTTTTTATTGAAGAAACTAGGTTTCTTATATTTAAAGGTGTAAAAGACATCCCTCTGAGGCTCATTGCTAAGTAATGCACGGCAAGCATCGGAATATACACGGTGTCCCCCGTTGTCAAAATACGTATATACCTCTGCATAGAAAGTTCCCTTGGCTGGATTGGAAATCAAAATGCCCTCATTGGCTTCGTACTGCCGCTTGCTACATTCCACTTTGTGGGCAAGCGGATCATCGATTCCCGCCGGATACGTATCCATTCGGTACACCAACACCGATCGATCGATCTTTTTGGGCCACGTAAAGTTTACATACATCTCCGTAGCCGCCGAGTTAAGATCGAAGGAAATGTCTTTGACGCCCGGAACCGATGAGATATAGGCTGCCGTGTTGAGAATGACGTTAGATGCGTTGATCACACCGGGAACAATGTAGCATTCACCTACAAAGCTGAGCCTGAATTCTGCCTCGGTAAGGTTTTTCAGGTTGATATCGATCTTTTCATATTTGGACAGCAGCTCATCTAAATCATAAATCGTGCCGACAGCGTATTCCGGTTTTTGCCTGGCATAGAAAAGGATCACATCCCATTCGGACTGTGCCCACTTCGCGTAGAAGACTTCATCTACCAGCTGGACCGAGAAATCCTGTAGCGGCTTGGCAGGCTTTTGGGGGACTGCGGACAAATATGCCTTTTCTGAGAAATAGGTCTTCCCATTGAGCGTATGGCCCGCGCTGACCGCGAACCAGTAGCTTGAACCGTTCGTCAATCCGTTGACCGTAAGCCCATCCAGGCGGGTACAGGGTACGGATTCATAGGAGCTGTCATCCTGAGGGCGTTCCAATCCGCAGTATTTCCAAAGGCGGATCTCCGTTACCGTCGGGGCTTTGACCCACGACAGTGTGATCATGCCGTCGCCGCCGATGGCTTTGAGCTTGGTGACTTTTCCGACGATCGCAACCGCCTCATCAAGCCTTGTGGCTTTAGAGTAGACGCCGATGCGAACCGCAAACACGGAATAGTACAAGACGGTATTTTTCGGGGGATTGCTGTCCGTGAAGGTGAGTTCCTTTCCGGTATAGATCGTGGTACCGTCTGTCGGGCCGTTCGGATATGTATTTTCCTTGCGAACTACCTGATAAGACACCTCGCCAATGGATGGGCTGGCCTTCCAAAGCAGCGTGACATCATCGCCGATGCGTGTGCTGGTCAGCTCCTGGACCGCATCCGGCGGGAACTTTTTTATGCTCTGGTTCAGCTCGGTGGAATCGGCAATGACCTCTGTCAGACGCATGGCAATGGTGAACGCTTCATCGCCGGAAGCATTGCGCATAGCGGCGATCTGGTTTTCCACATCCTTCAGGACCGCCGTTACCTTGGCAGAAACTGCCGGATCAACGCTGAAGCCCTGCGCCTTTGCCTGATCGATCTTGGTCTGGGCCGCATACAGGCGCATGGCCTGAATGTCTTGCATGATCGCCGCAATGGTTTCGGCTGCCCGTTTGCGCTCATCCAGGATGGTTTTTTCCAGGGCCAAAATGTCCGCATGGTTGGGCCAGTATGCTTTTGCCTCTTTTACAAGCCGCTCGGCTTCTTCCAACGCTTTTTCCGCGTATTTCTGCTTGGCCTGCCGAAGCAGCTCGACCGCTTTGTCCATTTTGGTCAGGTCAAAGCCGCATTTTGCACAGGTTTTCGCAGAGTTATTGTTTTCCGCGCCGCAAGAGGGGCAAAGGATAATAAGGGGTTTGCCGCACTTTATACAGTTGGTCGTACCGGCGGGATTCTCTGTGCCACACAAGCCGCATATGATCTTGTTCTCGGGCAGCGTATAGCCCATGTACTCGCAGTAGTGATTGATATAAACGGAGGCGTCAGATACGGTAATATGATATTGGCTGACAGCAATATCAATGATGCCCTCTTTCATCTTCGGTTCTATACGCTTTTGATTACTGATGGCAACTTCATCGATCGCTTCGTTTACCGCACTATATTGTGTGAGTTTAATATAATTGTCGTATTTTTGCTTTTCGGTCGAATCCTTAAAAATGGAGGCGCAGAGGCCACATAAATGCTTTATGGCTTCGTCTTCACCGGTTGGATTTCCTTTAGATAAAACCCTTCTTTTCTTTTCGTCCGCCGCTTGAAGCAGTTGATTACACGTTGCGGTGGAAGGTAGCCGCAAAAAATCATAAAGTGTCTTGTCGCCCAAATTTAAACTCTGCATAAAATTGCGCAGATTCGTTTGACGACTTTTTTCCAACACTTGATTTGGATCAATATGAGTATCCGGCTTCTCCTTCTCTATTTCACCATATAACTTTTTGATTTCATCGGCAGAAAATCCATACGGACCGAAAAGTTTCACAAGGCGCGCCAAATCCTTATCGGGTAAGCTGTTCTTGTCCCGATACATCGTCAACTTGGCTTTAAGTTCTTTTTTCTTGCTTTCTTTAATCTGTTTTGCTTTGGCTGCTTCCTGCTTCCTTGATTCAGGATTTAGCATCACCTTTTTTATGTCTTCAAGTTGAGCCAAATAGCCTCTATACTTTGGACCATGAACCGGATGATTTGAATGATCAGACCAAAAACGCTGCTTGTTTGTGATTGCTTCAGAGATTTTATCTGTGTTTCCTTCAGGGGGGTCAAATGGCAGTTCCAGGAGTATAAAGTAGTTCTCCATTTATGTTCACCTTGCCTCACCGCATCTTAGAAAGCTTTTCAGAGATGCGAATATGATTAGTTCACGCTGGATTGATTGCTACGGCGAATAGCGTCAGTCATTTGCTCTTCTGTCATAGCTTCCGTGGTCTGGAATTCGGCCTCGACTTCGCGGCCGGCTTTCATCTCTTTGGCGTGAAGGTGAAGCAGGCCGGACTCATCCAGTCGGAAGGTAACCTGGATCTCCGTGTCGAGCGTAACACCTTCGGGCAAAGTAAGGAGTGCCGTACCGATTTCCTTGCCAAGCTCAGTATCAACAACCTCGTCGGAGGAGAGGCATTCCATAACATTAAACTTTACGGACTTCTGGTTGTTGGCACGGGGGTAGAAGGAATTCTTTCCCGTTGCGGGCAACTCCGCATTTCTAATGATGATATTGAACAGCTTCAAATGATCGCTGCTGTCATATGCCACGGTACCAAAGCTGCGGCTGGAAACATTGATGATTTTTACATCCTCGCCAGGCAGACGGCCGCCGCGCATTTGGATGTTGGCCTTTTTCGCTTCCTTTTGGATATCCATCTTGCCGCTATCGACCTGTTCTTTAACTTCTTCAAAGCTCTTGCCCTGATTCTTTGCGATCTCCTCCAGAACGATGTTATATTCGCTCATCTTGTTCGCATAGATCGCTGCGCCCTTTGCAACAGATTCATCCGGGTCAAACATTTTAGTTTCAATGCCAAATTCGGCCTTCACGCGGCTCAAAACCTGGGGCATCTTGGAGGATCCGCCCACCAGCAGGATCTCGCTGACATCGCTCTGGGAGAAACCTTTCTTTTCGGCCTCTTTGAACATTTCACGGGTCAAATCGATGGTACGGGTCAGCAGATCCTCCGTCAGTTCATCAAACTTTTGCCGGGTCAGCTCCACGCGAACGCGTTCGCCCATGTAGTTGACGGCAACAGGAGCCTTTTCCTTGGCGCTCAGTAGCTTTTTGGCGCGCTCAGCCGCAAGAGTCAGTTCTTGCAAGGTCTCCGCATCATCCAAGATCTCATCCGAAGTGCCCGTTTCGTTTTGGTACTGTTCTGCTAAATACAATAACAAGCGATTATCCCAGTCTTTTCCGCCTAAGGTGTCATCGCCGCCTGTGCATACAACACGAATCTCACCGGGCTTGATATTGATCATGGTGATATCGAATGTGCCGCCACCCAAGTCATAGACCAGAACGGTCTTGGTCTTGCTGTCATCCGTCACACCATATGTAATGGCAGCAGCGGTAGGCTCATTGATAATTGTCATGACGTTTAAGCCGGCAATAACACCAGCCGCTTTTGTCGCGTCGCGCTCGGCAACGCCAAAGTATGCCGGGCAGGTGATCACAACGTCACGGATATGCTCATCCTTCTCGAGTTTGCCTTCCATGCGAAGCGTGTCTTCCGCATCTTTAACAACTTTTTTGAGAATGTAGGATGAAATCTCTTCCGGAGTTAGGTCGATTCCGTTTATGTTTCTCTTAAATCCAGGCTGACCAATATTGCGCTTAATAAAGGTTACAACCTGGTCAGGATACATTTTTGCGCTTTCTTTGGCGGCAGTGCCCACCGTAATGTCTGTTTGGCTCTCAAAGAATACAGCCGAGGGGGTCGTCAGATCGCCTTCCGCATTTTTCAATACGACAGGCTTACCGTTGTCATCGATATAAGCGATGCAGGAATAAGTTGTGCCGAGGTCAATACCAAATACCTTTCCCATGATTGAACATCCTTTCTTTTTTTCAGTTACTGTTATTTTGTTGCTTCAGGTGCAGCTGGACTATACTTGAAAATTTTGATCCTCTCAGGGCGAAGCACTTTCCCGTCTTTCTCATAGCCATCCGCTACGCGGACCGCGACCAGATTATCCTTGGACTGATCGTCCGTCGGGACCGTCTGAATGATCTTCTGGCGGCGAACATCGACCTCATGCCCTTCAACGCGATAAGACTCGATATTTTGGCGGTAAAGGACATCCTGCAGATCTTCCGCGATGCCTTTGACGATCCGGAGGAGCCGTTTGTAGTTATCCTCTGTCGGCTCCTTCTTTTCGTACACACGGACATGGCCCTTTGTCGCATCCACCAGCTGGATGATATCCAGCGCCATCGTATCCACGATCTTGTCCAGGGCTCCGTTTTGATAACGTGTCAGTTCACGGTGCATGTTGTCAAAGAGTTCGCTTTTGTGCGCATCTTCGGCTATCTTATCGTCGAAAGTCTGCTGTAAAGCGGCAAGGGACTGCTGCATGGCATCCAGCTTCTCGAGCAGTTCTTTCTGCGTGGCAGGGCTCTCAGAAATCGTCTGCTGAGATTGTTCGGTGTCCTCGAGTTGTACCGGAGTTTTTTCGTCCATAGGTAGCTGTTCCTCCTTTTGATCAGTATTGATTTCACTGGGTACAGAGTCTTTTGTGGGTAAGCCTGCTTTCAGATCTGCTAACGCTTTGTCAGGCATTTCACGCAAATAAATCAGATAGTTATAGGCGCCCAATGGGGACAATGGATAGTTGTTTGCCAGATATTCGGCGGTGAACCCTTCAATTTCCATTCCATTTTTCGGGAAGGCTTCATCCATAATGTACTGATAAAACTCACTACGAATATCCTCGTGCTGCGAGAGTTTATCGTATGTCTTCTCAGCTCGTGTTTGCGATTGATTCACATGATAAAGCAGGTATTCCATAATACCGAATCGATAAAATGTTGAGGGATCCCAAAGAACCTGGCTTTTAATTTGCTTCATTAGCTCCTCAATAACAGCAGGATCTGAAATTACGCGCTGCGCATCTTCATCCGTTACAGGAAATTCACAGGGCATATCCTCATCTCTTCCGCCCCAAAAGCGTATGTAAGGTCTTCCATAACGTTCAAGAAGTCGATAACTTCTGTGTTCCTTTAGAATCTTCACAAATAATCACCTCTTTTAGTGTTTGCGCCAGTTATTGTCATCTAACGAACAGGATGCGCCTTTTTCAAAACAATGCTTATAGGAATATTCGTCCGTTTTCACTGGATCAATTATAGCTTCATCCATTCCACCCACAGTTGTTCCTCCCGGGCACCATTCCTTTTGCCATGCATTGTCTTCATTACCAGTGGGCATCCGCAGGTTTTGAGGATTATCCATCCGGACGATGTACGGATTATCACCAAGAAGACCTTTTGGCATACCGAGTGCTTCTTCAAGCTTTCTGGGATCACCATTTGCTTCTTCTAAAGCTCTTTTAGCTTCATCTCCGGTTGTCACAAAGAGATCCTTTTCACCTACAGTGCCTTGGGGCTCACTAGAAATAAACTTATAGCATCCTTCGTTTTCAAACTTCCGTAAATGATTGTTGATTGTATCTTGGCTTAAATACTCCTCTGGATTTGGCTTCTCTCCGGTTCTAATTTCTCTGATTTTCTGAACCGTATCCTTATCGAGACCAGCTGCCGCACATTTCTGCTCAGCCCGTTCACTCAACGGTTCGTAGTTAACTTTACTTTTAAAATCCTCCGGTAAATCGCTGGAAGCTATTTTCTCATTTGAGCTTTCAGGCGGGCCAGTCTCAGAAGGAGGAGCATCATCGTCGTTTCCACGCTTTTCTTCTGGTTCTATCGGCTTTGAATCGCTCTCAGTACTATCTCTGCTGTCAGAAATAGTCTCTTTTATTTCCCGAGCATAATCGCGAGCATCGGCCTCGACTGGTTGATTTTGATACTCATAGAAATCGTCTTCCGGTCGAACATAATCATCAAAGTTTTCTTTGAATCGATAATCCTGCTCCGTTTGCGGATTGGCCGCCCGTTCATGCTGCCAGCAGTGGCGGGATTCATGGGCAATGGTATCGGCCGTCTCAGCAGCGTTACCCATATTGAACCGGTTTATGTATATGGTATTGGTGCTGGCCGCATATCCGCCATAATCGCCTTGATCCTCTTTGTTGTAGTATGCAACATTGGGTTTGTTCTCAAGCTGTAGGTCTTCAGCGATACGATCGCGCAGCTTTTCTGCAGCCTGCTCTTTTTCCACCTGGGAAAGCTTGTCCCAATTGCTTTGCTCGAACGGCTCCAGGCTTTCACGAATCGCTTCGCTTACTTCAGCTTTTTTCTCGGAATCTTCCGGTTGAGGTTGCTCGGGCGATTGTGTATCAGGCCGACTTTCGCTGTCAGGTTTTACATCCTTGTTGCCTTCATTAACTGCATTGCCGTTTTCCGGCATGTTGGTCACTTCAACAGGGATCTGATAGCCGTATTCCTGTGCGGCCGCGATCCGATGACGCCCATTGTCATTGTAGGAGTAGCTTCCATCCGGCTTCTGTTCGACCTTGATCATGTTGTCAGGATTGTAGTAGGCATTTACGGTGTCCCGCAACGCATCGTCCTGCTTGATCTCGTCAAGGGTTTTCCCGCTGTCCAGAGCCCGCTGCACCTCTGGGAGCTTCTCGGCAATACGCATGTAATCTTCTTTCGTGCTGCCGCGGTGGTCCCAGAACTGATCGCTGTCCATTCCCCGGGCATAGGTCATGTCAATGTCAGACGCATTTACGATGACACAGTTGTCAGGAAGTTCCGACACAGATACGTCTTTGCCGCTCTCCGGGGTGAGTTCCGCTGTATCCGGCGTTTCAGGCGAGGCCTCTCTTCCCGTGGTACGCTGCAGGTCCGCGTTGAGTTTCTGCCATTCAGGATCCTGCGAATACTCTGCATAATCATCAAGACCATAGTTATGCGCATTCATGTACTCCGACATGTTGTTGAGGGCAGAGCGATATTCATCGTCATTATCCGGATTTTCCGGGCTTTCAGCAGTCTTGAAAGCCTCGTCAGCCTCAGCGTCCTTTTCCAAAGAGGCTTTATCGGCAGAGGATTCCCGGGTCACCGACTCCGTGTTTTCTGTTGTGGTTTTCTCCTCTTCATATTTTTCGGCCTCACCCTCGTCACGATATTCCTCCTGATCGTCCTGCTGATCGTATACGTCGTCCTCGGGATTGGACTCGTCTATATCCTGCTGTGTCCCTTCGGCATCGGCAGTTTCTTCCGCCGGCTGCTCCGAAAGCACAGTATCGCCATCGTCGTCATGCTCAACATCTTCCGCTTCGGTCTCCGGCTGTTCCTCGGTCACCTTGTGGTCCTCGTCCTCGACCGGATCGGTTTCCTCTTGGATGTTTTTGTCCGCCTCCCCCTTTGCTTCTTCTACATCATCCTTATCTTTCTCATCGTTTTCCTTGCCTTCATCTCGCTCGGTTTCGTCATCAGGATTGGTTTCATCCTCGGGATACTGTTCACGCTCACCGGAATCATCATCGTCGGGATTATCATCTGCATCGGGGTTTTCATCGGTGGCATTGACGTCCTTCGCCTCGCCGTCCGACTCTTCAGTGGGGCTATCATCACCGTTATCGGAATCATCATTAGCATCGCGGCCATCAGAATCCGCCTCGGGCTCCTCCTCTGCGGTCTCGTCGGAATCATCGGCATCCTGCGCATCGTCGGTAGCGTCGACATCCTCTGCCTCGCCGTCCAGGTCTTCAGCAATGGTGTCATCACCGGCATCAGCGGCGTCATCTACATCACCGTCGTTGGGTTCAGACTCAGGCGCATCTGTGTCGGTATAGTCCTCCAATTCGCCTGTGTCTTCATCAGGCTGTTCATCTAAATCTTCCGCGAAATCGTCTTCCTCCACATCATTGTCGTCTTCCGGGAGGTCATCCGGCGCGGAGGTTTCGCTTTCATCTGTGGCATCCTGCGCATCGTCGGTAGCATCGACATCCTCTGCCTCGCCGTCCAGGTCTTCGGCAATGGTGTCATCACCGGCATCAGCTGCGTCATCTATATCAACGTCATTGGGTTCGGACTCAGGCGTATCTGTATCGGTATAGTCCTCCAATTCGCCTGTGTCTTCATCGGGCTGTTCATCTAAATCTTCCGCGGAGTCGTCTTCCTCCACATCATTGTCGTCTTCCGGAAGGTCATCCGGCACGGGGGCTTCACTTTCGTCTGTGGCATCCTGCGCATCGTTGGTAGCGTCGACGTCCTCCGTCTCGCCGTCCAGGTCTTCGGCATCACCGGCATCAGCGGCGTCATCTACATCGCTGTCATTGGGTTCGGACTCAGGCGTATCTGTGTCGGTATAGTCTCCCAATTCGCCTGTGTCTTCATCGGGCTGTTCATCTAAATCTTCTGCGGAATCGTCTTCCTCCACATCATTGTCGCCTTCCGGGAGGTCATCCGGTGCGGAGGTTTCGCTTTCATCTACGGCCTCCTGCGTATCATCAACTTCTTCGCCGGACGTATCCATGTCAGAGGGTTCTTCTGTGTTGTCTTCAAAATCGTCCGCCGAATCGGAATCATCAAAATCAGAATCGTCAAACCCAACGCTGTTCTCATCGGAGGGCGGCAGATCATCCTCATCCTCCGGTTCGGCAGTCTCTGGGTTGGCATCTATCGCGTCAACGTCCTCTTCGTCATCGAACCCTACCTCCTGGCTGTCATTCCCTTCCCCGTCTGTTTCCATCTCTTCGTAACCATCGTCATTATCAATAGTGGCTTCGGTATTGTCAGAATCGTCAAAGCCGCCCGATTCATTTGCTTCTTCAATAGCTGCTTCCTGCGTCGCTTCAGAAGATTCGCCGCCGGTTTCCGCAGATGGCGCTTCGTTCACTTCTGTGCTTTCACCGACTTCGGAACTGCCTCCTCCGAGCTCTGACATCCCCTATACCCCCTTACTTTTTTCTATCGATAGCTTCTGCTTGTTGCGAAGTTCCTTCAGCCATTGTCCGTCGTCTGCCGGACCATCGTCAAAGCCCACGCCCCCGCAGATCAGATCAACTTCGATTTGGGTGTCGATCGTTGTTTCGCCGCCGGTTTGTTCAAGCGGTTCCACCGGGAATTGTTCAAGTCGTTTCATAGGCCATCTCTCTTGCTTAACAGTTTTAACGGTATTCGTAATCCGGTTTTACATAGAAGGTAAGCTGCTCCTGGATGCCGCCATATTGATATGTGGGAACAGATATATGCCTGCAGCGCCCCTCCGCCCGCTGGATGCTGTCCTGCAGGCAGCCATTTATTTCGCGTTCCAAAGAGCTTCCCCGTATGACACGAAACATAATGAATTCCTCTTCCATCTCAAAGCTGTTATACAGGAGGCTTTCCAACTGCGCTTTGCTGTCAAGCAGGGCATTATTGACTCTGAAATAGTTGTAAGGAGAAGAAGGACATTCGGGGTAGTTCTTTCTGTTCCATGTATGGTCTTTGGAGATTTCTTCATCGCTTAAATTCAAATAGCCATAGTTGGGGACCTCAGACGAATCCGCATATTGGTTGTCCCAAGTAACATCGACATGATGGTAATATCCATTGATTCTCACAATGTTCCACGCATGGGGTCCCTTTTCAAGAGCGCTGCTGCCCGTACCGCTCACAACCCAACACTCAAGTCCGATTTTGTCGCAAAGAAATTTCAGCGCTTTCGCGAACCCTTCACAGACGCATTTGTGCTTCAACAGCGCACCGATGATATTGTGTGCTTCGGTAATGCCACGTTCATTGGGCCGGCGGCTGTTTGCCGCTACGGTATCATATTCCAAATTGTTCTTTAAATAGTCATGGAAGGAACGGACCTTGTCGTAATCTGACTGGTGATCGTTGATCAATTCCGCAATCAGCGCTTGCGTCGTCTCTTCCAACTGCGCGCGTATTTTGGCTGCTTCAGAAGGCGTGTAGAGGTACACAGGCAACACTTCCCGCCTCATTAAGCTCGAGGCGATGCGATACTCCTGGCCCACATAAAATAGCTCCGGATGGTCGTCGAGTACCTGTGACATAAGCTCATTGACCTGAACGGAGCCCGAGACCGGGAAGCTTTTGCTCCGCCTTTGAATGCATTGGAGGGCCGCATCATAATTGCGCTTGTCTGCGCCCAGTTTGTTGTAATATACGCTTGGCATGCAACTCACCCCCAAGTCGTTCATCACCAAAATTTTTTGCTCTTCCGCACGGTCACGCGCAATTCTCGACTGATGCTGCCGCTTTGGTTCTTAACATATATCCTGCACTCGCCGACGCTCTTGCCCAGAATGTATCCGCCGCGATACTCCGCGACATTCCTGTCTGAGCTCAGCACCCGCAATGTGTCCGCCCCATAAGCATTCTCCGGCACGACCTTGTAGCGCCACTCTTTTTGTTCCCCTGCCCCGACCTCAATAAAACTGCACGGGCAGAGGATCTCTTCAATTTCCGGCTGGACCTCAAGTGAGATTTGCGCGGATACTTCCTGTGTATGAGCAGTGACAGTGCAGCGGCCGCACGAATTGGCGGCGATCATCCCGGTGGAAGAATCCACTTCCGCAACCGAAGGATCGCTGCTCTCCCATCGGAGCTCCTCCCGGTTTTCAGCATCAGGTGGGGTGATTGTTACCTCCAGTCGATTGCTGCCGCCCACCGGCAGACACAGCGATGAAGGGAACAGGGTAATGCCAGTGATCAAGCTGCGCTGACAGACCTCGACCAGACCGACCGCCACGGGGTACGGGTCATCCCCCAAAAACACGGAGATCTCCGCAGTACCGAGGGACATCGGATGCAAAGCGCCGTCTGTCGCATCCAGAACAGAAGGCTGATCCGAAATAATGCTCAACGCCGCCTCACTGTCGGAAGGAAAAAGCCGGGGCTGTAATCTCACGGTCCGCCCCATATCGCAAACGGGCGGAATGCTGACCTGGCAGACCGGCGACGCCTGGCAGACCAGTGCCAGTTCTTCTTTTTCAGCCTCGGTCAGCAGCGCCATTGCCTCAGAGGAGAAATTGTAGCTCAACCGCGATACCAGCGGGCAAAGCGCTTCTTCCGCGAGAATGTCAAGGAGCATCTCGCCTATATCGTCAGGATCAACGCTGAAAAATACTTTTCTGCCCTGCCGTTTGATATATCGCGTTTCCGTTCCCATCACAAGCGCGTAAATCACAGCGTCTGTCTCTGTGCGGATAGCGTCGTCTTCATGGCCGCACAGCGCTATAACGAACGGAACATCATAGGGCAGTTCATCATGGACACGGCAGGTTTTAAATTCGATGGCAGTCAGGGGGCAATCGGACCACAGGATACCGTTTTCGGAAATGTCCTCAAAGATGCCTTGTTCCTCCAATATCTCATAAACCGCATCCGTCATGGTTTTGTCGCCGCTTGCGTTTACCACCGGAATGACAATACTGTCTGACTCTTCTTCGCAGCCAAGAAGCGCCAGTTTTTCGAGCCGTTCATAAACACTTGCGTTTAACGGCAGCTGCCGGCTAGAAAAAGCCAGACAATGGGAATTTCGCTGCGCCAGTTCCCCCAACCACCCGCATACAAAATCATTGGAAACGCAAATCATTTCATAATCCGAGTTGACTTCCCGATATAGCTCCGCAAACAGGCTGTCAGCCCACTTTTTAAGTCTTTGATGCTGGTAGCTCATCAAAGCGCTATAGGGAGAGAGCTTTTTACCATTCACAGAAATCTTTAATTCAGGCAAAAACGGGTTATAAAAGACTACAATCTGATTCATGCGTTTCCCTTCGCTTTCCCATAGAGTCCTTCGTAAATCAACTGATATTTGTTGTAATGGAGCTTCTCAACACGTTTATTAAGAAGTAGATATCTCAACACACGGCTTTTAATGTTGGTATCCGTCAGCAGAACATAGCTATCCAGATGGTCATATACTTTGGTGTACCAATCTTTGATTGCGCGCATATCTTTCTTGCTTATACAGTCGCGTGTTATTTTGGGTCCCTTCTTGTAGTCCCCGGTGAAATGGAGGGGAAGGGCTTCAAAAAGTCCGTTGCAGCTTATAAATTCTGACAGCTTGGCGGCAAATCTGCCGTTTAAGGGGGCTTCGCGCTCAAAGCAGGAGCACCAATCGACCATGATTTGAACAAGCTCCTGCTTTTTGGAAGAATTTATATCGGCATTATTGATGATCTCGAGCAAATCATCCAGCTGGAAGCCTTCGTCGGCTGCCAGCCCTGTCTCGTACTGGAACACAAGCTCAACAGCAAGCTGCCCTTTGATAACGGACATTGCATACTCATCCGTTATAAGGTCGCTTTGATGGTACTGTTCTTCGCTCTTATCAATTTGAGTCAGAACCGCTTCAACCCAGTTGTTTTGGTAGACCACCGCAACGCCCATCGGGAAGCGGGATATCTCTCTAATCTGGCTGTCGTTCAGCCCCATTGAAAGACCCGCAATTTTACAGTCTTCATAGTCGGGCAGGCGCATGATGATCTTGGTGTTTGTATTCTTTACCGCGGACACATCAACTGCCGTTGGAGACTGGTCAACAATAATAAAGCCTTCGCCGTATGTACGCATTTCCGCGATTGCAGAACTGATCATTTCGACAGACTTAGCCTGAACGCTGGCGCCCTCACTGCCGCCGGACGGGCTGCGCTTCAAAATGTTGTGCGCCTCTTCCATAACCGTCACATGGCGAAGCGGTTGATTCTCTTCACTGGTACACATCCGGTACTCGTTCAGCTTGAGAATCAGCACGCCCATTAACAGGCTCTTGGTCTCCAGGGAAGACACACGGCTCAAATCAACAATTGCGTTCTGGTCAAACAGATACTCTTCATCAATGTCATTCACGCTACACAAAACCTGCCCGGAGATACCGTTGGTGAGCGATTTCACCCGGGTCACCAGCGCACCGGTATAATCTCCCTTTGAGTCGGATGAATAAGAGGAAGAGTTTATGATTTCCGGTAGCGCTTCCAGAACATCATTAAAGGTCGGGAACTTACTGTGCCCATTTGGAATATAGATTGAGTTTTCCAAATCCCAACCGCATTTCACATAAGCCCGCTCAAAGGATTCCTTTAAAATTGCGGGCATAGCGGCATAAAGCGGCCAGCAAGCATTAAATATTTCAATCAGGCGATCCAAATGCTCCAAGACATGGATCCCTTGATTAAAGCGGAAGGGATTAACGTGAAGCATCGAATAGAAACGAGGGTTGGTGCAGTACACATGGATTCCGGGCAGCTTGCCGTAATAGCGCTTATATTCACCCTTTGCAGGTTCCACAACCAGGAACGGGATGTTGTGTTTGATCATCTCGTCCAAGATCCGGTATGTCGTATTGGATTTACCGGAGCCGGTTGAGCCCGTAATAAAGCAGTGCGAGCGAAAGCTCTCAAGGTCCAATTGAACGCGGGCAACTTCCTTTTCGCCCATATGATAGACATGCCCAAGCTCGACTTTTCTTCCGCGGGATGTGCCGCTGGAGAAACGTACATTTCGCCCAAATTCCGCCATGTTAAGAACGGTCACTCCCGGAACGGAATGGCGGGGCAGGCCCATGATGTACGGCATTTCATTCCCGCTGATGAGACTGCAGGGATTGACTGTTTGATTTTCGATCTCAAACAGCTGATTATCCCCAGGTACAAGGAACCTTGGGTGGACGCAATAGCGAAGGTACTCCAAGAGGGCAGACGTATTTTCCGTGTTGTCCTGCTTCCAAACATTTACATAGGAATTTTCAACACCAGAATCAAAACCAGCCATCAAAGCCTTGTAAGTACTTGCCGCAACTACAGAAGTCTGAACGTTCTCTGACACAAAGTAACAGGCAACATCCCAAAGGCCAAAGGCTTCACAATTCTTAATGCGGGCAAGGTGCTGATCGATTTTTTCAAGGATATATTTCACCGATTTGTTTTCACTTGTGACAGTGATCGTTCGGCTGTCTCCAGTGGTATCGGTGTCGGACTCTGTAGTTGATTTTCCTGTTGTTTCAGAGGTGCCGCGTGTCACCGCGCTGGCCCACGAACTGCCAGAACTGTATCCGGTAGATGTACCGCTGTTGAATCCAATACCCAAAAAGCCATAAGAATGTCCGCGGTTGCGTGAACTCGAACGGCTTTTGAATTGGCTGGTCGTGTCTGTCAGACTGTCATTGAGCGTTTTTGAGAAGTTTTCGCTCATGCCCTTGGACACTGCCTTGCTATAGTTTTCTCCGTATGAAAGTTGCGTAGACACAAAGGGGGAAAGCCCAGAATAGATCTTCTGTAAGCCTCGTTTGCGCTGTTCCAGAATTTCTTTGTCCAAAGGTTCCGCAATGAATACCGCCGTATATTCTGAACCCTTCATTGTGTCAATAAACTTTTCGATGCCTTGAACAAAACGTTCCTTATCTTCATCTCGGGTAGAAGGGATGATTGATACAGAAGCCACATTTTGGCGATTTCCGAATCTTCCGCTTTGGTTGATGACCCCCAAAACTTTTTGTAACTTTTCCTGTGACACAGAACATATTTGACTACCGGCAAAGTTTCCCTTAAAACTCTTTTCGAGTATTGCTTCCGCTGTGGAGGCATTATCGACAGAACGGATTCCCAAGTAAAAACCCAACTCATTGCGCATGCTTTGAATAATGAGCAGCCCTGCCGCTTGGATATTGTAAAACGCGCTGTAAACACTGATTAGCTTGTCATTAGCGTTTTCGTCTACATCGTAGACAATGCGTTCAATCTTGTACAAACGAAGATACTCATCCGATTTTTCAATAGGCTCCAGGTCAACCAACGGATAGCGATCCAGATTGATTAAATAGTTTTTATTAACGAAAGCATCAGCATACAGCATTCCCTTTTCTAAAGCTGCATTGGCCTGCGCTTCATCGAGCATAAGCTCAAACTTTTCGTTATCCATTGATATCCTCCCCCCAAACGACTACTACTTTATAATAAGTGGCTATTTGAAGTAACCACACCATCTCGCTTAACCAGCGCTTCCAGATGCACGGCACTGGTCAAGCTCGTTCGGGAATAAGCCTAGCTGTCGAATGGTGTAATAAGTGCTTGGATTATAGTCAAAGTAAAAGAGTAGTGCTAAGAAGGTGCTCCAAGGGATTGGTCTAGAATGAATCTCATAAGCGCTGTAGGTCTGTCTGGATATACCTATGGCAGAAGCTACTTCTTCCTGCGAAGCACTGACTTTTCCTCTTCGTGCTGGTAACTCAGCCATGAACTTCTCAATAAGCTTGTCTTTATCTTCTTTTACAAACGGCCAAAATTGCTTATATTTGGTTCGTTCATTAGCTGCAAAAAATACTCCCTTCCCTTGTTTGTTTTCGATTTATACAAGATCCTATTCAATTGTAACTGTGTCCTGTAATTGTAATCTTTCTCTATGATAAAGACAGCATCAGGGAGTGTTTTCCATGACCATATTAGAAGGAGGATTCAGTACGTATGACGCTTGCTTTTTACCCAAATCGGACATAATGTTAGTCAAAGCCTTTTGTATTCAGTTTTTTCGTAGAGTACTTTACTCTAAGAAAAGACCGCCACAACCCTTAATTCGACGGGGTTGTGGCGGCTTTTGACGGCTTATTTTGTTGTCAGGAGTTCGGAGAGTAGGTTCATGTTCTTCTGCTTGAGCTCCATAGATGGATGCACATATCTGTTCATAGTGATATTGACACTTGCGTGTCCAAGAATCTCACTTAGGCTCTTGACATCGAAACCCAGTTCGACACATCTGGTGGCGAATGTGTGGCGGAGAGCATGAAAATTAACATCACTGATATCGCATTTCATGGTTACAGATTTGAATCGGTTTTCCAAATTGCGGGGTTCCATATAGCTATGAGCCATTCCGGTAAGCAAATAAGCATCATCCTGCTTCTGAAGCATCCGGAGCAATTGACCAATCTCGTCTGGAACAGGAATCCTGCGAACAGAGCATTCACTCTTCGGCGAGAGAATTACCACTGTGGTTTTTTTCTCCGGACTACCTTTCACTTGAATTCTTTGCATGGTCTGATGGATATACAGGCATTGCTCTTCGATAAGGATATCTGCCCATGTTAAAGCGCAGATTTCACCAATCCGTAAACCAGTATAGAGACAGAGCAGGATTCCCATGTTACACGGGGTCAGATGTGTGCGTAAATATCTGCTCAACCTTTGCTGTTCCGCTCTGCTCAAAATTCGCATAGGCTTTTGAGGCTGCTTTACAGAGATGTTCTTGGTATCTGCGGTCGAGATGCCCTTCTCCCTTGATGCAAACTCCAAAATACTTCTCATCAATGACAGAATGCTATTGACCGTTTTTGGGGCTAAACCTTCCGCTTTTGCGCCTCCACTTGTCAAAAGCTCGCGGCTCCACTGCGTTACATCAGAGCGCGAGATGCTGGAAATCTGCTTGTCTCCATAAATTGGTAACAGGTATAAATTAAGCAAGTTCGTGTACTTTGCGATACTTGGCGCCTTAAGCTGAGGGGCTTTCAAAAGAAGCCATTCGTTAGCGAGTACGGCAAAAGAACCATCACTACCGTGAACGAAGCCAGTATTTTTGGAGGATGCAGCACCCAGTTTCCGTTCTGCTTCCTCGCAGGTCTTGCCAAATTCGTATCCGCAGTATGGTTTTCCGGGAATTCGCTCCTTGATCAATCGTCCTTCCCGTGGCCCGTCTTTTCTCAGGTAAATTTTAATCCCCTGTTTTTGCATGTTTCTCACCTCCTCCCGAGCGACATCTTGACAGACGGCGCGGCAATGTATATAATATAAATGTCAATTTATGTCGGATTCGTAGAGTAAAGTACTCTACGAAAATATTCTCATTTTTGCCCGAAAGCCAATCTGCACATCCGTCTATTAATCACTCTGATTTCCTCAAAAGTCAAGTCATAGAATGATAACTTTCATGAAAAAACGCCCGAAACCATACTCTCGACATTTGAGAGAAGGTTTCGGGTTTTGTTGTATCAAATTTGGTTCTCACTGTAAGGTCAGGAATAAAGCAACTAACAGGACGAAGCTTCAGTCTGCCAGCAGCCATTCCATCAGGTTTTCCGACTTGATCCCTTCGTATGAGCGATCCAGCCCGGGTTCAAGGGCCAGCACAATTTTTTCATAGTTGTCCCGTATTTTTTGCAGGGGGGCTAATTCCCGTTTTCGGGTCTCCTCGCTGTTCATAGATTCCGTCACCTGGATATATTCCCGCTCGTCGGCGGTAGTCGCGACGAAGTCCACCTCCATGTTGTCGATCTTTCCGATCGCGACGTCGTATCCTCTGCGGAGCAGTTCAAAATAGACGACATTTTCGATGGCATGACCGCTGTCACGATTCCGGAACCCCAGCAGATAATTCCTCAGAGCGATGTCCACAATATAGTACTTGCCGAGTGTGCGGAGATACTCTTTTCCTTTGATATCGAACTGCTTGATCTCATAGAAGAAGTAGCTTTCAAGCAGCGCGTCAACATACGCCTGAACCGTATGGGCGCTGGGGGCGCTTTTCCGTTTGCCATCCTCAAGAAGGCCTTCCGCAGTTCATATTGTTCGCCATTTTTATCAACCACCCGCTTATGAACGCCGCCAAGAGCGCTCTTGGTTTCCTTCACTCCAAAATCATAAAAATAAAGAAACTCGCTGAAGAAAGGGGCAGCATTTTGATCTCCACGCATCTGCCGGAAAGATAGGTGGATTACTCCGAGGAAAGCAGGTAGGCGTTGGAACCGGTCACATAGATATCACAGTCCAAATCCACACGCAGGGCGTTGATGGCGTCCTCCCAGGCGCCAATCCTCTGGATCTCATCAAAGAATAGATACACGCGCTTTCCAAGCACGACTTGTTGTTTTACATAGGCGTAGACGGCGTCAGAATTCATTTTCCGAAAATCATTGGATTCAAAGTTCATCTCAACGATCTGCTCCGGCTGAACGCCAACAGAAGAAAAAAACAAGTATTTGCACTCAAATGCAAAAACTTCACTTTTCGACCGATTATGCAGAGATCTTTGGAGGCAGATCAGAAGGGCTGAATTGCAAATCGACGTTCCACTTTGCAATAGAGAGAAACCGGAAGTAAGTCTTGCAAAGGAACGATACAGCAGAAATTTGGATTGCAAAGTGGAAATTACTATTAGAAAGGAATGAGGAGGTGCGGACAAAAAGTTGGACAGGATGCCGCCGGAAAGAATTGCCCGATGTATTCAGAAGAACAGTATTCCAAGGCGCTTGAAGTCTACATGGAAACAGATTCCATAACGAAAACAATCACAGTTTTAGGCTACCCAAAATGCAGACAGACCCTGTATAATTGGATCAGCAGTATTATAGCGAAAACACTTCCCGCGCATCAATGCAAGTATGGCAACAATTTTTCAATCAGTTGATAAACTGTGGTTCCCGGCGCAGATTGAGACGGTCTTCTTCCTGTATTATATTCTGCCAATGCTTTTGCATTGCGAATTGCTTCTCCCATATAGGGCTGCAAAAGAGCAAACATATCTCCCCGATTTTTCCGATATTCTCCTGCGCCAAGGCCCGTAAGAAGTTCAGTAAGCTTGGGCCAATATTCGCTCCTGCGCAGATCGGAGTGCATGAAGCTGAAATGGAGTAAAAACCACAACTCGATACATTGGTTTGACCAGATTGCATGATACTCCGTTTCTTCTGTACTTGCTTGTTGGCACAGGTCAACCACCCGATCAACATGATCCTCCGGAAAATCATCCGTATCATATACGACCCAGACGTGCCGGTAGATGACAGCACTTCTTGAGGCGCGGGCTTTGGCTCTTTCAAACAGGTTAACTGTATTGTCCCCCTCTCCGTGTACATCCAGTGCAATCCTGTCATGAAAATGCAGATTGATCTTATTCCGGATCGCTCCAAAATACGCAGGTTCTGTATTCGTTCCTTCCGTCACAATCAAATGGTACTCCGGCTGAATCTGCTTTTTCTTTTCAACTCGTTTTCCCATCCAAGACTTGGCCATGTCGCTCTTTTTGGGAGGCTTCAAGCTCATTTCCACGCCTCCACATCCAGCATATTCTGCAAGTATGGGTCTGCTCCATAGCGGCCCTCTAAATACTGCTTATCGAAGGCAGCCGTACTATTGACCCTTTCATCATCCTCACGCCTTATATCGTAGAGCGAGTAGATTTCGCTCGCATGATCGTCTCCAAGCGCCGCAAACCAAATCTCATCCCGCCGAAACACAGTGTTTTTCATCGTGGAAATGTCCTGTGAGGTAAAGAGAAGCTGCGCACCATGCTTGTTGATTTCAGGATTCTTAAACAACGAAATGACATGCCGGAGAAGTTTCGGATGCAGCTTGGCATCCAGTTCATCAATTACTAGCAGCCTTCCTTCGCGGAGCGCAATCAAAACAACTGGAAGCGCGGCAAAGAGTTTTTGCGTTCCTGCCGATTCTTTAGAAAATGGGAGTTCATAAGAACGGTCATTTAAGACTCTCTGCAAATAGATATTCTTATCGCTGTCATCAAATCGATAGCCAGAAATATCAATGTCCATATCATTGAGGAGGCGGATAAAGTTTTTCTCGAACGCATCATCCATTGATAGAATAATTTGACTCTCCGCGACCGGATTAGCATAATTGAGAATAATACAGGCTTCAAACCAGTCTTGCGCATCCCGGATATAATCCAGATCATAATTGATGGCAAGAAAGGAGAGATACGGCATTTTGGCGTTAACGCTTTTATTGAGTCCCTTTGCTCTGAGACTTGGTCCCAGCACGACTCCATTCTCATCACGATCGAACAGTCGCGCCGGCTTTTTCGCCCCGATTTTTCTACGACTAAGACTTTCCGCTATAATCTCACCCTCAAAAATCGACAGATAGTATTGGTATTCATTACCCTTTTCCCGAAAATAAATGCGGAATTCTGTAGGTTCATGGGAAGACGTCTCGTCAAAAAGAAATGGGGTGCAATCCGCTGATTGCTGAACAATCAACGGATTGCGATTCTTTTCCAACTCATGAATCGGCCGCACGACAAGAGAAATCAGGCAGGAAAGCGCCCGCAGCAAATTCGTTTTACCTCCACCGTTCGGACCATACAGTACACCAACCGGCAAAAGATCGCTGCACCCTTCCTGCCGGAGTACGCTGTCACTAAATTCAGGAATTGACGCCGCCTGAAAGTCAAAAGTCGTTTCGTCACGATAGGAGCTATAATTTTTAAAAGAAAACTGGCAAAGCATACGGGTCCCTCCATTCGTATTGATTGTAACACAGTATTCCATCTTTTGTCAATATTTATTCTTTGTTTCAAAAAATATTTTTTTGTTGTCAAATATAAATTCTAATTTTCTCTTTTTATTGTCAAATCAGTTCCTCTTTGGGTTGGCTTCTCCTGCCAGAGGCTGAATTGTAAATAGACATTGGGTCAGTAAACTCGCTGCCTCTGTCTGTAAGAATGACGGGAAAAGTGATCGGAATTGCTCTGTCCCGGAGCGCTTTTTCGATCTCGATCCGTTCCCTGAGTGTGAGAAGGGAATGCTTTTCCATGGCGCTTTCCTCCTGTCGGCTCCTTTCCGCTATCCCGACGTCAGGAAACAGTATATAAAAACTGGCACAGCAAAGAAAGGGCAGCACCCGAAGATGCTGCCCTGCTGGCAATCTCACGGCGTTCACTCTCTTGGACCCGTGTTTGCATAATTTATTTCTATCAAAGGGCTTGCAACCTTAACATCTGGCTGGCAAATACGTCAGCTTGAACTTAACTTTGCATCTCAACGCAAATAAGAAGAAAAATCATTCCCATGCAAATTTTGTTAATCCTTTCTGTCGCCACACATTGTGGCACACGGTTCTTATACTTCATATAAAGTAAATTCGCTCTTATGAAACCCCAGCAACCCCTCGTCCCGCAGCTTGCATAGCT
>CANQPH010000026.1 GCA_947625675.1 uncultured Acetatifactor sp.
TGAGGAGTTATTTATTTTTTAGTAGTAAAGAATGCCGTATTTTTGCGGCTTCTGGCGTTTCGCAAACGCCTAAGTAAACATTAGAAATTTGAAAGGAGCACTACAATGGCTAAGAAATTTGGTAAATTCTTACTCTTCACCGCCGCCGTCAGCGCAGCAGCCGCCGCCACCGTATACGTCCTTCGCAAAAAGGATTCCTCTCCCGCCGATGAGAACGAGGATGAGGATGATTACGATGACTTCGGGGATGAACTGGAAGAAGAAGGGGAAACCATCCGCAATTATGTATCCCTGACCGGCAGTGAGCACGGGGAAGAAGCCAAGGAAGCTGCGAAGGAAACCGCCGAAAAGGCCGTTCAAGCGACAGAAGAGGCGGCTCAGACAGCCAAAGAGGCCGTGGAAGAAACGGTTCAGGCGGCTGAAGAAGCTGCTGCCGACGCTGCCCAGACAGCCGGGGAAGCCGTGAGCGAAGCGGCTCAGGCAGCCGAAGAAGCCGTGAACGAAGCGGCTCAGGCGGCCGAAGAAGCCGTGAACGAAGCGGCTCAGGAGGTTCAGGAAGCGGCCAACGATGCTGCCCAGGAAGCCTCCGAATCCGTGGAGGAATTCTTCAGCGATGACGATGAAGACGATACCATTGCAATTCCTGTAAACGAATAGATCTACAGAATGTATTCTTGTAAGGGGCTGCCAAAATTCATTCCCATGACCCTTCGGCCGCCCCTTATAACCATGTCCTCTTTAATATTTGCAGACCTTCTTGAATCTGCCCGCTCTCCAAGCCCCCATATCCCAGAAGGATGGTGGCTTTTTTTCCCGCAGAGTCGGCCCTTTTTTCCGCAGAATCGGCCTTTTTCCCCGCAGAATTAGCTTTTTCTTCGTCTCGACCCTCCCCCGTCCGCCCGATATAACTGTCCGACAAACCATAGACCCGGACTCCTGCGGCGGCGGCCTTTTCGAGCAATTCTTCCTCCGAAACCTCTCCCTTCGCAGTCAAAAGCAGATGCAGACCCGCATTTTCCCCGGACAGGCGGAAAGCCTTTCGGAAGGGCTTCAATCCCTCCAGCATCAATTCATGCTTGGTACGGTAAATTTTCCGCATTTTATTCAGATATCGCTCGAAATACCCGTCTTTGATGAATTCGTTCAGAATGCGCTGGTCGATCCTGGACACCGTGGAAGAATAGAACCAGCATTCCTCCCGATAACGTTCCAGGAGCCTGTCCGGCAGCACCATGTAGCTGATACGGATGGCCGGGGCGATGGCCTTGGAAAAGGTTCCAATATAGATCACCTTGCCGTGCCGGTCGGAGGCCTGAAGGGAAGGAATGGGTTTCCCCCGATAGCGGAACTCGCTGTCATAGTCATCCTCGATGAGGTAACGATCCTCGCTCCCATCCGCCCAGCGCAGCAGCTCGTTCCTGCGGCCGATGGGCATCACCGTCCCCGTGGGAAACTGATGGGAGGGCATCACGTAGGCCAGGGATACCTCCTTCTCTTCCAGCTCGGAAGCCAGCATCCCGTTTTCATCCATCTCCACTGCGGAAATAGGGTAGGCGAAAGAGTTGAAAATGCGGTAGGCCCGCTTATAGGTGGGGTTTTCCATGGCGATGTGCACGTGGCGCCCCAAGATTTTTTCCAGAAGCAGAAGCAAATAATCGTTGCCCGCCCCCACGACGATCTGGTCCGGGCGGCATTCCACCCCTCTGGAAGAATGAAGGTATCGGCTGATGGTGACCCGAAGCTCCTCCTCCCCCTGGGGCTCCCCCTGGGAGAAGAGCGCACCATCCCCGCCGCTCAGCACGTTTCGGGTAATCCTCATCCATACATTGAAGGGGAAGGCGCTCATGTCAATGGCGTTTGGGGAAAAATCGCAGAGGAACTTCCGCCCCAGGCCTGCGCCTTGCCCGGTGGCTCCGCTTTTCCCAGCGTCTCCAGCTCTCCCGGTGCCTCCGGCTCTTTCAATGCTTCCGACCTTCCCGGCAGCTCCGCCTTTCCCGATACTTACGCTTTTCCCATAAGGGCTGCTTCCCCCGGAGCCACCCTCCCTCTCCAGCTGAAACAATTCTTCCACCCGGCAGACGAAGTATCCCCTCTGGGGCCGGGGCTCAATGTAGCCCTCGCTGGCCAACTGCTCATAAGCCGTATCCACGGTGGATCTGGCCACCTGGAGATATTCCGCCAGAGAACGAGTGGAGGGAAGCCTCTCTCCAGCGAGAAGCTTCCCCTCCTTGATCTCTTTCTTAATATGCTCGTAAATCTGCTCATACAGGCGTTTTCCGCTGCCCGTCTGGAGCTGAAACGTCATATCGTACATATCTTATACCTTTCCTCCTGCGTCCTATACCCCTCTGCCCGTTCCAGGCCGAAGCGCCGGAGCAGTCCATGAGATCTCTCCCTTTTCTTCCGCTGTCTCGGTAAACTTTCCGCCATCCTGGCGGGATTTCCCTCACTTCGGCAGGGTATAGGAGCTCTTCAGGGACACGATGCGGTTGAACACCAGGGCGTCCGGCCTGGAATCCTTGGCATCCACGCAGAAGAAGCCCTGTCTGACGAACTGGAAGCTGTCATAGGCCTTGGCCCCTGCGAAAGCGGGCTCCAACTGACAGTTGGACATCACCGTCAGGGAATTGGGATTCAGATTCAAGCTGCCATCCTCGTTATAAACCCCTTTTTCTTCATCAATGATGTTCTCATACAGCCGAACCTCCGCCTGGATGGCGGTGGAAGCGTTGACCCAATGGATGGTGCCCTTCACCTTGCGGCCGTTAAATCCGCTGCCGCTCTTGGTCTCCGGGTCATAGGTGCAATGCACCTCCGTCACGTTCCCGTTTTCATCCTTCACGCAGCCGGCGCAGGTCACGAAATAGGCGTTCATCAGGCGCACCTCGTTGCCCGGGAACAGGCGGAAATATTTCTTGGGAGGCACCTCCATGAAGTCCTCTCTCTCAATATACAGCTCCCGACCGAAGGGCACCTTCCTGGAACCCAGGGCCTCGTTTTCCAGGTTGTTGGGAGCTTCCAGCCACTCCACTTCCCCTTCGGGGTAGTTGTCGATGATCAGCTTCACGGGATCCAGCACCGCCATCATGCGGGGCCGCTTCACCTTCAGATCTTCCCGGATGCAGTATTCCAGCATGGCATAGTCCACGGAGGAATTGCTCTTGGAGACGCCGCAGAGCTCCACGAATTTCTTGATGGACTCCGGCGTAAAGCCTCTCCTGCGCAGGGCGGCGATGGACACCAGCCTGGGATCGTCCCAGCCGTCCACGATGCCCTCCTCCACCATCTTCTTGATATATCGTTTGCCGGTGACCACGTTGGTCAGGTACATCTTGGCGAACTCGATCTGCTTGGGCGGATGAGGGTATTCCAGTTCCCGCACCACCCAGTCATACAGCGGCCTGTGATCCTCGAACTCCAGCGTACAGATGGAATGCGTGATCCCCTCGATGGCGTCCTCAATGGGATGGGCGAAATCATACATGGGGTAGATGCACCAGGTGTCCCCGGTGTTGTGGTGGGTCATATGGGCCACCCGATAGATCACCGGATCCCTCATGTTGATATTGGGGGAAGCCATGTCGATGCGGGCCCGCAGCACCTTCTCCCCGTCCGCATATTTTCCTTCCTTCATCTCTTCAAACAGCCGCAGATTTTCCTCTATGCTGCGGCCGCAGAAGGGGTCTTCCCTGCCGGGCTCCGTCAGGGTCCCCCGGTACTCCCGGATCTGATCGGCGCTCAGGTCGGAAACATAGGCCTTGCCCTTCTTGATCAGCTTCACCGCCGCCTCATACATCTGCCCGAAATAATCGGAGGCGAAGAACAGCCTGTCCTCCCAGTCCGCTCCCAGCCACTGAATGTCGGCCTTGATGGACTCCACGAACTCCGTCTTCTCCTTGGTGGGATTGGTGTCGTCAAAACGCATGTTGAACTTGCCGCCGTATTCCTGAGCCAGACCGTAATTTAACAAAATACTCTTGGCATGGCCGATGTGCAGATATCCGTTGGGCTCCGGCGGAAAACGGGTGTGCACCGTGTCGTACACACCCTCCGCCAAATCCTTGTCGATGATCTGCTCTATAAAATTGCGGGAAACCTTTTCCTCTGCCTCCAACGCCCCTTCCGCTGCTGCGCTCTCCGCTGCGGGCTTCGTTTCCCGCTCAGATTCCTTTACTAAATTTTCACTCATGGGAATTACCTGCCTTTCACCCTTAAATATTTAATATCTTAGCACCAAACAAAAGGATAGGCAAGCACTTTTTTATGCGGGGGTACCGATTCACCCGCCAAAGGGCCGGGCAGGAAGTGCTCTCCTCACATTTAGAGTTTCACCAAGATCTCGTGAACCGCATCCGCCCCGCCTTCGCTGCGGCAAAGGCACAGCGCTTCCTTGGGAATCCAGTTCCCTTCCATTTTCCTGCCGTCCAGATATACTTCCTTCGCCCCACGGTAGATTTCCCGTTCCTCTCCGGCCTCGTAACGGATGTGGAGAGGGACGTCGGCGAAACGCAGGGTGAGGGCGATCCTGCCTTCTTCGTCCAGCTGTTCCCGCAAAAGGGCGGGCTCCAACACCAGATCGCCCATCCGGCCCGCCACGCCGTACATCAGAGTCACCACCGTCATCATCAGCCAGCTAGCGGAACCCGTCAGATAAGGGTACATCCCCCTTCCGGTGTCGCTGAAATACTCCGGCAGCCCCGGATAGATCCGGCTCGTCTCAAAATCCATGGACTGTCGGTACAGGGCATCCAGCACCCGGAAACCTTCCTGGATGAAGCCCCTGCGATACAGGGCGTTGGCGTACATCACCGACATGTGGGAAAAGACCGCCCCGTTCTCCTTGTGGCCGTAAGCGAAGCCGAAGGCCCGGCCCATGTCCTCTTTTACCTCGTGAAAATCCGTGTTCAGCCGATAACCGCCTATCTCGGGCCGATACAGGAGCCGGTCCGCCGCCCGGACGATCTCTTTCACCTGTTCCTCCGAGGCGGTGCCGAACATGATGGGGAACACCTGACCCGTCAGGGTCATACGGGTTCCTCCGGGGAAAAACCCTTCCAGCTGTTTGCCATGATTGTCATAATAACCGTTGAAAAAGCTGCCTTCCGGTGCGGTCACCCACTCCGTTTCCGAAATGTGCTTCCGGATCCAGGCCGCCATTCCTTCCAGAATCCCGGCCAGTTCCCGAGGCGAAACCTTTTCTTTTTCGCCGCTGATCAGATGCTTGCAGCTTCTGTAATATTCCTGGAGAATCTCCTGTTTGCGGGAAACGGAATCATAGGCGTCGCCGTGATCCTGCAGGAGCCAAAGCACCTCCCTGTGGAGCTCAAGACCCTTCATCGATCCGCTCTGTACCCGCTCATCCAGCAGGCGAAGCAAAGCTGCGATCTGTTCCAGGTTACCGGCATAGGCCGCCGTAAAGGTCACGCTTTCCCCGTTTTCCGAGGCCATGTCCAGGCCGTCGTTCCAGTCGGCCCCCCGCAGACGGATATGATTATGGGTCCCCACGTCGTAAAAAGCGGTGACATTCTGCAGCAAGATATGCTCCAGCAGGCTTCCGTAGACCACTTTCCCGCCTTCGTCCAGCTGCTTCAGACCCTGGCCATCACACCAGGCCACGTCCTTTTTCTCCCCCCGGAAAATCTGTCCGTCCTTGAAATAAGGGGCTTCTTCCAGAAGGATCTCCAGATCCCCGGTCTGCTGAATGTACATGTCCGTGGTCTGAAAAGGCCAAAAACCATGATCCATCCAGACCCTGACGAGGTGGTTCCGATCCGCCAGAAAATCTCCCTGCTTTTCCCCGATGATGGTGGCGTTGGTGCCGTCCAGACGAACCCCGCCGTAATAATCCACCAGCTTCTGCCGCACTCCGTCGGGCTCCATGAGCAGCAGGGCCAGGCAATCCTGCCAAAGGTCCCTCCAGCCCCTCCCGCCCCTGCCGTAATCATGATAGGGCAGGAAGGAGCAGCCGTACATCCGGCGCAAAATGGGCTGGAAGGTCACCCAATACATATAATTGTCCCAGTCGGGATCCTTGGTCTCATAGTGCACGTTCACCTTTTGGATCCATTCCTGCCGCACCTTGTCCAGGGCCTCTTCCGTCTTTGCCCTGCTCCCGAAGGTCTCCAGCAGCCTGACCCGGTTTTCCTCCGCTTCTTCCCTGGGAACGATGCCGAACAGGACGCACCAGGTACGGCTCTCCCCGGGCCCCAGGACGACCTCCCGGAACCGCAGGGCGCCCATGGCCTCACAGCCCGCCGCCTGGGCGCCTTCCGACACCCAGGGGGATGCGGCTCGGCCGCACTCTGGCGCTGCTCCCGCTCCTGGATTCCGGCCGCACTCTGGCACCGCTTCCACCCCTGAATTCTGGCCACACTCCGATTCAGCTTCCACTCCCCGGTTTCGGCCACAATTCACCTCGTACACCGCCAGGGGCCTGGCCAGGCTCCCTCCTTCGCCGATAAAGCGTTCCACCGTGGGACAGAAGGACACCGGTGCCCTTCCGTCCCCTTCCACACCGTACAGGAAATAAGTCAGCCTGTTCTTTTTATGCCCTCTTTCATCAAAGGTGAGGGTAGGAGTCACCTCAATCCCTTCCCTGCGGACGGCGATCCGGTGCAGCAGACTGGTCACGTGCCGGTGATCCCTGATATTGTCCGCAGAACGACAATACAGAGGCACCGCCGCAATGGGAGTGACCTGTACTTCCTCCGCCCTGTCATTGCGCAGGGTGACCTCCATCATTTCAAAAGGACAACGATCCTCCGGCACAAAAGAAGTCACTTCGGAGGAAAGCCCGTATTTTACGGAAGATCTTTTCATCCGGTGCCACATGAACCCGGCTTCCAATTCGCTCTCTTCCTCCAGCTCCGTCCCCCGAAGGGCTTCGCTCTCCGCCGACGCCCCCGTCAGAGACCAGACTTCCCCTTCCCCCGTCACGCACCAGAAATTCCGGGTGCCCTTCAAATTGTGCAGTTCCTCCACGCTGACGGGCTGCAGCAGGAAGGTGTTCTGGTCCAGCTTGCTGTCGCCCCCCAGAAGAGGCGTGACGCAGCTTTTCAGTCCGGATTCCCCCGCAATGGGAAAATACAGGAAGCTGCTTCCCTCCGGTTTTTTCATGAAGAAGGTTCCCTTCTTGTCCGTAAATGTATATGCCTTTTCCGTCATGGATTTATTCCTCCAGATGCTTCACCGCCAGTTTGGGACTGCGATCCTCCCGGAACAACCCCCAATGCTTCTCCGGTTCGTCCTCCTTTTCACTGCCTTTCCAAGGTTCGTCGAAGGCCTCAAAGAGGAACAGAGGGATCCCTTCTTCCGCAGTCCATTTTGTCAATTTCTCAATATATTGGGCCTGTTTCTCTTCACTGACCTGAGTGCGGTCCATGGAATCGTTGCACTGGGTGGCCCAGCCGCATTCCGTGAAGATCACTTGCTTTCCAGGATAAAGTTCCTTTACTTTTCCATAATCCCTTTGATGAAAGGCCATCGCTTCCTCCAGCCCCACCCTGTTCCAAAGGGGATAACTGTGGATGCTGATGAAGTCCACTTCCCCCGCCAGCCGGGGAATCCCTGGCCACTCCGGAGCGCCCTCGTTATAGGTCACCATCTGGCTCACACCGGCCTTGAGCTTCTTCGCCCAGCCCACCAGCCGTTCCTCCTCCACCAGGTCGGATCCCCAGGAAGGACGATTCTCATTGCCCACGGAAACGGCGATGATGATATCCGGATATTCTCCGGCCAGTTCGATCAGCTTGTCCAACTCCCCATCGTTGCGCTTCCGGTTGGCCAAGAGTTGCTCTTCGCTATACATGGTGGCCCAGGCGCAGCCGGGATTGTTGTATTCCGCAATGGGATCGATGCCGATCATGCAGTCCAGGGGAAGCTTTTCCTCCTCGATCACCTGCAGCACCCTGCGGGCGTGCTCGTTGGGATCATACATTCTGATATGGGAGAAGCCCTTTTCCACCAGGATCTTCAGATCCTGGGCAATCTCCTCCTTGCTGGGATAGACCCCCGTCCTGGGGCTCTGCCCCCTCCGGTAACCGGAATAACAGATGGCCTTACCGCCCGGGAACCGCTTCTCCCCGGAGGTCTTCCGGCACGCCGTCCGGACATCAGTCTGGTTCGTCCCGCTCCGCTTCTCAGAGGCTTCTGTCAGGCTCGCTTCATCCCGCTCCCCACTCCGCTTCTCAGAGGCTTCCGTCAGGCTCGCTCCATCCTGTTCCCCGTTCCGCTTCTCAGAGGCTTCCGTCAGGCTCGCTCCATCCTGCTCCCCGGCATCTTCCAGCCAGGCTTCCAGGGCCTTCGCCCTGCCTTCCCGGACGGCCAGGGCCAGATCTCCCTCCAGAAGATCTCCCTCCACCGCCACGTCCCCGTCCTCTAGGTGCAGGACCATGCGGGCGATCTTCACGCCGCCAGGGCCGTAAGTGTTTTTCTTCCGGGGATTGTGATAGGTCACGGGGCAGGAGCCGCACAGCAGGAAGGAAACCTCCCCCGCTTCGTCGAACATCCGTCCCGCCAACACGGGAGACAGATGCAGAGCCGGCTGGCCCTCCCGCAGCACGAACCCGTCCTTGCCCACGAACATGCCCAGCCACATGGAAAGCATCTCCACCGTGGAACCGGAAAGCCTTCCAACGAAGCCCTGTCCATGCACCGCCGGATCCGGATTGGCGCTGGACGCCAGGAAGGAAGAATTCTCCAGGATGCTGCGCTTGTAAACCGCCGGATCCTGATAAGGAATCAGGGCGTCGCCTATGGCCTCATAAAACTGGTCATAGAGCCCTGCCTTCAGCATTCCCAGAAAATATTTGTATTCCATGTGAAGGAATACGCTCTCCCTTTCCAGCCAGCCCGGCGTAAAGGCCAGGAGTCTGCCGTTCTCCATGGACAACCCTTCCAGGGAAACGGAGGTTTTGTACATCTTCAGTTTTTTATCGTAAATATCGGTTTCCTTCAGCTTCCGGCACATTTCCGCCGCTGCCGCCCTCTCTCCTTCCGCCACCCCGGCCAGCATCCGGGCTGGGCCCTCCAGGAAGAGGGGCAAAGGCTCCTGACGGAAAGCCGTCACTTTCACGCTGGGCAGACCATAGGGGCTGATGCGGTCCGTGCCGTCCTCGTTCTTCACCACCTCATACTCGGCGGCCTCATAGGTGAAGTAGGTGGGCATGATCCCGTTCCCCAGGGCCAGGGCCCTTTGCTCCGCCAGTTCCAGCCGTCCGGCATAGGTTTCCAAAATGCGCCGCAGCTCTTCATAGGAAACGGTCACCTTCCTGCCGCTGACGCAAAGCTTTGTTTTTTCCCGGAATTCCTCCCGCAGGGTCGCAATGCAGTCCCAAAGCCGGAAAGATGCGGCACTTCCGGAAGCTGCCGCCTGAGAGGCTCCGATCCCAAAGGTTCCTCCGTCAGATGCCGCTCGGGCGTCTCCGGTTCCAGAGGCCTCTCCGTCAGCTGCTTCCCGCAGGGCATCGTCTATAGCGAACATGAAATCCGCCAATTCTTCACAGAGCTTCACCCCTTCATCGGACGCAGCTTCCTGCAGGCCTTCTCCCGCTTCCGAAGCTTTTTCGGAAGCCGCCCGCTCCGTCACCGCTTCCAGCAGGAAGGCCACCATCCGCTTTAATTCCATGGTTTCCGGCATACTGCTGCCGAACAGGCCCGGCAAACCGTTCATGGCGTCGTTCCAGCCCGGCTTGCCGCCTTCCATCTCTATTCCCAAGCCTTCCGGATCCAACAGGGCGAACTTGTTGACGGCCAGGGTCATCATTTTTCCAAACAGGTTAGTGACCACTTCCCTGCCGGAAGCGTCCTGCAGCCAGTTGGTGCCCTTTTCATCAAACCCGGGAAGGGACAGCTTTTCCTCACAGTGCTCCATGGAGCCGTACTGGCGGACCTTTCCCTTGTTCAGCACATAGGTGTCCCTTCTGGGACGCACTATGCCGATGCTGTTATAATAACGATAGTCTTCCCCGCCGAACAACAGCTCTTCTTTTTTCTCCGGATAGATCATCAGATAATTCTGGACCAGATCCATGTTGTAGTCCCAATGATCACACCAATAGCCTTCTCCGAAGCCCGCCTCCTGCCGCTGGTCCGACAGCTCCAGAAGCTTTTCCACCAGGACTTCCTCGTCCCCTTCCACAGCGAGGCCGCGAGCGGCGATGGCCGTGGTGATCTGTCCCGGCGTGAAGGGCTTTTCCAGCACCTTATCCAGGACCTCCGCACCCTGGGGCACGAATTCCTTCAGGACCTTTGCGGCCTGCTCCCCGGATTCCTCCCGGAGCACGAAAGTGCTGGGCCGGATCTCCAGAGGATTGTAGCCGTCCATCTGCACCAGATTATAAAACTGCCTTATGTTGAAATCCTCCACCTCCGGCCGGAAGAACACGTCATTGCGCCGATTCTGGCACACGTCCCGATAATTGCCGTTGCCCTGGGAATAATATTCCCCCGCAATGGAGAAGAAATTGTAATCCCGCTCCGGATCCCCGTGCTTGCGGCTGAACAGATGGATCACCTTCTTGTCCTTCCCTTTGCCGAAAATAAAGGGATAGCCGCCCCGCAGGAAATTGTCCAGGTAGCACTGCTCCACGTACTGGTCAAACAGCGGATCCGCCGTCTTGGTCCACACGTCCTTCGTAAAGGCATCCGCCAGTTCCCTGGCCTGGGCCAGCTTTTCCTCCGCATAATGACTGCGGCAGAAATCCTCGGTTTTCCGGTTCAGCAGCTCTATGGAAGAAGCGAAGCCCGCATAAGAGGTAAAGGACAGCTTCTCCCCTTTTCCAAGCTTCCTGGCGATGCCCGCAAAGGCACAGGGCACCTTGTTGACAAAATACTGCTCCTGTTCCCGCACGCCGCTTAAGCCTTTTTCCAGGAAATTCACGGGCCGCAGCATGGCCGTGTCATAGTCGAAGATCACGTTTTTATCATAAAAAATAGGCTGCAGCTTCCCCTCCAGGACGGTACAGTAGAAATACCCGCCCTCGATCTGGGACACCTCTGCGGAGTCGTCCGTGGATGCCCGCATGGTATACACAGGGGCGAGATGATCCAGATTCTTGATATCCGCCCAGCTTTTGTACAGATTGGACATTTCCTTGTACTGACCGTTGGAAATGCCGTACACGATGATCTGGGGCATGCCGTCCAGGAGCTCGATCTCCCGTTCCTCCCCCAGATTCTCTATTTCCACGTGACGCACCAGAGCCCCGATATTTTCCCGGGGGAGGACTGCGTACTGCACCATAAACCGCAGATCCCTGTTTTCCTCCAGAATGGTCACCATATTTTTCTCGATCTCCATCCGCCTTTCCGCAGGCCGCTCTTCTCCGCCGAAGGGCTCAAAAAATTCCCCCTCCAGCCGCACGAAGGTTCGGAACCCCCTGACCGGCGTGTTCTCATAGGCCGTGTTAGCGGAATTGAATTCCATCATGGCGTTCCCTTTATGATGAATGCCGAAGCTGTTGATGGCCTGTCCTCTGTTGGTATAGAAGGACCAGACGGGGATTCCCTTCACTCCGGCCAGTCCCGGCAGAAAGCTGGAAAAAGCCGGCTGCCTGTCGTAATCCTTTATAATGAATTTGTTTCCTGACAAAACAAAACGATCGTCACTCATGGGTTTCTCCTTCCTCCGTCCCGGGCCATTCCTGTCCCGTCAGCGCCAGAATTTCAGGGCTCTGGTAGACCCTCACATAATCGATTTCAAACTGCACCGGGAAATAGGAATCATCCGTTCCCCGGGCTCCTCCCCAATCCCCGCCGAAGGCCAGATTGAGAAGCAGATGCATCCGCTTGTCAAAAGGCCAGCTGCGGTAAGCAGGATCCGAAGCGAATTTTTGGGCATCATAAGTATACTGCTCTTCCCCGTCCACGAAGAAGATCAATCGATCCGGGAGCCATTCCAGGGCATACACATGAAAATCCTCGCTGACGCCCTCCGTCCTCACGCTGTGGTTCTTGCTCTGTCCGCCGTGATAACTTCTGTTGTGGACGGACTGCACGATCACGTCCTGGTCGTAGCCCACGTGCTCCATGATGTCGATTTCTCCGGAGTTGGGCCAGCCCCCGTAATAGTTGTCCGTGGGAAGCATCCAGATGGCGGGCCAGGTCCCCAGCCCGGAGGGCAGCTTGGCGCAGACCTCCACCCTGCAGTAAGTCCAATCCGCCTTTCCCCGGGTCACCAGACGGCTGGAGGTATAGTCCTTGCCCCGCATCTCTTCCTTGCAGGCCTCGATGATCAGCTTTCCTCCCGTCACGGCGGCGTTGTCCCCGGCGGTATAATACTGCAGCTCATGGTTGCCCCAGCCGCTTCCTCCCTCGTCATAACCCCATTTCTCCGGATCCGGCTCGCCCTCGTAATCGAACTCGTCGGACCAGACCAATTCATAGGTCAGGGTGTCCCTGTCGTAGACCAAGCCTGGTTCCTCTGCACTCTCCGAAGAGCCCTCTGCAGGTGCCTGCTCAGCAGAAGCCTGAGCCCCCGCTGCCTGTTCCTGCACCGCTCCGGCGCTTTGTCCTTCTGCGGACGTCTGTCCGGAAGAAGTCTGGGATTCCCTCCCCTCCTTCCAGAGCTGCACCGTTGAGTTTTTCTGGAACCCGTTCTCGGTGCGGATCGCCTCTCCCCATTTTTCCAGGGCGGTTTCAAAATCATCCTTTGCGGGATTCACCGACTCCGGGTGCCCGGAATACCAGAACCAGGTGCCGCTGGAGCCCTTGCCGCCCTTATAAGTCCAGGTAGTCCAATTCAGGCGGTTTTCCTCGCAGATGTCGATGCCCTCCAGGTTGGAAAATTCTCCCACCAGGATCGCCACCCCCTGGGTCCTGCCATAGCGCATGGCGCTGTCCGCCAGGTTCTGGAACTGCTTGGTATCGTCATAAAGATGCACTTGATAGAGCATGTTGGTCCAGCCCTCGTCGGAGGCCAGCGGAAGATTGGTGATCCTCCAGATCCCTTCCACGGAAATCACATGTTCCGGATCCGCTTCCCGCACGGCGGCCACCATTTCCCGGTAAACCTCGTTGGTCTGATTCCAGGAGGCCTGATCCCAGGGACTTACGTAATTCGGCCGATCCTCGAAGCCGTCATTGTTCTGGGGCTCGTTCATGATGTCATAGGCGGCCACGGCGGGATTGTCCCGGTACCGCCCGGCAATGGCCGTCCACAGCTTTTTCATGGCGTTCCGGCATTCCTCCGAGGAATACAGGTCATTGCGCCCCACGGTGCCGCAGCAATGATTCATGCTCTGGCCTCCCGGTGCGCCGTGGAGATCCAATATCACGTACATCCCCCGGCTGCCGGCCTCTTCGATGATCCAGTCCAGCCGTTTGAAGCCGGGATTTTGATCCAGATCCTCTTCGATCCAGTCCCCCGCCTCGTTCTTCATGAAATTGCGGTACCAGAAGGGCACCCGGACACAGTTGGCTCCCGCCTCCGCAATGATGTCCAAGTCATATTCCGTGATCCAGTTTTCCTGGTAAGTGTCGAAAAGGGTCTGGATCTGTTCCTCCGTCAAACCGTTGGCCTCAAAGGCCTCGATGGTATCCAGATTGCCCCACTCTCCGTCCGCCCCGGTCACCGGGCACATCCAACATTCCTGGATCATCCAGCCCCCCAGGTTCACGCCCCGCAGAAGCACCTCTTCCCCCCTGCGGTTCACCAGACTCGATCCCTCCACCGTAAGAAAATCCTCTTTTCCGATTGGTCCAGCTGCCATGCCGCTTTCTCCCTGTCTGGACGGAGCGGCCGACCTTGCGGCCGCTATCACAACGAGAACCACCGCCAGAAGAAGCGCCGCTATAAGGCCCGCACCCCGATACGCCGCCCTCTCCCGGGGCGTCCCTTTTCCATCCTTGTTCCGATCCGCCATGCTTCCTTCTCCTGTCTCCCGGCCCTCCATCCCCGTTCCCAGGCCCAACTCACCATCTCATCCCACTCACCGTTTCCTGTCATCTTGCCTCCCGGGCCATTGTCCAGACGGACTCGGCTCTCCCGGCCGATCGCCCTGCCAGAACCCAGCCTGCGCCAGCGTTCAGGCCCTCCGGCTCACTCCCCAGCCTCAGGCCATTGTCCAGACGGACTCGGCCTTCCCGGCCGAGCGCCGCCAGAACCCATCCCGCACCAGCGTTCAGGCTCTCCGGCTCACTCCCAGGCTTCCCAGGTCACCGTGCAGATGGTATGGGGGCCCAGGTGTACCCGTGCGCCGTCTTCTCCCTCCTTGAGGGTTACGTCCAGTTCTCTCTCCGAGCGGTTCAACAGCACCGCCACGAAGCCGCCGTCCGGATTGACGAAGGCTGCGGTCTCCAGATCCTGGGTGTAGCTGCTGGTCATGACCTGTCTGGCTCCCGGCTGTATGTATCTGCTGAAATGCCCGATGTAATAATAGGACAGATGTCTCACCAATCCTCCTTTTCCATCGCTCATCACCGGTGCGGCGCAATAATTCCCCACATGATTGGGGCCGCCCTCCTCGTCCAGAAGCAGGTTCCAGTCCAGAATGGCCTCCGTTCCCGCCTTCAGGTTGCCCAGTATGTCATGGGCATAGAACTCCGCTTTCTGGATCTCTCCCAGATCCGAGAAGCGGGAATACTCCACACAGCCCTCCGTAAAAAAGATCCGCTTCTCCGGGTACGCCTTTTTCACCGCCCGGATGCCGTCAAAGTGATCTCCCGTGTACCAGTGCATGGCCACGCCGCTCACCGCTTCCCGGCACCCAGGAACCGCAAAGCTGTCCCGGGCCCTGTCGTACATGTTCTCCTTATTGTGATCCCAGATGAAAATCTGGATCCCGTCCAGACCGGCCTCCTTCAGGGCCGAGGCCAGATAGTCCGATACGAACCAGCCCTCTTCCTCCGCCGTGTAAATGCAGGAATCCCAGGTCTGCACCGCCTCCGGTTCGTTCTGCACCGTCAGGTACTTCACGGGAATCCCTTCCCGCAGCAGCTCCTGCAGATATTTCACATAATAATCCGCCCAGAGCCTGCGGCATTCTTCTTTCAATTTCCCGCCGTGGTTCATTTCCCCGTTGGTCTTCATATAAGCCGGCGGGGACCAGGGGGACACCAGAAGGGCGAAATCCTCCGCCCCGGAAAGCTCCATGGCCTGTTTGATCAAGGGAAGGATCTGCTTCCTGTCGTGGGAGATGTCAAAGGTGCCCAAGTCCTGGTCTCCTTCTTCCACGTAGGCATAATTGCCCAGGGCAAAATCGCAGCTGTTCATGTGCATCCGGCCCAGGGTGTAATGCAGTCCCTTTTTCCCAAAATATCCCTCCAGGAAGTCTTTCTTCGCTTCCGGGTTCAATTTGTCATAGGTGTCTGCGGCGCTTTCCGTGAAAGCGCCGCCAAACCCTTCGATCCTTTGCTCTGTCAGCTCCGGATAAATCTTCACCATATGCATCACGTCCAGCCATTCCGGGACCGTAAGTTCCTGTTCTTCCCAAAGCTTCCCGTTCTTCCGGTCCGTGAGGATCATTTTTCCGTTTTTCATAAAGAAACCATGCCTTTCCGCAGTTTATTCGCCCGTGATACCCGTATTTTCAATACCCTGGATGAACTGCTTCTGCACGAACAGATACAGGATCATGAGGGGCGAAATGGAGATCAGGGTAGCCGCCATCTTGTAGGCTTTGTTCAGACGGAAGGCGCCGCCCTGGGCCGAAGCCATGTCCTCGAACTCGCTGTTGAACATATCCAGCTTGGACGGCATCAATTCGATGTTGCCCCGAAGCAGCGTGCCCGTGATATAGGTCTCGTTCCAGTTCCACACCAGGGAGAACAGGAACACGATCAGGATGGTGGTGGCGGACATCCGCACCACGATGAACCAGAAGATCTTCATGGAGGAAGCCCCATCGATCTCCGCCGCCTCGTCCAGCACCCTGGGGATCATGTTGAAGGCGGTATAGAAAATCAGGATCAGCACGGTGGAATACACTCCCTGACCCAGAATCGCCATGGCGATCTGAGGAATTGGCGTGCCGATGAGCTGAATGGCTGTAGCCTCCTGGGCCGTGACGAACATCATCAGCCGGGGCACCATGGTCACGGGCGTGGGAATGATGAAGGCCAACACGATCATCACGAACCAGAATCCCTTGAACTTGAACTCATACCGGGACAAAGCGTACCCGGTGAGGGCGGACACCAGGGTCTGGGCGACGGCCAGGCCGCCGGACCAGAGGATGGTATTGGTCAGCGTGCTCCGAAGCTTCAGCACCTGACTGGCCACCTTCAGGTTGTTCAGGGACAGGCTCTTGGGCACCCAGGTAATGGAAGGGTCCACGATGTCCTCCGGAGACATGAATGTCTTGGCGATGATCTCAAAAATCGGCTCCAGGTATACGAACCCCACGCAGATCAGGATGAAATAGATCGCAAATTTGGCGACCAGATTGCGCCACCATTTGAAATTGTGCACCTTCCTGATTTTCGTCTTCTTTTTCGCTTTCGTTTCCGCTTTCGTTTCCGCCTTTGCCTTGGCTTCCGTCCTTACTTCCGCTTCAGCTTTTGCTTTCGTTTCTGTCTTTGCTTGTACTTCTTTCCCTGCTTTTTTCATGTCTGTCGCCTCCTTCCTCTTACCAGATATCCCGTCTCTTGGGCTCCCTGTCCTTGAAGACCAGGACCGCCAGCCCTATGACGATCAGGACGATGATACAGTAAATCCAGGAATAGGTGGCCGCAAAGCCGAAGCCCCCGTTGGTGTTGGCCGTGGCCGTCTTGATCAGGGAATAGATGGCACTGGTGTCATAAGTGCCCAGCTGGGCGATGGTGAAAATCGTGGCCACCAACGCCGTGGGCTTGATCATGGGAATGGTGATCTTCCAGAGAATCTGCCATTCATTGGCCATGTCGATCTTGGCCGCCTCATACAGAGAAACGTTGATCCGCTGCAGGCCGCTGACGAACAGGACGATGGGGATGCCCGTGAACCACAGGATCATGGTCAGCTGGTCGAAAACCCCTTCCATGAACATGGCGATCCTGGGAGAATAGCTGCGGATCATTTCCAGGATGAACACACCGTCGTATCCGTCGTACAGGCCCTGGGCCTGCTGCACCGTCTCGTTGGCCCGGTCCAGAATCTGGCTCATGACCGGGCCGGACATGATGATCACCGGCAGGAAATAGATCATCCGCATCAGGCCTTTCCCCACCTGGATCTTATTCAGCAGATAAGCCAGGATAAAGGATACCACGATGATCACGAAAGTATAGGGGACCACCATCTCCACGAAGGACAGGAGGGCCGGAACGAATTCCACGTTCCGGAAAAAGGCGGTATAATAATTCTTCCATCCCACGAAGCTGATGGCGTATCCCGTCACGTTGGTGCTCACGTCGCAAAAGCTCAGATAAATCGTGGCCACGAAGGGAAACAGAGTGAATATCACAAAGCCCAGGATCCAGGGGGCCATGAAGGCGTACCCCAGGCGGTTCTGCCGCTTCTCATATCCTTTCGTGCGGCCGCTCTTGGTGCGTTTGATCTCAGGCTGGGCCCCTCCGGCGGATTTCTTCCCCGGATTTTCTTTCTTCTTCGCCATCCTTCCTCACTCCTTTCCCACAACTGCGGCGCTTTCCGGCATCACTGTGGCTCCCTGGTAGGATACCTCCTGCTCCGTATAGTTGATGATCACGTATTTGGTATCTCCGTTCTTCCGATAAGTGTTGATCACCACGCCCAGCTCCGGCACGTAGCGGTCCGTCCATTCATAGCCCTGGACCTGGCTCAAAATTCCATTGATCTGTCCGTAAATCTCCTGGATCAGATCCTCGTACAGAACGTACTCCGTGGAGTAGAAATTGGCGGAAAAGGTATCCGACAGCTTGTAGGAAGGATCCTTGGACAAGATGAAGGCCGGCGAAAGATTGTAGTCAATCATCCGCAGGATGCAGTCCTGGGTGTAGAAGGAGAAATTGGCATAGGGCGCATACATCTCCATGGTGCCGTGGAGCACCATCTCCAGGAAGGGCACGGTGTCCGTCTCGAAGATGAACTGAGAGCCTCCCACCGGGGTCTGCAGGTACCGATCCGTATATTTCCACAGATACATGTTGGGCCGTTCCAGGTTCAGGGTGGTTTCCTCTTCCACCTCTTCCAACAGGTTCCGATACAGCTCGATGGCTTCCGTCAGGCTGGTCACCACCCCGTCCCGGTTCCAGTTGGAGGTGAGCACGTGGGGCATCTCCGTCAGGGTCAGGCTGGAGGAAAAGTCGCTGACGGACTTCGCCAGCCGTTTCGTCCAGTCCGTCACCTTTTCAGGGGTGGCGTAGCTGAAAACGGAAATGGGCACGTTGGCAGGAAGGATGTCCTCTTTGTTGATGCTCAAATACCAGTTGCTGATGCACTTCACCGCCGTATTGTAGTAAGCGGTCATTTCCCGGTTGACGGTGATCATGTCCCGGGACAGGGAGATGTCCACTCCCTTTTCTCCGAACTCCTGGATCAGCTTTTTGAAGCTGCCCTTATTGCCGACGGCGCTGGAAAACCGCATCTTATAGGGCTTGGTCAGGCTTTCTCCTTTTTTCTGCCAGCCGATGAGTCCGGAATTGATATTGGTGATGCCCCCGGCCATGATCTGGTCCAGGATCTCCGCCACATCATCGCTTCTGGTCACCTCCACCTGGGAGTTGCCCACGATGCCGCTCTCGGAATCCGCCATGATGAAATCCAGGCGGATGGGAATCTCTCCCTCGACGCCCTCCAGCGGGGTCAGCTCTCCTTTGCCGATCAGGTATTCCCGGTAGACCCGGGCCATGCCGGTATAATCCGCCGCCGGGGTGCCGTCGCTGCCGTCTCCGAACAGGAAAGCGTAGGTCATGTCGATATTGTACTTGTAGGTCTCGTCCATCTGCTTGAAATATCCGCTGCCCTGTTCATCGTAAATCTGATAGTAGTTGATATTCAGCTCAAATCTGGGATAAGCCCAGGTATAGGAAGTGCTCCGGGTGCCGTCCGGGTTGACCACCACGTCCATGTACTCCGCCCCTTCGTTGGCCCAGGCGGCAAAAGCCATCTGGCCATCGCCATGGGCGATGCCGAAGACCGGCATCACCGGATCCTTCACCGGCACGTCATCATGATAGGCGTAAGTATAAGTGGTCTCCGTGGCGTAATCCTTCCCGTAAATATCTCCTTCATAGGCGTTGAACACGGAGGTGTTGTCCACGAACCGGATGAGGCTGCCGCTGCCGTCCGGCACCAGCACATAGCCCGGCGTAATGTAATTGTCCACCGTTTCCCATTCCATGGTCTCCGGATTCATCACGTTCATCCTTCCGCCGCTGGCTCCCAGGAAGGGAGTGAGCTCCACGGCCGCCAGGGAGTTCAGCCCGCTGCCGCTCATTTCCTCGTAAGGGATGAAATAATCAATGCTGTCTTCGCCCAGGGTGATATAGACATTCATGTCCACCTGGGGCGACTGGAACCGAACCTCCAGGCAGTACTCCCGGTCGGAAATCTTCCGGAGGGCGGATTCCACGTCTTCCTCGGAAGCGGAGGAAAGGTATTTGACCTTGTCGCTGTCGAAATATTCCACCGTGACCAGGGAATTGGCGATGCCCACGTAAGTGGTATTCAGGTCGTCCGGATAAGTCTCCGCCGCCTCCAGAATCTCCTTTTCGGAAGCGCCCGCTTTTTCCAGATCCTTCACCGCATCCTTCACCGCCTTGGCAAAGGGCACGTCCGCCCCGGTCTTGATGCAGTAGCCGGTCTGCTTGTCCACGACGGCCAGGATGTCCCGGTCCTCCCGCCAATAATACCACACCGTCCCTGTCTCCAGCAAAAGCTCGTAATCCGAATATTCCTCCGGCGTATACTCCGCCTTCTGGGGCGCCGGCTTGGTGTCCCGGTTGGTACCCACGTAAGCCTCCGTCTCCAGAGAGACGCAGCCCATTTCCAGGGCCAGGACCAAGGCTGCGAGGGCCATGAGATTTTTCTTCTTTTTCTTAAAAAACATTCTGGATCATCTCCTTTCCAACGGAAGTAAGGAAGGTGTACAGACTGTTCCACATAATGGAAATGATGATTCCCACCACCGCCACAATGATCATGAACACCACCGTCAGCACAATGCTCTTGACGGTTTCCCCGAAGGTATAGTCATGCACCGTCTGCAGGCCGATGAAGATGGTGATCACGCTCCAGGTGATGCCGATCACCAGGGCGATGGTCAGCAGGAAGGACTCGTTGAAGGTCAGTATGTAGGACACCGCCGTGACCCCGAACAGGGCGATCATGGTGGGCATCAGGCCGTAGGCGGGGATCATGTAGATCTGCTTGAAGGTGCCGTCGCCATCGTTGATGCTGGTCACCAGATAGTTGCAGATGATAAACAGGCCCAGCAGCACGAAAAAGCCCAGGACGATGGATGCGATATCCATGTCCTCCACCTTCACCGTCTGATAGATAAAGCCCTTCAAGGTCTTAAAGGCCATGAAATCCAGGAAGAACAACGCATAGATCACGGTGCAGGCCAGGACGGATCCCTGCCTGTGCTGCCGGATCTCATAATAGTAATCCATGGGATGCCTGGGGGTTTTCAGGGCGTACAGGATATCCTTCCAGACGGGCACCCGGCCGGCTTTTTCCCTGGCCTGGCGCAGGCCCTGGGCCAAATGGCCTCCTTTTTTGCTGTCCGCAATCTGAATGATCTTTTTCAGGACAAACAGACCGATGACTGCACCCAGGATGGGCCCCAGCCACTTTTGGATCCACTTGTTGCGGACCTCCCAGAAGGACTGGGAATAGAAATCCTTGTTGTTGGCCACTTCAAAATGCTCCAGGGAGGCCGCATAATCCTCCGCATGGAGGTAGGCCTTGCCCACGCCGTTGTGGGCCAGCACGGACATCTGGTTCAGCTTCAGCACTTCGTTCCAGCTGGCCATGGCTTCCTCGTACAGACCGTTCTCATACAAGTCCATGGACTGATACACCATCTGGGCGTATTCCGTGGGCTTGAAGGACTGCAGATATCCCTTGGAACCGTCCACGGCCCAGATGTTGCCGTCCAGATCCACGGCGATGGAGGGCAGGGATGCGAACAATCCCACGATATCCACCGTGGTCACGGCGGAGCCCAGGCTAAAGATTTCCTCTCCGTTCTTGGAGTAAATGTCAATGTAGCCGGAGGCGGAACTGGTATAGATCAAGCCCCGGTTGTCCACATAGACGTCCGTCAGGTCGTCGTAGGACCACACGTCGGTCTTGAACATGTTGCCGCCGTTGGTGCTGTGCTTCTTCATGCCGTTGCGGTTGGTGCCGCTGGTGGCGGTATAGACGATCCCGTCCTGGTCCACGAACACATTGGTGAACACGGTGGGATTGATGTCCATCAGGTTGGCCAGCTGGGCCCTGGTGAAGAGCAGCTGCTGCAGCCTCTGGGAAAAGGTGAGGTCCGCATCGTTCACTGCGAAATACCCCAGGAACTCTCCGGTCTTGGCCAGCTGGATGACGCCGTTGTAGACGCCCTCGCCGATGAGGTACACGTTGCCGCCGCTGTCCACGGCCACCCGCTTGGGCTCATAATTGGTGTCGGCGAAAATAGGGGCGTCGGGCCTTCCCAGCTTGCCGGTCTGGTTGAAATCCTTGTCGAAAATGAGCACGGCCTTGGCTCCCACGTCCGCCACGTAGATATCCCCCGCAGCCGTCACGCAGACGCCCCTGGGGCTCACGAATTCCTCACAGGTCAGGATGTCCTCCACCTGGCCCCGGCGGATGTCGTACTTCACGATCCGTTTATTGCCGGTGTCCGCAATATAAAGCATGTTCTCCTGGTCAATGAAGAGATCCTCCGGGGAGGACAGGCCCAGCTCCGTCACCGTCTTGTCCGGCAGATAGGCGTCCTGGGTGCGCTCCCAGTAATCGTTTTCATCCGCCGCATAGGTATAAGAGGTGGCCTGGTTGGCGCTCACCTGTAAGGGCGTCTGCAGGAGGACCAGGAGCACGGCCGGAAGGAACAACAGTTTTTTCATGATGTTTCTTTTTTTGCTGATATTTCCTTTTATCATGGCTTCTCCTTCCTACTTGATGCCCGAATGGCTCATGGTATTCATCACCTGGGACTGCATGCAGATGAAGATGATCAGGTTGGGCAGGAACAAAAGCACCGATGCCGCAGCCGTCATGCCTGCCGCCGCCACCGTGTTGTTGGTGGACAGGGAATTCAGATAGTAAGCCAGAGTCCTCATGGTATCGTTGTTCACATAGTTGTTGGAAGCCTCCGTGGCCATCCAGACCTGCTGGAAGGTCAGCACGATGGAGGTGGCCAGGGCCGGACGGATCAGGGGAATGATGATCTTGCGAATGATGGTCAGCTCCTTGGCGCCGTCCATGACGGCCGCTTCGATGAGGGCGTCCGGAATCTGATCCGTAAACTGCTTCACCAGGAACAGGCCCACGGGCATGGCCGCCAGGGGCAGCACGTGCACCAGCCAGGTGTCCGTCAGATGCAGCTTGACGATCACCAGATACCGGGAAATGGCCACTGCGGTGGGCACGAACATCAGGGCCAGCTGATTGATCTCGAACAGGGTGGCCTTGCCCTTGAAATTCTTCTTGGCAAAGGTATAGGCTCCCAGGATGGTGATGATCAGGTTCAGGAGCACCGTCAGCACCGTCACCAGCACGGAGTTCAGCAGGTAACGAAGCATGGGAACTCCCGTGGTGCTGGAAAGGGCGAACAGGCTCTTGAAGTTGTTGGTGGTCGGATTATGGGCCACTATGTGGGGCGGGAAGGCGAACAGCTCGCCCAGGGGCATGAAGGCCCGGCTGACCAGCATGACCACCGGCAGCACCATGAAGACCGCAAGGGGAACCAGGATCGCATAGAACTTGATCTGCCCTCTGGAAAAATGTCTCGGATTGATGCGGGAACCCTGGAAGTCGCCCCGCCTTTGTTTTCTTTTTTTCATGGCTGCACCTCCTTAGTCATTGTCGCCGAAGAGTCTTCCGGCCACCTTGTTGAATGCGTACACCACCAACAGAAGCACCACGGAGACGGCCGCCGCATAACCCATCTCGTACCGCAGGAAGCCGTAGTCATCGATGTGGTTGGTGATCAGCTGTCCGGAATAATTGGGGGTCGGGTTGGCGCCGCTCAAGGTCACGCCGATCCAGCCCATGTTGAAGGCGTTCACGATGGCCATGACCGCGCCGAAGAACATCTGGGGCTTCATGGAGGGCACCGTGATGTAGACGATTTCCTGGAAACGGTTCCTCAGGCCGTCCACGTAGGCCGCCTCGTACAGCTCCTGGTCGATGTTCAGGATACCGGAGATCATGGACAGGAAGCCGATTCCCATGGCGGACCAGAGGGAGACGATGATCATGATCAGCATGAAATAGTCGCTGGTCAGCAGGAACTGAATGGGCGTGTCGATGAGCCCCAGCCGCAGCAGGAAGCTGTTGATGTAGCCGGACTGGTCGCCGGAAAAAATGGTCTTCCAGATCACGCCGATGAACACGCTGCCCAGCATGGAGGGCGTGTAAATGCAGAGGGCCAGCACCGTCCTGGGAATGGGCTGGATCTGGGCCAGCATCCACGCCAGCAGGAAGGAAATCACGTAACCCCCCGGGCCCACGATCAGGGCGTAGAGGAAGGTGTTGGGCAGCACATATTTCAGGAAAACTTCGTCCTGGGTGAACAGGGTGATATAGTTCAAAAGTCCCGTGAAGGTGGGGGCGTTGATCACGTCAAAATAGGTGAAGGACAGAGCCATGGCGATCAGCACCGGCACCAGGATAAAGGTGGAAAACAGGATGATGTAGGGCAGGAGCATGAGGTATGCCTTCCCGTCTTCCCTGGTAAAAAATTTCTTTTTCTTGGTCGTTCCCTGACTCATTCCTGCTCACCTCCCTTTGCTTGGTCCATCTGCTCCTGGATCCAGTCGATATCCCGGATCACATATGGTTTCAGCAGATTTCCGTCGTCGTCATAGAAGCCCAGCTCCTTCATCTTCTTCTTGATCTCCCGGTTGATGGCGATGACCTTTTCGTCCGCCGCCACCTGGGCGGAAGTCCCGTCGAAGACCATGGCGTTCCAGATGTCGGAAATGGAACGCTCCAGCAGATACTGGCCGGGGGTTCTGGGCACGTCCCGAAGGTACTGCACCATGTCCAGAACCACTTCCTTGTCCTCCTGGTCAATGGGCGCCTGCTCCAGGGCCTCCACGTTGGAAGGCAGCCAGAAATAGGTATCCCCGTAGGTGGAACGCAGGGTATAGGTGTATTCCACCTGGACGTCCGTGCGGGTCCACCACTTCATGAACTCCCAGGCTTCCTCCGGCATATCCGTGTCGGCGAAGATCACGCCGCCGGTGCCGTTGGCGATGAAGTTACGGTTCACGCTTCCGTCCTCCTGCACCGTGCCCAGGTAAGAGGAAAGCTTCCACTGTCCATCCAGCTCCGTGGCCCCGTTCTTGATGAGGATGTAGGTATTGGAATCCACGATGCCGATGGGAAGCACGGAGTAACGGAAGGAATTGAAGAATTCCTGCACCTGGGTGTCCAGGGAATAGGCCACGAACAGTTCGCCCAGCTTCTTCAGTCCCTTGACGGCGCCGGGCTGATCGATGGCGGTCAGGGTGCCGTCGTCGGTATAGAGCTTTCCGCCGTTCTGGAAGATCAGGGGCGTGGTCTGGTAAAACCACTTATACCCCACGCCAGAGGAAATGTTGTGGTAAAAGTTCATGCCGTAACGCTGCAGGCTGGGAAGCAGCTCCACCAGTTCGTCCCAGGTGTCCGGCGCCTCCAGGCCCAGATTTTCAAAAATATCCGTGCGGTAAATGACGGCGTCGAAATCCAGAGTCTCCGGCATGGCGTAGATCCCTTCGTTATAAACGTAAGGAACCATGGCCCCCGCCACGAAACGGTTGGCCACCTGCCAAAAATCCTCATACTGCGTCATATCATACAGGGCACCCCGGCATGCCAGGTCGAAAGGCATGTGGGAGGCCAGCCCCAAGGCCACGTCCGGCGTCTCGTCCGCCGCCGAGGCCAGGGTCAGCTTGTTGGCGTCGGGCATGACGGAGATCTTGACCTTGATCCCGGTCTCCGGCGTGAACTCCGTGTCCACCAGCTTCTGCAGCAGATCCACGTGAGTCAGGGCCCTGGCCACCCAGATGTCCAGCTCGTCCTCCTGGGCGGAAGAGATCTTGTATTTCTCGGAAACAAAGGAATAATAAACGGTCTTCAGACCGTCCAGGGCTTTGGCGAACAGGCCCGCCTCCGCCCGGGGCATCTTGTCCTCTCCGAAAGCGTAGATGCCGTCCAGGGAGAACTTGATATTCATGATGGAGGAAGTGAATTTGCTCACCGCCACCAGCACGGAGTTGTCCGCACCCGTAAGGCTATTGGTATACAGGGCGATCTCGTCCGGGTACTCCGCCATGTCGTCGATGAACACGTCCGCCTTGTCCAAATAGGAAAGCAGGGCCCCGTTGACGCCGAAGTTGGAATCCTCCTGGAGCTCGTAACGGATATGCTGCATGATGGTCTTGTAGGCCGCCAGGTAGTCCGGGATCTCCGGGATGTACTCCGTCATTTTCCAGGTCCGGTATTTATCCGCATCCTGACCGGAGATCTTTTTGATGTCCAGGGAAAACTGGGTCACGTGTTCCGCAATGAGCTGTCCGTAATGCCAGGCCTCCACCACCGGCTCCATTTCCGTCCGGATGGTCAGGGTATGGGTTCCTGCAGACAGATAGACGTAATAGGGATTCCCTTCCTCGTCGGACAGCACCTCGTTGGCCCATCCTCCGTCGGTATAAGGGAAAGCGTAGCATTCCAATTCCCGGAAAGGCACTTCTCCATCGATCCGGATGCTCTCATAGGAAGCGAACTCTTCCTTGTCGTTCATATAATGGAAGCCCAGCTGGTACAGCCCTTCCTTCGCCGCCGTGAACTCATAGCTGATCTCGTTGCCCGGCTTGGTCCAGGATAGGGTGTTCAAAAGCTTGTATTCCGCATCATAAGGGGTCATGGCCGGATTGGCCGTGGAATTATAGATGATCTCCGCAGAGTTCTTCACCGTATAATCCGTAGCGCCGATAAAGATGGTATCCTCTTTGGAAACCACCTGCTTTCCCCCGTATTGCTTCTGATATTCCTCATAAGAGGGAGCCCGTTCCGAAGGAGCCTCTACGTAGAGGGTTCCCAGGGCCAGGCCGTCGTTGGAACGATTGGCCAGGGTGATGACATTCTCCCCGGCTTCCAACGTCATATATAATGGGTGTGTGGAAGAATAGGTATTGTTGTAGAGGGGAGCCTTTTTCCACTCCCTCACCCTTTCCTGGGTGGGAGCGATCTCATCCCCATAACGGTCCGTCAGATACTCTTCCACGGAATCCTGCCAGTAAAGGGAAAGCTCCACCGTCTTCCACTCCTGGAAGGGAGCTTCTCCGTTCAGGCTCACTTCCACCGTGTAATCCAGGTAAGAATCCCCTGCGGAAAAATAATCCACCGCCAGGCAGTACACTCCCGTTTTTTCCACGTTAATCTTGTATTCTGCGCTCTCCTCATAGTCGAGCGCCACCGCCCGGCCGTCATAAGCCGGGTCCCCCGCCGCCGGTTCGTAAGCCGCAGCGGCACTCTCGGGAGAAGCCGTCATCGTCCCCACGCCGTTCTCCGCATCCAGATACATCAGATAATCCGTATACATGTAGTCCGAAGAGACGAGAGAATCGGACAAAAGCTCATAAGCCTGCCGCAACTCTTCCGGGCTGACATCTTCCACATATTCGGCATGGTTCAAATTGAAAATCAGATAGAGCCCGCAGCAGCAGACGGCCAGCACGACGGCCCATGTGACTATTTTCTTGATAATCCTCGCCTTTTTCGACTTCATGAATGTGCTCCTCTTTTTTGAAAAGAAGGATCCATTATTTCCACACGAACGTGCTTTATAACAGATCCTTCTTCTTTCACTTACTTCAATTCTCCTGCCCCGGTCATGGCATGCGGGAACAGCTTGTCATTATTTACCATAGTAGGTGGCAAGACCCGCATCCAGATCGGCCTGAGCCTGATCCAATCTCTCGTTGATGGTCTTGTTCCATTCAGGCAGCTGGGCCTTCACGGTATCCAGCCAGTTGGGATCCAGCTCGGCCACGCCGGTCACCTCGGCGTTGGTCAGGTTGTTCCACTCATACAGGCAGTCGGTAGCGGTTCCGTCCACCATGATTCTCACGGGTCTCAGCTTGTCGGAGTAATCATAGATGGCGCCGTCCTGCCACAGCTGCACCACGTACTGGAAGCCGGGCATCAGATCCGCATCAGCGCAGCGCTCATGGCCTGCCTGATACCAGATCTCCATCTGCTTGTCGAATTCCTCGCCCAGAACCAGCGGGAAGGAGTCGTTCAGGGAGCACTTCTGGGTGCCGGCATCGTTGAACATCTGATCCGCTCTCGCCTGGAAAGCCTCGGTAGAACCGCACCAATAGGTGGTGAAGGCATAAGCGACATCCATCATGGCCTTCTCGGAATCGCTCAGAGCCGGATCGCCGTCATCCATGGCATAGTTGCGCAGGCAGACAGGGTCGATGTTGATGCCCACGTTGTTCCCTCTGTAAGGGGTGGAAGGTCTGGGATAAATATCCCAATCGTTGGATTCCACTGCGTTGGTGCCCCAGGTACCGTCCTCGTTCTGTCCCAGAACCGCGCTTCCCAGCATCCAGGGATCGCCGTTGTTGGTCAGGATGTAGTTGCGGCAGAAGAACCTGTGGCTCCACCACCAGCCGTCATCCATGACTTCCGTAGGAACGTTCTCTTCATTGGCATTGCGCAGGGACCAGATCTCGCTGGTAGCCCACTGAGGGATGTATTCCAGCAGGGACATTACCTGATCGGAAGCGATGTCAACATCCTTGCCTTCCTCAATGGCCACGTTCACGGTATCCGTGCCGGTCCCGATGTACTGGGTGGCGGCAGCGCCGTAGATGGTGCCCCAGAAGGTGGAATTGTTGGCGGAAGTGATGAAATCCGTGTACTCGTCGATGTCCCAGTCAGGATCGGGAACGTCGATGTTGTTGGTCTCGGCCAGTTCCTTGTTCACATACACGCCCCAGGGAAGAGCGTACTGAGGAAGTCCCGCCTGAACGCCCTTGTAGTTCATCATCTCCATCAGGCTGGGATTAAAGGACTGATACATGGGATCGTCCGCATACACGGAGAGATCCGCCACCAGGCCGCTGGAAACGTCCCAGGGAAGCATCACGGAACAGTAGATGTCGGGATACTTGCCGTGCTCTGCACGGAAGTTGTCCATGTTCTGGTTCCAGCCGGTCAAGCCGCCGCCGTCATCCACCATGGCGTACAGATTGATCTTCACGTTGGGATATCTCTCGTTGAACTTTTTGGCCATGGCATAGATCATGGCCACGTTCATGGTGGTCAGATCCTCGTCCACGTTGGCATCCCAGTGTCCCAGGTCTTCATGGTAAATGCTGTCGCCGGACCAGCACATGATGTCGATGGAGCCTTCCACGTTGGGATCCAGGGTCATCCAGAAAGGATCCGCAGCCACTTCTGCGCCGCCCTGTTCCTCGCTACCGGCCTGCTCTTCACCGCCGCCGGCCTGCTCTTCACCGCCGCCGGCCTGCTCTTCACCGCCGCCAGCCGCACTCTGTCCGCCGCCGGCCTGACTGCTGCCGTTGTCGCCATTGCCGCCGCCACAGGCTGCCAGCGCAGCAACTACCATGGCGAATGCAAGAAAGAGACACAACATTTTCTTTACCTTCATAAATATCCTCCTTTTCTATTGATCATAGGCCCTCGCCCCGCACATTGGTTGGTTTTATTTTTCGAAGCGAAGTGCGGCATACACCGCCCTGCCTATAACAATCTTTCTCTTATTCCGCTCCGCCCCACTCCGTAAGGATGGAACGGGCGCCGCCCCAGGTAACGGGATCACCCTCATCGTTGATGATATGACTCATGCCGGGATTGCCGTTAAGCATGACCGTGCAGATGTTATGTACCTTCACCCCTTCGGCCCCTTCCGGCGCCTCCATGGCGGTGTGGAGATCCACTTCCGCATCCCGGTTGTAAAGATAAATCCCCAGTCCCCAGGACTCATGTTTTTTCACGTCGTCTCCGATCTTGATGGAAGCGAAACCGTTGACCTTGCCGTCATGGCTCATCCAGGTCTCCTGATCCGGCACGTCATAGGGAATCTCGCATTGATAGAAAATGATCTTCCCGTTCTCCCCTTCCCAGATGGTCTGGTATTCCTGGAAATGCTCCACCATCAGGGCGTAGATGGTGACGTCATCTCCCATCACCCGGATGCCGTTGGCGGCCCGATTGTTCTCCCAGCCCACGCCGTCGCCGTGGTCCGCCCGCCACACCCAGAAGTTGTCCCCGATGATGCCGTCCTGATACAGTCTCAGACAGCAGTCCACGTCGGTGTCATAGCCCTTGGCTCCGCCCACTCGGAAGAACAGATCCGCCATCAGGGTCGCAGGGCGATCGGCTTCCTGGCCGTCAGCTTCGGCTCCCTCTTCGTTCGCAGCATCCGCACCGGCTTCCAGGGAGTTGCCCGCAGTTTCCGCTCCGGCTTCGCTCCCGGTCTCCCGGCCGTCCGCCGCAGCTCCCTCTTCTTTTGCAGCTTCGTCCCCGGCTTCCAGGCCGGTTCCCACCACCAGGAGGGATTCCGTCTCCTTGGGGCCTGCGTCAAACAGCATCCCCGCCAGAGTCACCCTGGTGTCCCCCGCCACTTCCAGACAGGCGTTGCCTTCCATGGAACGAAGGGTGGCCAGGCCGGTTCCCAGCACGATGGCGCCCTCCCGGTCCACCACGATGGGCTCGGTGAGCTGATATACGCCCGGCGTCAGGAAAATGTGCTTTCCCTCAGCCAGTGCGGCATTGATGGTTTCCGCAGAATCCTCAAAAGGTTTTGCTATGTAAAAGTCTTCCAGGGGAATCCAGTCCCCCGGATCCCAGTCCACGCCTTTGGCTTCCGTGCGGGTCCTGGGAACGTAAATGCCAAATCCCTTTTCCTCATCATAGGAAAGGAAGGGCTTCTCCCGAATCTCCTCCACCACCGGGATGTCGGTGTAAGCGTGTTCCGGCCAGGTTCCTTCCGGCGTCTTGCCTTCCTCTATGCCGGCGAACACCATGTTCCAGTTCTCCCCGATCCAAGTGCTCCAGTCACAGTTCCGGGAAAGCCACTGCTGCTGGCTTCCGGAATTCACCGCCAGCTCCACCTTGCTGTTGGCGAGGAATCCGCCGCTGGCCCAGCCGTAAGCGTCATGAAGATAAACCGTCTTGCCCAGATGCACCCGCCTCATGAAGGTGGCCTGGGACACGGCCCAGGTGACGAAGCCCCTGGTGGACAGGTTCTCCACGCCCCTCCAGAAATTACAGGTGGCGTTGTGGTTGCTGTTGTCCCCAAGCCAGCGGGCATCGCAGCCCACCGTATCCAGGGACACGTCGTCCGGCGAAGCTCCCAATCCGGCAATCTGCATGTAAAAGCCCACCTGGGGCTCGATCCCGTCCGCATATTCTCCCGGCAGGAAGTACACCGCATAGCGGACGTCCCCGAACTGATTGGTCTCCTGGTGTCCTCCCAGGTTGGCCAAAAGCTGCTGCACTTCTTCCGGGTCGTCCTCCGGAGCGAAGAACCAGACATTCTCCCCGAAGGTGTCCAGATGATAGCCTGTCCTCCCGGGAATGACGCCCTCGCCGGAAACGATGCCCGGTTCCGATCCGCCGACTTCCGCCGTCTCAGTCCCGGCGGAGGCTTCTGTTCCAGTCCCGGCAGATTCCGATCTGTCCGATCCCGTCATTCCGGTTCCGGCAGGCTCCTCCGCTCCGTCCCCGCCGGGCTTCTCAGAGCCCGCATCTGTGATTTCCTCTGTTTCAGCTCCGGCGGATTCCGACCTGCCGGATTCCTCTGCCCCGGTTCCGGCGGCTCCCGCCTGCTGCCCGTCCGTTCCCGAACCCTCTTTTCCATCCGCTCCGCTGCCGCAGGCACAGAGACCCGCTCCGCAAAGCAACATTATCATAGCCGTCATCAACAAAATTTTCGATTTCTTCCTTTTCTTCTCCGCAGAAATCTTTTTCATGCCGTTCCTTCTTTTTTCAAACATTCCGCCTTTTAAGGGCCATTAGCAAAACGTTTTTGTATTTTTGCCGGAATAACCGCCGACTTTTTGGGCCGACGTGATATTGAATGATTTTATTGTACCTTGTTACGTCGATTTTGTCAACCAAAACGTTTTATATTTTTTTGATTTGTGAAATCTGTGCAATGGCTCTCACAGTTTGTGCGGACACGGTTCCATTGATTTTGTATATATTTAACAAACCAGCTGTATTATTTTCAAATAATCTGTTAGATGGAAATTTTATTTTCTAAAAAAAGTATAAACTATTTCAGTCAAAATTCGGGCATAATATATTGACAGCGATATATACCACGATATATACTATATATGATAATATTGTTTTTGATCCCTGAATATGGGACGCAAGAAACAGCACAAGATCCCCTTTGAATCAAAAGCCGCCCAAGCGGCGGCAGAATGTGAGGAATTATGACGACAGCAAAAATATTTGAAAATGGAAGAAGCCAGGCGGTAAGGCTTCCAAAAGAATACCGTTTTTCAGAAGATGAAATATTGATAAACAAAATCGGCGACATCGTCATGCTCATACCGAAATCTTCCAAATGGAAGGGATTTTTAACCGGACTGGGCCTGTTTTCCGATGATTTCATGGCAGACGGCCGGGAAAGGCAGGCAGAACAGGAAAGAGAAAGCCTATGAAATATATGTTGGACACGAATATCTGCATTTATATCATAAAGCGCCGGCCGGAGAATACGATCCGGCGCTTTATGGAATGCGACCCAGGAGATATCTGCATTTCCGCAATTACCTATGCCGAACTGGCCCACGGCGTTGAAAACAGCCAGGCAAGAGAAAAAAACAGGATTGCTCTCACAATCCTGTTATCCGAAATTCATATTGTTCCTTTCAATGATCTGGCCGCCCAAACCTATGGAGTGATCAAGGCAGATTTGCAAAAAAGAGGGACGCCCATCGGCCCGTTGGATACCTTGATAGCCGCACACGCAAAGGCGTTGAATATCACGTTGGTGACAAATAACACCAAGGAATACGCAAGAGTAGAGGGCCTGTCGCTGGAGAATTGGGCTTAAGTCACCGTCCGGAGGCGAGTCTCACGCAGGATGCCCGTTCCACCAGCCTTCCCTCCGTGGTCATGGTGCTGCCGGAATGTTCCTCCCGGATGAGGGCCGCCACTTCTTCTATGGCCTTCCTGCCCATGTCCGCCACCCCGGTGTCGATGGTGGTCAAAGGCGGCACATACCATTGACTCAACTCTATATTGTCGCAGCCGATGATGCTCACATCATCCGGAACCTCATACCCGGCCTCCATCAGTGCGATCATGCAGCCGATGGCGCTGTCGTCATTGGCTGCGAAAACGGCGGTGGGCATGGGAAGCCTCTTGGTCAGGAAACGCTCCACCGACCTGTGGGCGATCTCCCGGTCGAACCCCCCGGGGATCTGGTAGTCCTCTCCCTGAAGGATTCCTTTTTCCTCCAAATAATCCAGGAAACCTCTGCGGCGTTCATTTCCGTCATAGGTATCGCTTCCCTCCACCAGCAGTATCCTGCGGTGGCCCAGCTCGTACAGATATTCCGCCGCCATGCGGCCCGTCTGGTAGGAATCGAAACGGATGTTGGACACCAGCGGCCCCACCAGTTCCCGGTCCAGAAACACCGCAGGGATCTCCGCATTCCGAACGATCTCCGCATTCCGGGCGCTGAAACCATGGTTCAGAATGATGGCGCCGTCCACCCTGTGGCTCAGAAGATTCCGCAGGATGGTCTCCCCTTTCTCCGCTATGACCACGTCCAGTTCATAGCCTTCTTCCTGGCACTTCACGTACATAGAATCCGCCAGCAGACCATAGAAGCCTCGGATATAGGGGATGTACAGGCCGATCACTCCCGTCTGGGTGGATTTCAGATTCTGTCCGCTCCAATCCGGCATATAATTCATGCTTTTGGCCAGGGCCCGTATCCGTTCCCTGGTTTCCTGTTTCACTGACCCCCCTCCGGACAGCGCATGGGACACCGTGGTGATGGAGACCCCGGCCTCCCTGGCCACATCCCTGATCGTAACTCTTTTCACTCTTCTCTCGTTTTCCTCTTCTTCATTGATAAAAGCGTTCCACAATGACCTACGCTTTCAGTATATATAATTTACAGAAGAAATGCAAGAAGAATCAATGATGAAACAGTCGAATGCCCGTAAAAGCCATAATTATGTCGTATTTGTCACAGCAGGCGATCACCGCATCGTCCCTCACGGAACCGCCGGGCTGGGCGATATACTTCACGCCGCTCTTGTAGGCCCGTTCAATATTGTCGGAAAAAGGGAAGAAGGCGTCGCTCCCCAGGGTCACGTCCGTCAGGCCGTCCAGCCAGGCCCTTTTCTCTTCCCTGGTAAAGACCGGCGGCTTCACCTTGAAGGTCTTCTCCCAGGCCCCGTCCGCCAACACGTCCATGTATTCTTCCCCGATGTAAAGGTCGATGGCGTTGTCCCGGTCGGCCCGCCCGATCTTGTCCAAAAACTGCAGGGAAAGCACCTGGGGCGACTGGCGCAGATACCAGTTGTCCGCTTTTTGGCCAGCCAGCCTGGTACAGTGGATGCGGGACTGCTGCCCTGCGCCGATGCCGATGGCCTGGCCGCCCTTCACGTAGCAGACGGAATTGGACTGGGTGTATTTCAAGGTGATCAGGGAAATCTTCATGTCAATGAGGGCTTCCTCCGGGATCTCCTTGTTGGCCGTCACGATGTTGGACAAAAGATCCCCGTCGATATCCAGCTCGTTCCTGCCCTGTTCAAAGGTGACGCCGTAGACCTGCTTGCGCTCCACGGGGGCCGGGGAGTAGGCGGGATCGATCTGAATGATGTTGTAGGCCCCTTTTTTCTTGCTCTTCAAAAGCTCCAGGGCTTCTTCCGTATAGCCCGGGGCGATGACGCCGTCGGACACCTCCCGCTTGATCAGCCTGGCCGTATCCGCATCGCAGACGTCGGACAGGGCGATGAAATCCCCGAAGGAAGACATCCTGTCGGCTCCTCTGGCCCTGGCATAGGCGCAGGCCAGGGGAGACAGCTCTCCCAGGTCCTCCACCCAGTAGATTTTGGCCAGGGTTTCCGTCAGGGGAAGCCCCACCGCAGCCCCGGCAGGGGACACATGCTTGAAGGAGGCGGCCGCCGGAAGATGCGTGGCCTCCTTCAGCTCCTTCACCAGCTGCCAGCCGTTGAAGGCGTCCAGGAAATTGATATAGCCCGGCTTCCCGTTGAGAACGGTGACCGGCAGATCACTGCCATCCTCCATGAAAATCCGGGAAGGCTTCTGATTGGGATTGCATCCATATTTTAATTGAATTTCGTTCACATTTTCTCCTTCCGCCGCCCGGGGCGGCCAAATTTGCTGCATTTTGTAAACATCCGCCTTATATTGAGTCTTGTTCACGATTCATTCTTGTTCATGATCCATTTTTGTTCACGATCCGGGTCTCATATTTCCCGGTGGCAATGTCGATGAAACGCACGAACAGAGAGACTTTGTTATCCTCATTCAGGCTTTTCCACACCGCTTCGGTGAAAACATCGATGTCGTCCCCGATCTCCACCAGCTTCGGCTCCCCTTCAAAACTGGGCAGGGGCGTCCCATCGTGCATGTAGGTATGGATAAAATGCCCTTCCCCCGCCAATGGCCTGTCGTATGTATAGGTAAAACGGTTGCAAGAGCCAGGATTTCCCTGGGCGCTCTTCAAAATGGAAAGAGAATAGTCGTATTTCCCGCCCTCCACATGGAGCAGGCCGGAAATCCGGGGGGTATAGTTGGGGCCGTCCGGCTCAAATTCCCTGGCCCGCAAGGACTGTTCAAAAGTCAGGCCCTTCCTGAGCCCTTCATAGACGGTGTCCGTCTGGTCCCCGTTGGTCACGATGGTGTCATGGCCCAGCACCCGCACCGGTGCATAAATGATCAGGCTGGGATCCTCCAGCTTGGAAGGATCATAGGCCTGGGTCTGGATTCCTTCCCCTTCCGTCACGAAAACACGGTTCCGGCTGTTGGAGCTTCTCCCCATGATAAAATAGGCCGTCACCGCATGTCGGCCGTCGGCACTTTTGCCGATCACGATCCCTCTGCCGGGATAGGCGTTGCCGGACAGTTCTTCCTGTAAGGACAATTGATTCATGATGTCATTCTCTCCTTCTGTTCGCTTTCATGGCCGCCCGCAGCACGGCTTCCTTCCTTACTAATGGTCGTCCACGCTATAGTTAGGTGCTTCCTTGGTGATATGGATGTCGTGAGGATGGCTTTCCTTCAAGGAGGCCGCCGAAATCTTGATGAACCGGCCTTCGGACTTCAGGGTCTCGATGTCCTTGGCACCACAGTACCCCATGCCGGAGCGCAGGCCGCCCAGCAGCTGGAACACGGTGTCCTCCACGCTGCCCTTGTAGGCCACCCGGCCTTCCACGCCTTCCGGCACCAGCTTCTTGGCATTCTCCTGGAAATAGCGGTCCTTGCTGCCGTTCTCCATGGCGGCAATGGAACCCATCCCTCTGTACACCTTGTATTTTCTGCCCTGGAACAGCTCATAATCCCCAGGGCTCTCCTCGCAGCCAGCGAACATGCTGCCCATCATGCAGACGTTGCCGCCCGCCGCAATGGCCTTGGTGATATCTCCGGAATATTTGATGCCGCCGTCCGCAATGATGGGGATCCCGTAATCCTTGGCCACGCTGTAGCAGTCCATGATGGCGGTGATCTGAGGAACGCCGATGCCCGCCACCACTCGGGTGGTACAGATGGAGCCGGGACCGATTCCCACCTTCACCGCATCCGCTCCCACCTCGATCAGGGCCCTGGTGGCCTCTCCCGTGGCCACGTTACCAGCGATGACCTGCAGATCCGGGAACTTCTCCTTCACCATCCGCACGCAGTTCAGCACGTTGGCGGAATGGCCGTGGGCGCTGTCCAGCACCACCACGTCCACTTTGGCATCCACCAGGGCGGCCACCCTCTCCAGCACGTTGGCGGTGATGCCCACGGCGGCGCCGCACAGGAGCCTGCCCTGCAAGTCCTTGGCGGACAGGGGGTACTTGATGGTCTTCTCAATGTCCTTGATGGTAATCAGACCTTTCAAGTTGAAATCATCGTCCACGATGGGAAGCTTTTCCTTCCTGGCCTTGGCCAGAATCTGCTTGGCCTCTTCCAGGGTGATACCTTCCTTGGCGGTGATCAGGCCTTCGCTGGTCATGGACTCCTTGATCTTCTTGGTAAAATCCGTCTCAAATTTCAGATCTCTGTTGGTGATGATGCCCACCAGCTTCCTGCCCTCCGTGATAGGCACTCCGGAAATCCGGAACTTCGCCATCAGGGCGTCCGCATCCCCCAGGGTATGCTCCGGCGTCAGGGAGAAGGGATCGGTGATCACCCCGTTCTCGGAACGCTTCACCTTGTCCACCTCTTCGGCCTGGGCCTCGATGGACATGTTCTTGTGGATGATGCCGATGCCGCCCTGCCTGGCCATGGCGATGGCCATGCGGTGCTCCGTCACCGTGTCCATTCCCGCACTCATCATCGGTATATTCAGCTTGATCTTCTTGGTCAGCCAGGTGGTGATGTCCACCTGATTGGGGATCACCTGGGAATATGCCGGAACCAACAGTACATCGTCAAAAGTAATGCCTTCACCAATAATCTGTCCCATTCTGCTCCTCTTTCCGCCGCTTTGCGGCTATCCATGGTCGTTAACGTCCCGCATTGCTTCTGTCCGTGTTGCACAGACACCGTAATGTTCTGTTGAGTGTAGCAGAAATTTATCTCCTTGTCAACATTATTTTGTTCTGTTATAGATGATATAAATTGTGCTTATATCGTATGCGAATTTGAGGTTCGAAGCGAGGGAAATTCGGATTCCACGATGATGTGGATTCGGATTCCCTGACGATGCAGATTGGGATTTCCTGATGATGCAGATTCCATGACGGTGTAAATTCAGGTTTATAGGCAGAAAAAAGACCCAGAAACCATGACCAAACTCCGATCACGGTTCCGGGGCCTTTCCAGATTCCATTTTTCTGCGCCGCCCGCAGAATTTATCCATCCGTCCGGGAACTCCTCCGTCCTCCCAAGGGCTCTCCATCTATCCGGGAATTCCTCCGTCCGTCCAAGGATCCCCCGTCCGGGGCCTTCCTCCGTCCGTCAGTCCGCAAAAATCTTCCTGGGGGAAGCGTTCCGCATGGCCTTCACCAGTTCCTCGGAAGGATTGAAGAGGATCTTGACGCCGCCCTCGTAATAGATCACGTAGCGCTTGTCGGGCTGCAACTCCTCGCCCACGCTGTAATCCAGAACCTTGGTGTTGTTGCGGTTCTTGTAGTTGTCCAGATGATAGGACTTGATGGGGCCCATGGCCTCGATGCGGTCCAGGGAATAGACTCCCGCCCGCTTTCTGCGGGACTTTGCCATCACCTTGTCCACCGTCAGTTCCTTGTCCAGGTAGAGATATTCAAACTCCAGATCCGTGAACAGGTTCTCAAAATAGGCTCCCACGCCGCAGGCCACCGCCAGGAGGAAGGTAATGATCCCCATGGCCGTGAGGATGGACAGCACCACAAAGAATACCGTCAAAAAGATCAAAAAGATTTTCAAAAACTTCCAGATGAATTTCTGCTTCTGCTTGACCAGACATTCCACATATGCTTCGCTCATGATTCGCACCCTGCCCTTTACAAAATAGTTTTTTCCAGTACCATGATATAACATTCCGGGACAACTTGCAAGCGGGATTCTGCTTTTTTGGACTTTTTATCTTTTTTTTAGATTCTTGTAAGAGAGGATTCATTGACAGAAGGCTTTTTTTTCATTATGATGATAAAAGCGGCAGCCGCAAAGGGCCGCAGAAATACCATGCATATCCTTGTGAGAAAGAAGGTCGAACATCATGCCCGTCATGGATGAATTTCGGGAGGAACGGGAAGCCCTGAAGCACGGCACACCCAAACAAAAGCTGCAATATTTCTGGGATTATTACAGATGGCCCACCATCATAGGAATCTGCCTCTTCTGTGCGGCGGTCTCCTTCATCTATCATCTGGTCACGGCCAAAGACACCGCTCTGTACGGCGCTTTTCTCAACTGCTATACCACGGAAGAGAGTTCGGCCCCTCTCCTGGAAGAGTTCATGGAACTTGCGGACATCAATCCCAAAAAAGAAGAGATCCTCATCGACACCTCCATGATGATCTCAGAGGACGCCATGGATAACGCTTCCTACAACGCCATCCAGAAAATGACGGTCCTCATTGCGGCTTCCGAACTGGACATGATCGCCGGCAACGATTTTGCCTTCGATCGATACGTTTATACCGGAAGCATGGCCGATCTGCGGGAAATCCTTTCCCCGGAGCAGATCGCCGCTTACGAGCCTTACTTCTACTACATGGACATGGCGGTATATGAAAAAATTGAAGATGCCCGGGAAAATCTGGATGATCTCTCCGGCATCCCTTATCCGGATCCCAGGGACCCGGAATCCATGGAGGACCCCGTTCCCGTGGGACTGTTCCTGGAATATACGGACAAGCTGACGGACCGCTATGCCTTTATGGGAGAATCCGCCGCCCTGGGCGTGGTGGCCAACTCCCCCAGGAAAGAGACCGCCGCCCTGTTCATCGACTATCTGTTCCAGTAATTGTTCTAAGGATCGTTCCAAGATAATTATTTCAGGGATCGTTCCAAAGATTCCGCCTGCCGGCAGCCAACCGCCCCGGCAGGCGTTTTTGATTCCCAACGTTTGGATTTCCAACGTCTTAATCCCCAACGTCTTGATCCCCAACGTCTTAATTCCCAACGTCTTAGTTCCCAACGTCTTAGTTCCCAACGTCTTACTCCGCCAGCAATTCCTTCAGAATGCGGCTTACCGCACCCGGATCCGCCTTCCCGGCGGTGACCTTCATGGCCTGACCCACCAAAAAGCCCAGGGCCTTCTGTTTGCCGCCCCGGTAATCCGCCGCGGACTGCGGGTTGTCGGCCACGATTTTTTCCAGGAGCTCCCGAAGGGCCCCTTCATCGTTCTGAGTCTTTAAGCCGTGCTCTTCCACGTAACGAACCGGATCCGCATCCGACTCGAACATGGCTCCGAAGACTTCCTTGGCCACGGTGGAATTGATCTCCTTTTTTTCCGTCAGTTCGATCAGCGCCGCCAGATGCTCCGGGGAAAACCGGATCTGCTCCGGCTCCATTCCCTGTTCCTTCAGAAGGCGCATGGTTTCCACCATGAGCCAGTTGGACACCTTTTTGGGCTGATGACAGAGGGCCACTGCGGCCTCGAAGAGATCCGCCAGGTGCTTGGAACCCGTGAGGATCTCGATGTCATACTCCGGGATCCCGTATTCCCTGCGGTACCGCTCCATCTTGGCGCTGCGGAATTCCGGCTGGGCCGCCCGCACCTTTTCCAGCCATTCATCGCTGATATAGACGGGGGTCAGATCCGGATCCGGAAAATACCGGTAGTCCTGGGCGTCTTCCTTGGACCGCATGGCATAGGAGTATTCCTTGTTGTCATCCCAGCGCCTGGTCTCTTGAATCACGGCCTTTCCTTCTTCCAGCCGTTCGATCTGGCGGGCCCGTTCCCCGTCAATGGCCCTGGCGATGGCCTTGAAAGAATTCAGATTCTTCATCTCCGTCCGGGTGCCCAGCTTCTCCGTCCCGACTTCCCGGACGGACAGGTTCACGTCCGCCCGCATGGAGCCCTCCTGGAGCTTGCAGTCCGAGGCCCCCAGGTACTGGATGAGGAGCCGCAGCTTCTCCAGGTAGGCGATGACCTCCTCCGCATTTCTCATGTCCGGCTCGGAGACGATCTCGATCAGGGGCACCCCGGAACGGTTATAGTCCACCAGGGAACAGTCCTCCCACTCGTCATGGATCAGCTTCCCCGCATCCTCCTCCATGTGGATCTCATGGATCCCCACCCGCTTGGAACCGGCCTGGGTATCGATCTC
>CANQPH010000027.1 GCA_947625675.1 uncultured Acetatifactor sp.
GTGGCGCCTTCGTTGATCAGGGGCTGGATGTCCGTCTTGGCGAAGACCCCGCAGCGGGCGGCGATGGCGTAGAGGGACTTATATCCCTTGGCGTATTCGTTTAAGCCTGCGGCGTCCGTCTGCAGAAGGGAGGCCATCTGGTCGATGAAGGAACCGGTGCCCCCGGCGCAGATGCCGTTCATCCGCTGCTCCACGTTGCCCCCTTCAAAATAAATGATCTTGGCGTCCTCCCCGCCCAGCTCGATGGCCACGTCCGTCTTGGGGGCCAGGGTTTCCAGGGAGGTTGCCACGGCGATGACCTCCTGGGTAAAGGGAACTCCCAGGTGGTTGGCCAGGGTCAGTCCGCCGGAACCGGTGATCATGGGATGCAGGGACAGATTGCCCAGTTTCTCATAAGCCCTGCGCAGAAGGCCTGCCAGAGTTTCCCGGATATTGGCGTAATGTCGTTCATAATCGGAGAAAAGAATATTGTTCGATTTATCTAAAATTGCGATTTTTACAGTGGTGGAACCGATATCGATCCCGAGACGGCAGGCGGCGTCCCGTTCCGTTCCGCCCGTCACGATCACTGGAGAATTGTTCATATTACCTACACAACCTTTCTAATCCAAAGCTAGATGCATTATACTCCATCTTTTATCAAAATGCAACGAACAAACTGTGAAGAATGTCGAAGAATGGGAGAAAAAAAGAGGAAATAAATCCAAATTTTTTATTAAATTTTAAAGAGTGGGAAATTTGGGTTTACTTATTTTCCTGTGGGTGATAAAATGTATGCAGAAGGTTGTCCGTTCATGACTCGGGGGCTGTGGCGGGAAAATGAGACTGCGTCAGGCGGGTTTCCGGCAGGAACGGACGTAAGGATCGGAGGCTTGTCGAATGAGTGAATTTGAAAGAAAATTTGGAAAATACGCCATCAGGAATCTTCCCATGATCCTGATTTTATGCTATGTGATCGGATATTTGGTGGGCATCTTCCTGCCGGGGCTGCAGATGTATATGACCCTGAATCCCTACGCCATTCTTCACGGACAGATCTGGCGTCTGGTGACCTGGGTGCTGATTCCGCCCAGCTCCTTGGGACTGTTCACCATTATCATGCTGTTCTTCTATTACAGCGTGGCCGTGACCCTGGAACGGGTCTGGGGGACCTACCAGTTCAACGTATATCTGTTGTCCGGCATGCTTTTCACCATCGTGGGAAGCTTTGTCGCCATGGGCCTGTATTACCTTTTCGGTGGAAGCGGTGAGATGGCTCCCCTTTACATGCAGCAGGCTTCCTCCATGTTCAGCACCTACTATATCAACATGTCCATTTTCCTGGCCTATGCGGCCACTTTTCCGGACGCCCAGGTGCTGCTCATGTTTTTCATTCCCATCAAGATCAAATATCTGGGAATCGCTTATTCCCTTTTGCTTCTGTTCGATTTGATCCGCGGGGTCGGATACCCCACCTTCAATATTTTTTATCGGATCGCCATTGTGGCGTCCCTTTTGAATTTCGCAGTCTTCTGGTTCCGCAACCGGGGCCGGCACCTGACCCCCAAGCAGATCAGGCGCAGACAACAGTTCAAATCCCAGGTGCGCCACAACCCCAAGATCACCAAGCACAAATGCGCCATCTGCGGCAGGACCGACGAGGACAGCCCGGACCTGGAATTCCGCTTCTGCTCCAAATGCAACGGCAACTACGAATACTGCCAATATCACCTGTTTACTCACGAACATATTAAGTAAAAATATGTTCGTGAGTAAACATGGTTACGACATGAGCATGTTAAATAGGGAACATGCTCATGTGTGAACATGGTTACAACATGAGCACGTAAAATAAGTGCAAGGCCAGAGTCAAATGGGTTTGCCGCCTATGGCGGCATGAACATCTTGCATAACAAATCGTATGGGAAAGCTAGCTTTCCCAACGATTTTTGTGCAAGATGCTCACATCACAATGTGATGTGAGCCCATTTGACTCGAACAACTCTGCACAACGCCGCACAACACAAGTAGGGAGGTCCAAATGTCGGAAACGGACAGAGAGGTTTTATTCGCCCGCACCCTGGAAGAGGTGAAGAGAACTGCCAGGGAACAGGGGAATTCCATTACGAAGGAACAGGTACGGGAAGCCTTCGTTCCCCTGGGCTTTGACGGGGAACAGCTGAAAATGGTCCTGGACTATCTGAAAAAGCAGAATATCGGCATCGGAGAGGCCCCGGATCCGGAGGAAAACCTGACGAAGAAGGACAGGGCCTATCTCGAAATTTACCTGGACCAGATCGGCGGACTACCCTCCGCTTCCCAAGGGGAACGGGAAGCCGTCATTCTTTCCGCCATGGCCGGAGAGCTGGAGGCCCAGCGTCGCCTGATGGAACTGTTTCTGCCAGACGTGGTGGAGATCGCCAGGCTCTATGCGGGCCAGGGTGTTTTCCTGGAGGACCTGATCGGAGAGGGCAACGTGGCCCTGGCCATGGGCGTGGGCATGCTGGGAGCCATGGAAGGGGCCATGGAGGCCCAGGGAATGCTGGCCCGGATGATCATGGACGCCATGGAGGACCATATTCAGGAGAATGCCGCCGCTGCCCGGATCGACCGGAAGGTGGAGGCCAAAGTGAACCGGGTGATGGAGAAGGCCAGGGAGCTTTCCGAGGATCTGCGGCGGAAGGTGACGCCCCAGGAGCTTGCCGAGGAATCGGGACTGTCCCTGGAGGAGATTCAGGACGCCATGCGCATCAGCGGTTACCACATAGAGTACATCGAAGGAGCCCAGGATGGTTAAGCAGCAGTATGAGGATTACAAATATGTGATGCAGGACGTGTACCAGGTCTACCTGGGGGCCAAATACACCTTTGAAGAGGTGGTGGAGAACGAGGATGCGCCCTTCAAGTTCCGGCTGCTGCTGGAACGGTACATTTACCAGGATGTGGATCCCCGGACCACTCTGGAGAGCTATTTTTATTATCTGGGGGAAAAAGGCCTGGCAGTGAAGCTCTTCCGCCAGATCAAGCTGAAGGTGAAGATCAACATCATTGAGGAGAAAAAGCCTCTTCTCGGCAAACCTTCCAGGCAATATACCACGAAGGTGGTGCCCATTGAGGAATTCGTCCGCATCCCTCCGGAGGAGAAGGAGGAGAAGGGCGTGGTGATTCAGGAGATCCTGTGCAGCAAGCTGGCGCTGATGGCTTTCTGAATCTAGTAAAAATACATATCCCGTCCGGGAACCGGGACGGGCGCCCGCAGGAAGCGGGCAGAGAGGAGTAAAAAATGGATTTGAAGAACTTGCAGGCTTATGAAGTGGTGGAGCAGGGCCCCATCCCGGATCTGAATTCGGAGGGAGCGATCCTTCGCCACCGCAAAACCGGCGCCCGGGTGGTGCTGCTTTCCAATGACGATGAGAACAAGGTGTTCTGCATCGGCTTCCGTACCCCGCCGGAGGACTCCACGGGCGTGCCCCACATCATCGAGCATTCCGTGCTCTGCGGCTCCAAGCGTTTTCCGGTGAAGGATCCCTTCGTGGAGATGGCCAAGGGTTCCTTGAACACCTTTTTGAACGCCATGACCTATCCGGACAAGACCATTTATCCGGTGGCCAGCTGCAATGACAAGGATTTCCAGAACCTGATGCATATTTATCTGGATGCGGTGTTTTATCCCAACATCTATACCAATGAAAAGATCTTCAAGCAGGAGGGCTGGCACTATGAGTGCGACGGTCTCCAGGGGGAACTGACCGTCAACGGCGTGGTGTATAACGAGATGAAGGGAGCCTTTTCCTCTCCGGACGACGTGATGTACCGGGAGATCAGCACCTCCCTGTATCCGGACAATACCTACGGCGTGGAATCCGGCGGGGATCCGGAGGTGATCCCCCAGCTGTCCTATGAGCAGTTCCTGGATTTCCACAGAAGGTATTATCATCCCTCCAACAGCTACATCTACCTCTATGGCAACATGGACATGGCGGAAAAGCTGACCTTCATCGACGAGCAGTATCTTTCCTCCTTCGACGCCCTTTCCATCGATTCCGCCATTCGGGATCAGGCTCCTTTTTCCTCCATGCACAGGGTGGAGAAGGAATATCCTATCAGCGATGAGGAAGAGGAAGCGGGCAACTCCTATTTGACCTGGAACGTGTCTGTGGGGAACACCCTGGAGCAGGATCTGTACGTGGGCTTCCAGATTCTGGACTACGTGCTCTGTTCCGCACCGGGGGCGCCCTTAAAGCAGGCCTTGGTGGACAAGGGGCTGGGTAAGGACGTGTTCAGCATTTATAATAACGAGATCAAGCAGCCCTATTTCAGCGTGGTGGCCAAGGGAACCGATGGGGACAGGGTTCAGGAGTTCTTGGACACCATCCAGGGCGAGCTGAAGCGGTTGGTCAGGGAAGGCATCGACAAGAAGGCCCTTCTGGCCGGGATCAATTACTATGAATTCCGGTATCGGGAGGCGGATTTCGGCTCTGCGCCCAAGGGACTGATCTACGGCATGCAGATCCTGGCCAGCTGGCTGTACGATGACGGGAAGCCTTTCATCCACGTGGCCGCCGACGCCACCTACGGCAGGATGCGCCAGTACGTGGAGACGGATTATTTTGAACAGCTGGTGCAGAAGTGGCTTCTGGACAATCCACACAGCTCTCTGTTGGTCCTTAAGCCCAAGAAGGGCCTGACCGCTGTCAGAGAGGCGGCGCTTCGGGAAAAGCTGGCGGAGATCAAGGCTTCCATGAGCGAGTCGGAGGTCCAAAAGATCATGGACGATGCCAGGGAGCTGAAGGCCTTCCAGGATTCCGAGGACAGTGAAGAGGCCAAGGCCACCCTTCCTTTCCTGACCAGGGAAGACATGAAGAAGGAGGCCACCCCCATTCTCAACGAGGAATGTACGGTGGGAGGGACCAGGGTTCTGCTCCATGAGATGTTCACCAATCACATCGGCTATCTGCGCCTGATTTTCGATCTGGGACAGGTGCCGGAGAAATATTTCCCTTATGCGGGCGTCCTGGCCAGCGTTCTGGGCATGCTGAACACGGAGCATTATTCCTACGGGGCCCTCAATAACGAGACCAATATCTGGACCGGCGGGATCAGCGTGAACACCAACGTGTACAGCAGCGTGAAGGATCCTGAGAAATACACGGCCACCCTGGAGGTGAAGGTGAAGGCCCTGTATGAGAATCTGCCTAAGGCCCTGGAGCTCATGGAGGAGATCATGCTCACCAGCGATCTGGCGGATGGGAAGCGTCTTTTGGAGATTCTGGCGGAGGACAAGATGCAGTCGGCCGCCCAGATGACCTCGGCGGGCCACAGGGTGGCTGCGGTGAGGGCCACTTCCTACGGCAGCGCCGCCGGTCTGGCGGACGAAATCCTGAGCGGACTGGAGCAGTACCGCCTAGTCAGCGGCCTGGAAGGACATTTTGAAGAGAAGAAAGAAGAGCTGACCGCCAATCTGCAGACCCTGGTGAAGATGATCTTCCGTCCCGAGAATCTGTTGGTGGATTATACGGGCACCAAAGAAAGCCTGGAGAGCCTGGATGGGGCCCTGAAAGGTCTTGGACAGAAGCTGTGCGCAGAGGAAGTGGAGAAGGCTTCCTTCCATCCCGTGCCGGTGAAGAAGAACGAGGGCTTCACTACCTCCGGACAGGTGCAGTATGTCTGCCGGGCCGGCAATTTCCGCAGGAAGGGTCTGCCCTTCAAGGGTTCCCTGCGGGTGCTGCGGGTGATGATGGGCTACGATTATCTGTGGGTCAACGTGAGAGTCAAGGGCGGCGCCTACGGCTGCATGAGCAACTTCGCCAAGACCGGAGACTGCTATTTCGTGTCCTACCGGGATCCCAACCTGGAGAAGACCATCGAGGTCTTCGAGAAGGCGGCGGAAACGGTGGCGGGCTTCCAGGCGGAGGAGCGCACCATGGCCCAGTTCATCATCGGCGCCATCGGAGAGCTGGATACGCCCATGAATCCTTCCGCCAGGGGCTTCTATTCCCTGAACGCCTACATGACGGAGCAGACCAATGAATCCATCCAGAGGGAGAGGGACGAGCTGCTGGCCGTCACGCCGGAGGAGATCCGCAGCCTTTCCGCCTATATCAAGGCCTTTATGGAGGATGACTGCCTCTGCGTCGTGGGCAATGCGGACAGACTCAAGAGCAGGGAGGATCTTTTCCTGAACATGCAGAGCCTGGTGTAATGCCAGAGCCCCGATGATCGGGGGAAAGCCGGGGAGGTAAATGTGAAAAGAAAAAAGTATAATTGGAGGAAATATTGGAGGACCTTTGCAGCCTGTCTGCTGACGGCCTGTCTGCTGACAGCCTGCGGCGGGTCTTCCGGGGGCACGGCTTCTGATAGTTCCTTCATGGCCAACGGCGCTTCAAACTTGGAGACGGAGAATTTCGGTTTTTACCAGGAATCCGCCGCCGAGGCGGGGATGGAAGGAAGTGATGCTCCGTCCGTGGACGAAAGCGGCAGCGCCAGCTCCAGACAGACTTCGAGAAAGCTGATCCGCAACGTGGATCTGGATGTGGAGACGAAGGAATTCGACTCCCTGATGGACAATCTGCAGAAGCAGATCACGGACCTGGGCGGTTACGTGGAGAACATGAGCGTCTATAACGGCAGCATTTATGCCAACTATCGGAGCAGCCGTTCCGCCCAGCTCACCGTCCGGATTCCCCAGGAACGTCTGGATGAGTTCCTGAGCCTGGTGACGGGGCAGTGCAACGTCACCCGCCGCAATGACAGCGAGGTGGACGTGACCCTCACCTACGTGGATCTGGAGAGTCACAAGCAGGCCCTGCTGACGGAGCAGGAGAGACTGTTGGAGCTGTTGGAACGGGCGGAAACCGTGGAGGACATCATCACCATAGAGAGCCGCCTGTCCGACATCCGCTATCAGGTCGAGAGCATGGAATCCCAGCTGCGGACCTATGACAATCAGGTGAACTACAGCACGGTGCGGATGGACGTGGAGGAAGTGCAGGAGCTGACACCGGTACAGAAGGAAACGGTGTGGCAGAGGATCTCCGGCGGTTTCGCAAAGAGCCTTAAAGATCTGGGAGACGGCCTGGTGGATCTGATGGTCTGGGTCATCGTGAACAGCCCTTATCTGGTGGTTTGGGCGGCGGTGATCGCCCTGGCAGTATGGCTTATTCTGAAGCTTCGGAAGCGGAAGAGAGAGAAGAAATGGGGAGCATACGGCCAGACCGGGACTGCTGGCCGGGTTGGAAGCGCCGGCCAGTTCGGAAGCGCCAGCCAGACGGGGGCTCCGGGCCGGAACCAGGCGGGTTCCTCCCTCGGACTGGAAACGGATAAGAAGGAATAGACAAAAGGAGTTAATTGACGTAAATGAAAGAAAACACAGCCTATCGCTCCGGCTTCGTGACGATCATCGGCCGGCCCAACGTGGGAAAGTCCACTTTGATGAACCATCTCATCGGTCAGAAGATCGCCATCACCTCCAGCAAGCCCCAGACCACCCGCAACAGGATCCAGACGGTGCTTTCCCTGCCGGAGGGACAGATCGTGTTCCTGGATACCCCGGGGATCCACAAGGCCAAAAACAAGCTGGGGGACTACATGGTGCATGTGGCGGAGCATACGCTGAAGGAGGTGGACGTGATCCTGTGGCTGGTGGAGCCCACCACCTACATCGGCGCAGGGGAGCGTCACATCATCGAGGTGCTGAAGGGGATCGGGACGCCGGTGTTCCTGGTGATCAACAAGATGGACACCATTCGGAAGGACGAGGTGCTGGCGGTGATCGACGTCTACCGCAGGGAGCTGGATTTCCAGGAAGTGGTGCCGGTTTCCGCCCTGAAGGGCGACAATACGGACGTCCTGGTGCAGTGCATTCTCAAGTATCTTCCGGAGGGCCCTGCCTTTTATGACGAGGACACGGTGACGGACCAGCCCATGCGGGCCATCGTGGCGGAGCTGATCCGGGAGAAGGCCCTGCGCCTGATGCAGGACGAGGTTCCCCACGGCATAGCGGTGACCGTGGAGACCATGAAATACCGGAGGGGAAGCAAGGGAGCCCCCGGCATCTATGACATCGAGGCCACCATCATTTGTGAAAAGGATTCCCACAAAGGAATGGTCATCGGCAAGGGCGGTCAGATGTTGAAAAAAATCGGTTCCGCCGCTCGGCCGGAGATGGAGGAAATGCTGGAGCACAAGGTGAATCTGCAGCTGTGGGTGAAGACCCGCAAGGACTGGAGGGACAGCGACACGCTTCTGAAAAATTTTGGCTATGACCCCAAAGACGCCGAGAGCGGCGAATAGAAAACGGAAAAAAGCGAACCCTATAAGTGACATCAAAGTACGTAAGCGACAGCAAAGCACTTTACAGGGGGAGCGATCAGGATGAAATCATGGAATTACTGGCAGCAATTTGTAAATACCGGCAGAGTGGAAGATTATCTGGAGTATGCGAGGAACAAGGAGCAAAGGAGACTGCCGGAGGGAGTAGATCGGCATGCAGGGATCTGTATGGGTAACGGGAATGGTACTGAAGCAGGCGCCTATCGGGGAGTACGATAGGCGCATCTGCCTTTTAACCCTGGAGAGGGGGAAGATTTCCGCCTTCGCCAGGGGGGCCAGGAAGCAGGGGAGCAGGCTGGCGGCGCAGACCAGCCCCTTTTCCTTCGGAAGCTTCAGGCTGTATGAGGGAAAGGATTCTTACACGGTTCTGGAGGCCAATATACAGAATTATTTCGAGGAATTGAGGGAGGATTACGTCGGGGCCTATTACGGCATGTATTTCGCCGAAGTGGCAGATTATTACGGCCGGGAAAACAACGACGACCGCAGTCTCCTGGCCCTGTTGTACCAGAGTCTGCGGGCCCTCTGCGCACCGGCCCTGCCCAGGCCCCTGGTCCGATGCGTGTTCGAGATCCGTTCTCTCGTGGTGAGCGGGGAATATCCGGGACCTCCCCGGGAAGGGGATTTTCTGGAATCCACGGTCTACGCCCTGGAGTACATAGCGGGCAGTCCCATCGAGAAGCTTTATACGTTTACCGTGACGGAGGAGGTGCTTCGGGAACTGCAGCGGATTGCGGACGGGTACAGGCGGCAGTTTATGGACCGGGAAATGAAAAGCCTGGAAATATTGCAAACTCTGTGTTGAAAAATTCTTATAGATTTGATATGATAATCTAACGGGTATTTCCAATGGAAACCGTTGGGGGAGGAAGGAGCATTTGATCATGCGACAAAAAAGAAGGCCGATGTTCCTGTTGGCGGGGATTCTCGGCCTGTGCGCAGTCTTGTTTTGCGGCTGCGGAAGTGTGCGGCTTCCCGAAGAAGTGGTCGAATCCGCCCTGGCGGTCTCGAAGACGGGAGAGGTGACGGCCTGGCTGGTGGAAGAGTTTGCCCAGGATTATTATGAGCTTTCCGAGCTGCAGGCCATGGCCCTGGAAGAGATCGCCGATTACAACGAGACGCACCGGTCTCAAGGTTATGAAGCGGCCGTGGAAGCCGTGGAGCAGTCCGAGGATGGATCCCGGGTCACGGTCCGGCTCCATTTTAACGGGACGGATGCTTACGAAGCATATACCTATGAAAAGACGAAAACGGAGGTCACTCTGTTTTACGGGACGGTGCAGGAGGCCCAGCTGGAAGGCCTGATGCCGGACGGGGGACTTGCGGCGGTGAAGGACGGCGCTTCCCTTACCGGGGAGGAACTTCTGCAGATGGCTGGCCGACATGTTCTCATTACGAATGCGAAGCTGTTGCTCTATGGCCCCATGCGGCCCCAGTATTTGAGCGCAGGGCTTGCGGCGGCGGAGGATGGAAGCGTGGACGCCTCCCAGGCGGAAGGGATGACCTGCATCCTTTCCAAGTGAACGCAGGGGAAGGATCTTTTTTGCCCGGCCCTGAGTCGGCAGGAACGTCACTATACTACGGAATAAGAAAAGGAGTTAATACAAGATGGAAAAGACATTGGACAAAATCGTGGCGCTCTGTAAGAGCAGAGGGTTTATTTATCCGGGTTCCGAGATCTACGGGGGCCTGGCCAACACCTGGGATTACGGCAACCTGGGGGTGGAATTGAAGAATAACGTCAAGAAGGCCTGGTGGCAGAAGTTCATCACTGAGAATCCCTACAACGTGGGCGTGGACTGCGCCATCCTGATGAATCCCCAGACCTGGGTGGCCAGCGGACACCTGGGAAGCTTTTCGGATCCTCTGATGGACTGCAAGGAATGCCATGCCAGGTTCCGGGCGGATAAGCTGATCGAGGATTACTGCGCAGAACAGGGCATTGTGCTGGAAGAGAGCGTGGACGGCTGGAGCCAGGAGAAGATGAAGGCGTTCATCGAGGAGAAGCAGATTCCCTGCCCCGGCTGCGGCGCCACCGATTTCTCCGATATCAAGAAATTCAACCTGATGTTCAAGACCCACCAGGGCGTCACCCAGGAGTCCGGCACGGACGTGTATCTGCGGCCGGAGACCGCCCAGGGCATTTTCGTGAATTTCAAGAACGTTCAGAGGACCTCCCGCAAGAAGATTCCCTTCGGCATCGGCCAGATCGGCAAGTCCTTCCGCAACGAGATCACTCCCGGCAACTTCACCTTCCGCACCAGGGAATTTGAACAGATGGAGCTGGAGTTCTTCTGCGAGCCCGACACGGATCTGGAGTGGTTCCATTATTGGAGAAGCTTCTGTATAGGCTGGCTCGAAAGCCTGGGCATCAAGGCGGAAGAGATGCGGGTCAGGGATCATTCCAAGGAAGAGCTGAGCTTCTACAGCAAGGCCACCACGGACATCGAGTTCCTCTTCCCCTCCTTTGGATGGGGCGAGCTCTGGGGCATTGCAGACAGGACCGACTATGACCTGACCCAGCACATCAAGGTGTCCGGCGAGGATCTGACCTATTTCGACGATGAGAAGAATACCCGTTACGTGCCTTACGTCATCGAGCCTTCTCTGGGAGCGGATCGAGTGGTGCTGGCCTTCCTGTGCGCCGCCTATGACGAGGAAGAGCTGGAAGGCGGGGATATGCGCACCGTGCTGCATTTCCATCCCGCCCTGGCCCCGGTGAAGATCGGCGTGCTGCCTCTCTCCAAGAAGCTTTCGGAGGGTGCGGAGAAGATTTATACGCAGCTGTGCAAAAAGTATAACTGTGAATATGACGACAGGGGAAATATCGGCAAGAGATACCGCAGGCAGGACGAGATCGGGACCCCCTTCTGCGTGACCTATGATTTCGACTCCGAGACCGACGGCTGCGTGACCGTGCGGTTCCGGGATTCCATGGAGCAGGAAAGGGTGGCGATTGCCGATCTGGATGGATATTTTGCGGAGAAGTTCGCATTTTAAGGAGTAAAAAGTTGTTTTCCCTGATCGGTTTTCCCCGGGGAGTTCCGGGGGACGCATGGATGCGATAAAGGATGCAATAGGGAGTGTCGGAGGCGGTGGAAATGTGGAATTCTGCCGCCTTTCGGTTCTTATGAGGTTCGGGAAGAGGGTGTGGCTATGAACGTGCAGGAGATTTTCGCAGTGCTGGGAATCGAGGCGGTGAAGGACGAGCAGGCGATTCGGAGGGCTTACCGGGAAAAACTCGCCGTCACCAATCCGGAGGACAACCCGGAGGGCTTCAAGCGCCTGCGTCAGGCCTATGAAGAGGCCTGCGCCTATGCCAGGACTGCGGAGGAACCCGAAAAAGAAGAGGACGATACGCCTTCCGGACGCTGGACCGCCCGGGCGGCGGCATTGTACGCTTCTTTGGCGGGGCGGCAGGACGTGAACCGATGGCGGGAGCTTTTTGAGGACGAGGAATTCCTGTCTCTGGAAGGGGAGGAGGAATGCCGCAGGAAGCTGCTGCTTTTTTTGCTGGAGCATTTTCGCCTGCCCACGGAGGTCTGGGAGCTTTTGGATGAAAAGCTGGGCCTGGTGCGGGGGGAGAAGGAGCTGCGGGAGTGGCTTCCCGGGGATTTCGTAACCTATCTGATTCATCGCTGCATTCACGGGGAGGACGTGGATTTCTCCAAGTTTCAGGGGCCGGACGACGGGGACGTGGACGCTTACCTCCGCACCACGGAGAGCTGCTGGAGGGCGATCCAGGAAAAGAACTACGAATATGCCGGACAACTGGCGGCGGAAGCTCAGGAAATGCCGCTGCATCATCCCACGGCGGATATCAACCGGATGTATCTGTTCCTGCAGGAGGGGGAAGAAGCCGCCCTGGAGTTCGGCAGGAAAATCTTGGCCGAGTATCCCGGAGACGACATGATCATATACCATGTGGCCAGCGTGCTCTGGGGGGCTGGACAAAAAGCGGAGGCGGCGGGACTGTTCGAGGGCCTGAAAGCGGAGAACGACAACCATTACATGGCCAACCGTTATCTGTCCGAATGGTATTATGAGAAAGGGGACTGGCACAGGGCCAAGAAGTGTGCGGAAGTGGTCATCGGCGCAGGGTCGGACCTGGAATTCCGCAAGGTGCTGGCCCGCATCAATGAGAAGCTGGAGGTGGAGTTGCGGGAGCGCATTGAGAAAGACCAGGATCCGGAAGACATCCTGGAACTGTGCTGGTGTCTGCTGCAGGATGAAAAGTTTTATGAGGGCTTGAAATGCGCCCTTTCCATAGAAGGGAAGCTGCCGGAAGGCAGACAGGTGGAATACCTGGGATATCTTTCCAAGGTTTACCGGGAATGCGCCATGTATCGGGAAGCCATCGACAAGGCCCATGCCTGGAGGGAGGGGCTTCGCAAGAAAGTTGCCGAAGAGGCGGGCGCTTCCCGGACCAAGGATCTGGATCGGATCCAGCAGTCCATCATGATCTGCATCAGCGCCTGTCATTGTCTGGGGTACAGGGAGGAAAGCTATTTTCAGCAGGCCCTGGATGAGATCGCTCAAATGGAGGAGCAGGATCGCAGGCAGATCGGCGTCCTTTTGGAACAGAGCAGGCTCTACCTGGATATGGCGGAATATGAAAAATGTTTGGAAACGGTGGATATCCTGACCCAGGAGCTGCAGGTGCAGGTGGCCAGGGCCACCGCCATGGAAGCTTTCCGCAGACAGTGGAATGCGGGGGGCGTGGCCCGGGAGGCCAGGATTTTGATGGAGAGGTTTCCCCAGTATGTTCGGGCCTATGATCTGGTGGGCAAGGTTTATTCCGACCTGGGGGAGCGGGAAGAGCTGTTTCGGCTCTTAAAGCAGGCCAGGGAAAATCATGTGGAAAGCCCTTTCCTGGAGGCTTACGAATATCTGGCGGAGCACGAGGTCCCCAAGGATTATCCTTTCCGGGAGAAACTGGAGGAGTTTGAACGGAAATATAGGACGCCCCTGCAGTATACCGGGGATGAGAAGCATTTTGAGGAAGGGGAGCAGGTGATCACCAGTCTCTTTCTCATGAATCCCAGGGGCTATATCCTGAACATCAGGGGGCTGTACTACCTGGCCGCCAATCGGTGGGAAAAGGCCAGCGCAGATTTTGAGAAGATTTTGGAGGATAATCCGGCGGACGCCTTCGCCTGGAACAACTTGGGCTGCGTCTACGAATATCAGGGTCTGTATGAAAAGGCCATGCCCTGTTTCCGCAAGGCCATCCTCTATATGAAGGAGGAACCCATGTCCAGCCATTACGGCAACCTGGCCGCCACCTATGACAAGGTGGGGGATTATGAGGCGGCGGCTCTGGTGCGCCTTGCCCAGGAGGAGGAGTTCGGGCGGCAGGAACAGGTGGGGGAGCGGCTGATCCGCTGCTACAGAAGCGTCGGCAATGAGGAGAAGGCCCTGGAATTCATCGACAAGTATTATAAGCACAAAAAGATATACGGCTGCCGGGAGCGGTGCAGACTGTATCTGGAAACGGAAAATTGGGAACGGGCGAAAGAAGTCCTGGAGGATTGGAAAGAGCTGCTGCGGACAAAGGGAACTCCCAAGGAACCCAAGGCGCTGGTGGGGAGATCCGTAAGCGATTATATTGCATATTACGGTTGGTATCTTCTGTTGAGCGCACCGGCGTCTTCCGAAAAGCGCCGCTCCCTGCTGGACCGCTTTATAAGAGGGTTCTCCCGAAAGCAGTTGATTCACGGGGAGGCGCTGAGGGCTTTGGCCTGTCTGAAGGAAGCTGTATCGAAGCATAAAGAAAACGCATGGTATTCCAAACGGGGACTCTGCCAGGATTTGGCCATTTTCTGCGCCCTTTTGGGACAAGAGGAGGAGTGCGTCCGTTTCGCCAGGCTCGCCGAACAGGAAGATGAGATGCTGCAGGAGAATCGCAGCTACCGGCAGAAAGCGGTTCTGTACCAGCAGGCGCTGACCGCCCTGTTCCTGGAGGGAGAGGATGCGGCGGAGGAGCTCCTGCGAAAAGAAGGAGAATGTCTTGTCTGCAGGGACTGCGTTTATCCTGTCTGCACGGAGCTTCTGGTGGTGAGGTTCCTCGTGGCGAAGCGGAAGAAGGATGCGGAGGCCTGCGGGGCGATATTGAAGATTTTGAGGGAGAAAGCGCCTTTTTACCTGATGGGGAAGGCGCTGGAGATTTACGGCTGACGAGGAATTTGGCCGGAATGGAGAGAATATGATCGTAGGAATCGATTTGGGCACGACGAATAGTCTGATCGCTTATTTTACAGAAGAGGGCCCCAGGATCATTCCGAATCGTCTGGGAAAAAATCTGACCCCTTCGGTGGTCAGCGTGGACGAAGAGGGGAACGTGTATGTGGGGGAAACCGCCAGGGAGCGCATGAGCCTGTATCCGGAAACGGTGGCTCAGACCTTCAAGCGCAGCATGGGGACGGACCGGGAGTATGTCCTGAGCGGCAGAAAGTACCGGCCGGAGGAACTGTCCAGCCTGGTGCTGCGTTCCCTCAAGGAGGATGCGGAGACCTATCTGGGGGAGCCGGTGACGGAGGCCGTGATCAGCGTGCCCGCCTATTTTGACGATAAACGGAGAAAAGCCACCAAGAGGGCGGGGGAGCTGGCGGGGCTCAAGGTGGAACGGATGATCTCGGAGCCCACGGCGGCGGCCGTGGCCTACGGGCTGTACGACAAAACAAGGGACACCCGCTTCCTGGTGTTCGACCTGGGCGGGGGCACTTTTGACGTGTCCATCCTGGAGCTCTACCACAATATCCTGGAGGTCCGGGCGGTGGCCGGGGACAATTACCTGGGCGGGGAGGACTTCACCGCCGTCATGGCCAAATTGTTTTTGCAGAAATGCGATCTGTCCCTGGGCCTTTTGACGGAAAAGGAACAGGTGCGGCTCTATAAGCAGGCGGAGAAGGCGAAGCTGTCCATCAGCGATGCGGAGAAGGTGACGGTGACGTGCCTCATCGGGGAAGAGGAAAAGGAAGCCGTCATCGGGTATCGGGAATACGAGACCGCCTGCGGCGAACTCCTTTCCAAGATCCGGGAACCGGTGAAGAAGAGCCTTTCTGATGCGGGGCTGAAGCTCGCCCAGATCGACGAGATCCTGCTGATCGGCGGGGCCACCAGGCTGTCCATCGTCAGGGACTTCCTGATCCGGCTGTTCCGGAAGTTCCCGGATACCAAAATGAACCCGGACGAGGCGGTGGCCCTGGGGGCCGCCATTCAGGGGGCCATGAAGGAGCGCAACGAGATGGTGAAGGAGGTAATCCTGACGGATGTCTGCTCCTTTACCCTGGGCACCGAGGTGGTGGTGGAATATGATGAAGGCAAATATGAGGACGGCAGATTCTGCCCCATCATCGAGCGCAACACCGTGATCCCGGCCAGCCACACGGAACGGCTCTATACCATCCGGGACAACCAGAGCAGGGTGCGAGTCCGGGTGCTCCAGGGCGAGAGCCGGTTCGCCCGCAACAATCTTTTCCTGGGAGAGCTGGACATCGACATTCCTCCGGCACCCAAGGGGGAGGAAGCGGTGGACGTGACCTACACCTATGATATCAATTCCCTCCTGGAGGTGGAGGTGAAGGTGGTGTCCACGGGCAAGAGCCAGAAAATGATCATCAAGGGCCAGGACAACACCATGACCGACGAAGAGATCGCCCAGCGCATGGAAGAGCTGGCCTATCTGAAGGTGCAGCCCAGGGACCAGGAGGAAAACCGGCTGGTGCTGCTGCGGGCGGAACGCATGTATGAGGAATCCTTGGGGGACCGCCGCCGGAAACTGGATCATTTCCTGAACGCTTTCGAGGGAGCCCTGCGGGACGGGGATGACAAGCGGATCCGGGAGACCAGGGAAGAACTGCTGGAGATACTGGAGGAAGAGGAGTGGTGACGGAGTTACCATTCACGCCCACTTCCCCCTGCATGCGCAAAAAAGCTTGCTATGCCTTGCAGTTCAGAAGCGCCATTCGCAAAGTCGTGCTTACGCACTTTCCGCTGCGTTGCAGCTTCCTTTGCTCATAAAATGGCGCTTATCCAGCCGCCTGAAACGGATGAAAATTCGTGCGAGCACGATTTTCATCCGAATTCGGCGGCTGTCTGAACTGTTGGCAGAAATGAATTGACATTTTCCCGCTTTGTCACTATAATGGTGGGGAATGCGAGGAAGGACGGCCCTTCTGAAAATAATAGAAACGATAGACTGGAGAAGACAGATCCATGAAACCTTACGGAGTAAATGAGTTGAGAAGGATGTTCCTGGAGTTTTTTGAGAGCAAGGGACATTTGAAAATGAAGAGTTTTTCGCTGGTGCCTCATAATGACAACAGCCTGTTGATCATCAATTCCGGCATGGCGCCCCTGAAGCCTTATTTTACCGGACAGGAGATTCCGCCCAGGAGACGGGTGACCACCTGTCAGAAGTGCGTGCGGACAGGGGACATTGAGAACGTGGGCAAGACCGCCAGGCACCTGACCTTTTTTGAGATGCTGGGCAATTTTTCCTTCGGGGACTATTTCAAGCATGAGGCCATCGCCTGGACCTGGGAGTTCCTGACCCAGGTGGTGGGAATGGATCCGGAGCGTCTATATCCCTCCATTTACTGCGACGATGACGAGGCCTTTGACATCTGGACCAAGGAGATCGGAGTTCCGGCGGAGAGGATCACTAGGTTCTACCGGGACGAAAACGGAAAGTGCGACAATTTCTGGGAGCACGGCGCAGGCCCCTGCGGCCCCTGTTCCGAAGTCTATTATGACAGAGGGGAAAAGTACGGCTGCGGCAAGCCGGACTGCAAGGTGGGATGTGACTGCGACCGTTTCATGGAAGTGTGGAACAACGTGTTCACCCAGTTCGACAATGACGGGCACGGCAACTACACGGAGCTGGCCCAGAAAAACATCGATACCGGCATGGGCCTGGAGCGGCTGGCCGTGGTGGTGCAGGACGTGGATTCCGTCTTCGACATCGACACCATGAAGGCCATCCGGGACCGCATCTGCCAGATCGCCGGGGTGACCTATGAGACGGACGAGGCCAAGGACGTGTCCATCCGTCTGATCACGGATCATATCCGTTCCTCCACCTTCATGATCAGCGACGGCATCATGCCCTCCAACGAAGGCAGGGGCTATGTGCTGCGCCGTCTGATCCGCCGGGCCGCCAGACACGGCAGGCTCCTGGGGATCGAGGGCAAGTTCCTGGCGAATCTGAGCCAGACCGTGATTGATGAATGCAAGGACGGCTATCCGGAGCTGGAGGAAAAGAAGTCCTTTATCCTGAACGTGCTGACCCAGGAGGAGGACAAGTTCGACAAGACCATCGACCAGGGCCTGAGCATCCTCTCCGAGATGGAAGAGGAGATGAAAAAGGCCGGCGTCACGGAGCTTTCCGGCGACAACGTGTTCAAACTGTATGATACTTACGGTTTCCCCGTGGATCTGACGGAGGAAATCCTGGCGGAAAAGGGCTTTACCATGGATCATGCGGGCTTCGCCGTGCGGATGCAGGTGCAGAAGGACACCGCCCGCAAGGCCCGCAAAACCACCAATTACATGGGGGCCGACGTGACGGTGTATGAGTCCATCGATCCCGCCCTCACCACGCAGTTCGTGGGCTATGACAGAATCCGGCATATGTCCAGGATCACGGCCCTCACCACGGAGACCGAGGTGGTGGAGGCCCTGACCGATGGGCAGACGGGCACGATCATCGTGGAAGAGACCCCTTTCTACGCCACCATGGGCGGCCAGGTGGGGGATACCGGGCGCATTGAGGCTCAGGGAGGCATTTTTGAAGTCAAGGATACCATTAAGCTCATGGGCGGCAAGGTCGGCCACGTGGGCGTCATGGTTTACGGCATGATCAAGGTGGGGGATAACGCCACGCTTCTGGTGGATCATGGGAGAACCAGAGGAAGAAGGGCGGATATTTGTAAGAATCACAGCGCCACCCATTTGCTGCAGAAAGCCTTGCGGGAGGTGCTGGGAGACCATGTGCAGCAGGCCGGTTCCTATGTGGACGATGAGAGACTGCGCTTCGATTTCAGCCATTTCTCCGCCATGACGAAAGAAGAGCTGGACCGGGTGGAAGAGATCGTGAATGAAAAAATTGCGGCCAATCTGCCGGTGAGCACCGCCGTCATGACCATGGAAGAGGCCAGGAAGACCGGGGCCATGGCCCTGTTCGGGGAAAAATACGGGGAGAGCGTCCGGGTGGTGAGCATGGGCGATTTCTCCAAGGAGCTGTGCGGAGGCACCCATGTGGCGAACACGGGGGAGATCACCGTCTTTAAGATCCTTTCCGAGAGCGGCGTGGCCGCCAATACCAGGAGAATCGAAGCCATCACGGGAAATGGAGTGTTCAAGTATTATAGGAACGTGGAACAGACCTTGATGGAGGCCGCCAGGGTGCTGAAGACCACGCCGGATTCCGTGCCGGAGCGGTGCGGGCATCTCCAGGCGGAGGTGAAGGCCTTGAGTTCCGAGGTCGAGGCCCTGAAGAGCAAGGCGGCCAAGGACGCCCTGGGCGACGTGATGGACCAGGTGCGGGAAGTGAAGGGCGTGAAGCTCCTGTCCACGGCCGTGGAGGGCGTGGACAGGAACGGCCTGCGGGATCTGGGAGACCAGCTGAAGGAAAAGATGGGCGAGGGCGTCGTGGTGCTTTTGTCCGAACTGGGCGGCAAGGTGAATATGATCGCCATGGCCACGGACGGCGCAGTGAAGGCCGGGGCCCATGCGGGCAATCTGATCAAGGGCATTGCGGCCTGTGTCGGCGGTGGCGGCGGCGGGCGGCCCAACATGGCCCAGGCCGGCGGCAAGAACCCGGCGGGGATCCAGGCGGCCATCGAACAGGCCAGGGCGGTGCTGGAAGGACAGATTCGGTGAGAAAAAATAGTGTTGTGTTTTTTAAAAAAATAGTTGACGATTGGCAAATTTATGCTATAATATGAGGTGTGCATTCAAGAATGTACATAATAACCCAATCAGTCATGCAACTAGAGGGACTGAAGGGAGGGTCGGGTGCAAGCATGTCAAATGTAATCGTGAAAGAAAACGAAACTCTGGACAGCGCATTGCGTCGCTTTAAGCGAAGCTGCGCAAAGGCTGGAATTCAGCAGGAGATTCGCAAGAGAGAGCATTATGAGAAGCCTAGCGTAAGGCGGAAGAAAAAGTCCGAAGCCGCTAGAAAGCGCAAATATAACTAATTGTGAACATTAAGTCCTTAGCCGTCTGCGACTGAGGACTTTATGCGTTTTGGACATCTTAAGATTTTCTAAAGGGTGTTATTATGTGGAGTATGAAGTTATTGGGGACGGATGTGTATCATTTGCTGGGGGCCTTTGTGGTTTACAGCATGCTGGGGTGGCTGGTGGAATCCATTTATATGTCCTTCTGCAACCGGAAGCTGACCAACAGAGGATTTGCAAAGAGTCCGTTCTGTCCGATTTACGGGTTTGGCGCCATTTCCTGTTACATATTGTTTTCCCCTCTTCGGAACAGGCTGTTGCTTCTGTACCTGGTGGGGGCGGTGTCGGCCACGGCGTTTGAATTCATCGTGGGGAAATGCATGATCCGTCTGTTCGGCGAGCTGTGGTGGGATTATCATGACAAGCCCTTCAATTACCAGGGTATCATTTGCCTGGAGAGCACGCTGGCCTGGGGTTTTTACGCCATAGGAATCGTCTTGTTCCTGCATGGATGGGTCAACGGGTTCCTCGACAGGCTGGACAGGGGGATGGCGGTTCGGGCCATCACGGTGATTCTCCTGGTGGTCACGGTGGATTATGTCATTCAGCTGTGCCGGGCCTTTCACGTGGACGTTCGGTCCCGCAAGGAGTGGCTGCTGGATAAATATGCTTCCTTCAAGGCCAGATGGTATTGAGCCCGGTTCCAAATTTCAGTCATAAGCGGCGTCACACTTCCATATCCTTTACATAGAGGAAAATAGGAAGTGTGGCGATTTTTATGGGTAAAAAAAGAGTATTTCGGGGATGGAGGAGGCTTTCCCTTCATCTGTTCCTTCTGGCGTGTCTGCTTCCCCTGTGCCTGGGCCGGGGAATGGAGGCGAGGGCGGAGGTGGCCATTTCAGCGCCTTCCGCCATCCTGATGGAGGCCTCCACGGGCAAGGTGATCTATGAATGGAACGCTTCAGAGCGGAGGAGCCCCGCCAGCATCACCAAGATCATGACCTTGCTGCTGGTGTTTGAACAGCTGGAGGAGGGGAAGATCAAGCTGGAGGACCAGATCACCGTCAGCGAGTACGCCAGCTCCATGGGCGGCTCCCAGGTGTATCTGGCGGCGGGGGAGGTCCAGAACCTGGACACCATGCTCAAGTGCATTGCGGTGGCTTCCGCCAACGATGCCAGCGTGGCGGTGGCGGAGTACATAGCCGGGAGCGAGGAAGCTTTCGTGGGACGGATGAACGAAAAAGCGGAGCAGCTGGGGATGACGGACACCCATTTCGAGGACTGCTGCGGCTTGACGGAGTCCGATGGGCATTACACCTCTGCTCGAGACGTGGCCATCATGTCCCGGGAGCTGATCACCAAGCATCCGGAGGTCTTCGATTATTCTCAGATCTGGATGACGGACATCACCCATGAGACCAGGCAGGGCAGCAGCCTGTTCACCCTGGCCAATACCAACAAGTTGCTGAAGCAGTATGAGTGGGCCACGGGGCTGAAGACGGGCTCCACCTCCAAGGCTAAGTATTGCCTTTCCGCCACCGCCCGCAAGGACGGGATCGACCTGATCGCCGTGGTGATGGGGGCGCCGGAGCCGAAGAAGCGGTTTCAGGACGCCAGGGTGCTGCTCAACTACGGGTTTGACGTGAGCAGCCTCTATTGCGATGAGAACGAGGACCCCCTGCCGGATCTGGCCGTGGAGGGGGGAGTGGAGGAAAAGGTGCCCCTGTCCTATGCCGGGGAATTCCGGTACCTGGACATTGCGGGCAATTCCCTGGATAACGTGGAAAAACGCATGGAGCTTCCGGAAAGCGTTCCCGCACCGGTCCTTCAAGGGGAGACAGCGGGGTATGCCAGGTATTTTCTGAACGGGACGCCCATCGGGGAGGTGCCGGTCCTATACGGGGCGGACGTGGCCAGGGCGAGATACTGCGACGTTCTCCTGAAAATTTTTCAAGAATTCCTTTTGTAATGGGGAAAAATATGATATACTCATACCGTGCGCCTTTGAGAGCGTTTCGCAGACAGGCGCTGACGGCCGGTTTCCGGGAGAAAACGTCGGCAGAAAAGTAGCCTGTGGGAAGGTTGTTGGAACGGGATGCGGAAATGATAGACATATTGATCATTATTTTGGGCATCGTCGCCCTCATCTGTATATGGATCATATTGTATGACAGCAATCGGTTCGTGGTGGTGCGCCATGCTCTTGCGGACCCCAGGATCAAGAAGCCTTTTCGGGCCGTGGTCCTGGCGGATCTGCACAACAAAAGGTACGGCAGGGAAAACGAGCTGCTTTTGTCCGCCATAGAAGAGCAGGAGCCGGATGCCGTCATAATCGCCGGAGACCTCCTGACGGCCCGAAAAGGGGAAAAGTTTAAGGCGGCATTGGGGCTCCTGGAAAAGTTGAAAGACAAGTATCCTCTTTATTATGCCAACGGGAATCATGAGCACAGGCTGGAGCTCTATCCGGAAGTGTATGGCTCCATGGCGGAGGATTATGAAAAGGAGCTGACGAAGCTGGGGATCCACCGGCTGGTGAACGAACATGTGAGCCTGGAACAGACGGGCATTGTGGTTTATGGTGTCCAGATCGATCGGAAATATTACCAGCGTTTTCGCAAAAAGCCCATGCCCTCCGATTATCTGACGAGCGTGCTGGGAAGGGCGGATCAGGACAAATACTGCGTCCTGATCGCCCACAACCCGGATTATTTTCCCGAATATGCGGCCTGGGGGGCGGATCTGGTGTTTTCCGGACACATTCACGGGGGCTTGGTGCGTATTCCCGGGGGGAAGGGCCTGGTCTCTCCGGCAGTGCGTTTTTTCCCCCATTATGATGGCGGAAGGTTCCAGGAAGGGTCTGCGGTCATGCTGTTGAGCAGGGGCTTGGGAACGCATACCATTCCCATTCGGATGTTCAATCCCGGCGAGCTTCTGGTGGTGGAGCTTGCGCCCGCCGCAGAAGAGCTTACACCAACTGCGGATGTCGGAGAAAGGGCGGATGAAGGCGCAGGCAAACGCACGGACGAACGCAAGGTGCCGGAGGAAAGCGAGACGTCTGGCAAGGGAGAACGAAGGAATGGCGATACCTGTAAAATTGGAAGTGTTTGAGGGTCCTTTGGATCTGTTGCTTCATCTGATAGAGAAAAACAAGGTGGATATCTATGACATCCCCATCGTGGTGATCACGGAGCAATATCTGGATTACATCAAACAGATGGAAACCCAGGATATGAACGTGATGAGCGAATTCCTGGTGATGGCGGCCACCCTCATTGACATCAAGTGCAGGATGCTCCTGCCCAGGGAAGTGAATGAGGAAGGGGAAGAAGAGGATCCGAGGGCGGAACTGGTGCAGAAGCTCCTGGAGCACAAAATGTACAAATATATGTCCGAGGAGCTGCGGGACAGGCAGGTGGACGCTTACCGCAATCTGTACCGGGACAAGCATCTGCCCAAGGAGATTCAGGACTTCAAGCCGCCGGTGAATTACGAGGAACTTTTGGACGGAGTCACTTTAAGCCGTCTGAACGAGATTTTCCAGTCCGTGGCGAAGCGGCAGACGGACCGGATCGACACCATCAGGAGTCAGTACGGCAACATCGAGAAGGACGAGGTGGACATGGACGTAAAGGTGCTCTACATACAGGCCTATGCCAGGGAGCACCACACCTTCAGCTTTCGCAAACTTTTGGAAAAGCAGAACAGCAAAATGGAGATCATCGTGACCTTCCTGATCATTTTGGAAATGATGAAGACCGGAGAACTCGTCATTTCCCAGGAGAAGCTGTTTGACGATATTTTAATCACGTCCAATATTTAGCGATTGACAAGAAATCAGCGCTGGATTTTCAATTTTATACCCATGCATATTGCGGGACGCAATCCCACACTACTGCGTCAATGAATAGTTTGAAAGTTTACTTTTATACTTGAAAGAAATGCCGCCCAATCTGCGGCAGAATGCGAGGAAACATGGAGACTTACGAACAGGTGGAACTTGAACTGGCGGATTCGGTGTCTGCGGAAGGAGCGGAGCAGGAGCGGACTGCAGGGAAAGAGGAGGCCGTGGATCCAACGGAGGCCATTATAGAGGCCATTCTTTTCACCATGGGGGAGTCGGTGGAGGTCAGCAGACTGGCTCAGGTGCTGGAGAGAAGCGTTTCCGCCACGGAGGCGGTCCTGGCCCGGATGGAGGAGCGCTACAAAAAGGAAGATCGTGGCATCGCTCTGGCCAGGTTCGAGGATTCGGTGCAGCTGTGCACCAAGGCGGAGCTGTACGAATATCTCATAAAGATCGCAAAGACCCCCAAAAAGATGGTGCTGACGGATTCCGTGCTGGAAACCTTGTCCATCGTGGCCTACAAGCAGCCTGTCACCAGGGTGGAGATCGAACGGATCCGGGGGGTCAGCTGTGATTATGCCATCAACAAGCTGCTGGAATATGACCTGATCTGCGAGCTGGGGCGGATGGATGCGCCGGGGAGGCCGCTGCTCTTCGGAACCACGGAGCAGTTCCTGCGCTGTTTCGGGGTGTCCAGCATTGCGGATCTGCCGGAGATGAATCCGGTGCAGATGGAAGAGTTCAAGCTTCAGGCGGAAGCGGAAGTTCAGATGAAGCTGGATATTTGAGACTCTGTCAGGTGGCCTGCCCCGGGCCGGATCTTGAAGCCGTAGGCTGGAAAATTGCGCCGTTAAGGGAAATGGATTGGAACCGGTTGGAAGATTCCTGTTTTTTCAGGACTGAACCGGTTCTTTTTTACATATATTTTTCATGAGAAACGGAAAATGAGAAAAAGAGCGCAGGAATGAAAAAGACGGGCAAGGGGAAATCGATGAGAAGAAGGGGGTTTCGGCGCCTGGGGACGGCGCTTCTGTTGGCGGCCCTTTTGTGGGCGATGCCGCTGGGGGCCGGACCCTGGGGGTTGGCAGGGACGGAGAGCCAGGCCCAGGGGTTGGCGCAGGGGCTTGGAAGCGGTTTGGAAAGCCAGGCGCAAGGGTTCGGGAGCAGTTTGGAAAACCAGGCCCAGGTGCAGCCCCCCGCTCCTTTGGAAACACTGCCCTTGTATGCCACGTCGGCGGTGCTCCTGGACGGGGACTCCGGCCGTGTGCTCTACGAGAAAAACGGTTACGAGAAGCTGTCCATGGCCAGCACTACCAAGATCATGACCTGTATCCTGGCTCTGGAAAACGGGAATTTGGAAGACGAGGTGGAGATCTCGGATTATGCCGCCGGGATGCCCAAGGTGAAGCTCTACGTGAAGCGGGGGGAGAAGTATCTGCTGAAGGATTTGCTCCATTCCCTGATGCTGGAGTCCCACAATGATTCCGCTGCGGCCATTGCGGAGCATATCGGAAAGGAACTGCTTCCGGAAGAATTGCGCACAAAGAGCACGGCGGATTTCACCCCGGAAGAGAGCGCAAAAGCGGTGAAGGCCTTTGCCGGATTGATGAACCAAAAGGCGAGGGATCTGGGCTGCCGGGACACCTGGTTTATCACTCCCAACGGCCTGGACGCCACGGAAACTTTTACGCTGGAAAGCGGGGAGACGCTTGAAAAAGAGCATTCCACCACGGCGGCGGATCTGGCGGCCATCATGTCCTATTGCATCGGGAAATCTCCGCAGGCTGATGCGTTCCTGGAGATCACGGGCTGCCCTTCTTATGCCTTCTCCGCCAATGGAAGAAGCTTTTCCTGCGTGAACCACAACGCTTTTTTAAATATGATGGAAGGGGTCATAAGCGGGAAAACCGGATTTACCAACAAGGCGGGCTACTGCTATGTGGGGGCCCTGCGCAGGGACGGGAAAACCCTGGTGGTGGCGCTGCTGGCCTGCGGCTGGCCCAACAACAAGACTTATAAATGGAGGGATGCCAGGAAATTGCTGGAATACGGTCTGGCACATTATTCTTACCGGGAATTTTCTTCTGCGGCCTATGACGTGGAAAGCATTCCCGCCGTGAGGATCCTGAATGGGCAGACGAAAGGGCTGGGAGAGGAAGCTTTGGGAAAAGTGGTCCTGGCGGATCGCAGTCAGGGCCTTGAAGGCCTCCTGCTCAGGGAAGACGAAGAGATCCGGGTGGAATGTCAGGTGCCCCGGTTCCTGGATGCCCCGGTGGAAGCGGGGGAGATCGTGGGGAGCGTACAATATGAAGTCGGGGGAACGGTATATCGCACCGAATATCTCGAACTCGCCCGCAGCGTTCCCGCCATCGATTATGAGTGGTGTCTGGAAAAGGTTTTGGAGGGGTTCTTGATGGTAAAGCATTATTTGTAACAGTTCAGTTTGCACCCAAGCCGAATAAATTCGGCTGGCAAAGCCGCACTACGTGCTTTCCGTCGCTTCGCAACTACCTTTGCTCATAAAACGGCTGCCCCCAAGTCGAACGCAGTTCGACTCGCCGCCAGACATGATGGAAAATCCGTGCAAGCACGATTTTCCATCAAATCAGGCGGCTGGCTGAACTGTTACTATTATTTGAAATATTTTTGAAATACGTCTTGAATTCTTGGAAGAAATTAGTTACAATAAGGGTGCTGACAAAATTTTGTCAATGTAACGTGCCCCAGCGGGGAGAGAAGTGGATTGAAATAGGGATCCACCCCGCAGGAATGGGGGACAGGCTATTTTGGCAAAATAATATTATAATAAATATTTTAGGAGGAAACTAAAATGGCAGTAAAAGTAGCAATCAATGGTTTTGGCCGTATTGGCCGTCTGGCTTTCAGACAGATGTTCAGGGCGGAAGGTTTTGAGATCGTGGCGATCAACGACCTGACATCTCCCAAGATGCTGGCTCACTTGCTGAAATATGACTCCACTCAGGGCAAGTACGCTCTGGCTGACAAGGTGACGGCAGGTGAAGATTCCATTACCGTAGATGGAACCGAGATCAAGATCTATGCGGAAGCGAAGGCTGAGAATCTTCCTTGGGGAGCCCTGGACGTAGACGTGGTTCTGGAGTGCACCGGCTTCTACACCTCCAAGGCCAAGGCTCAGGCTCACATCGATGCGGGCGCAAAGCACGTTATCATTTCCGCTCCTGCCGGCAATGATCTTCCTACCATCGTTTACAACGTGAACCATGAATCCCTGACCAATGCGGACACCATCATTTCCGCAGCTTCCTGCACCACCAACTGCCTGGCTCCCATGGCTAAGGCTCTGAACGATGCCTTCGAGATTCAGTCCGGCATCATGTGCACCATTCACGCTTACACCGGCGACCAGATGACTCTGGACGGCCCTCAGAGGAAGGGTGATCTGAGAAGATCCCGTGCCGCTGCCGTGAACATCGTTCCCAACAGCACTGGCGCTGCCAAGGCGATCGGCCTTGTTATCCCTGAACTGAACGGCAAGCTGATCGGTTCCGCTCAGCGTGTTCCTACCCCTACCGGTTCCACCACCATCCTGACCGCCGTTGTAAAGGGCGCTCCTACCAAGGATGCCATCAATGCGGCCATGAAGGCAGCTTCCAACGAGTCCTTTGGCTACAACGAGGACGAGATCGTTTCCAGCGACATCATCGGTATGACCTATGGTTCCCTGTTCGATGCGACCCAGACCATGGTTCTGCCCATCAGCGACGACCTCTCCGAGGTTCAGGTTGTGTCCTGGTATGACAATGAGAACTCCTACACCAGCCAGATGGTTCGTACCATCAAGCACTTCGGCAAGCTGCTGGGAGCGTAATGGAAATTTGCGGAGAACAAAGTCTGATACCAAATAGTTTGGAATTGACTCAGGTAAGGGTCCGGTCCTATGGGCCGGATCCTTATTTCGATATGGACGCCTGAGAAAAGACTGCGTCCATATTCATTCGGATGCGCTGTCGGACGGCGCACGGAAATTTAAAAATTATGGAGGTTGATGAAAATGGGATTGAATAAAAAATCCGTTGACGATATCAACGCAAAAGGCAAAAGAGTTCTGGTCAGATGTGACTTTAATGTTCCTTTGAAAAACGGCGAGATCACGGACGAGACCCGTATCGTGGCAGCGCTTCCCACCATCAAGAAGCTGATCGATGACGGCGGCAAGGTGATTCTTTGCTCTCACCTGGGCAAGGTGAAAAACGGGCCCAACGAAGGCGAGTCCCTGGCTCCCGTGGCCAAGAGATTGTCCGAGAAGCTGGGCAAGGAAGTGAAGTTCATTGCGGATTACAACGTGACCGGTCCCGAGACCACCGCTGCGGTGGAAGCCATGAAGGACGGCGACGTGATCCTGCTTCAGAATACCCGTTTCCGGGGCAAGGAAGAGACCAAGAACGGCGAGGAGTTCAGCAAGGAGCTGGCTGATCTGGCCGATCTGTACGTGTGCGACGCTTTCGGATCCTCCCACAGGGCCCATGCTTCCGTGGAAGGCGTGACCAAGTTCATCACCGCCAAGGGCGGCGAGAACGTGGTAGGCTATTTAATGCAGAAGGAGATCAATTTCCTGGGCAATGCGGTGGAGAATCCCGTGAGACCTTTCGTGGCCATCCTGGGCGGCGCCAAGGTTGCGGATAAGCTGAACGTGATCTCCAATTTGCTGGAGAAGTGCGATACCTTGATCATCGGCGGCGGCATGGCTTATACCTTCTTGAAGGCGCAGGGCAAGGAAGTGGGCCAGTCCCTGGTGGACGATGAGAAGATCGATTACTGCAAGGAGATGATGGAGAAGGCGGCTTCCCTGGGCAAGACCCTGCTGCTTCCCATCGACACCACCATTGCGGCGCAGTTCCCGGATCCCATTGACGGCCCCATCGAGATTTCCTACGTGGATTCTGACAAGATTCCTGCGGACATGCAGGGCCTGGACATTGGACCCAAGACCGCAGCCCTTTTCGCAGATGCGGTGAAGAACGCCAAGACCGTCGTTTGGAACGGACCTATGGGCGTGTTTGAGAATCCCACCCTGGCGGCGGGCACCATTGCTGTGGCCAAGGCTCTGGCCGAGACCGACGCTACCACCATCATCGGCGGCGGCGATTCCGCAGCGGCGGTGAACCAGCTGGGCTTCGGCGACAAGATGAGCCACATCTCCACCGGCGGCGGCGCTTCCCTGGAATTCCTGGAGGGCAAAGAGCTTCCCGGCGTGGCAGCGGCGGACGACAAGTAAGGAGATAAACCTGAGATACTAATCAATATGGAAAAGAGGATAAATCATTATGGCAAGAAAGAAAATCATCGCCGGCAACTGGAAGATGAACATGACTCCCAGCCAGGCGGTAGAATTAGTCAATACCCTGAAGCCCCTCGTGGTGAATGAAGACGTGGACGTGGTGTTCTGCGTTCCCGCCATCGACATCATTCCCGCTCTGGAGGCGGCCAAGGGCACCAATATCCAGATCGGCGCAGAGAACATGTATTTTGAGGAGAAGGGCGCTTACACCGGAGAAATCTCTCCCGCCATGCTCACCGATGCGGGCGTGAAATACGTGATCATCGGCCATTCCGAGAGAAGGGAGTATTTTGCGGAGACCGACGCCACCGTGAACAAGAAGGTTCTGAAGGCCTTCGAGCACGGCCTCACCCCCATCATTTGCTGCGGCGAGACCCTGACCCAGAGAGAGCAGGGCATCACCATCGACTTCGTGCGCCAGCAGGTCAAGATCGCCTTCCTGGGTGTGACTGCGGAGCAGGCGGCGACTGCAGTGATCGCTTATGAGCCCATTTGGGCCATCGGCACCGGCAAGGTGGCTACCACCGAGCAGGCGGAGGAAGTATGCAAGGCCATCCGCGACTGCATTGCGGAAGTTTATGACGAGGCCACTGCGGCGGCCATCCGCATTCAGTACGGCGGTTCCGTATCCGCTTCCAGCGCACCGGAGCTGTTCGCACAGCCCGACATCGACGGTGGCCTGGTGGGTGGCGCTTCCCTGAAGCCCGATTTCGGCACCATCGTCAACTACAACAAGTAAGTAATTCGTTTTTGATCGTTCCAAACGAATGCGACATTTACAAACGTCACGGAATGGTATTTGAAACAGCGGTTGTTGCTGATGAAAATGCGCTCCGTGACGTTTTGTGTTTGCAGATGGAAAAATTGTTGCTGTTTGTTTTGAGATAATATTATATAAAATATAGTTGAAAGTCTTCGCTATAACGAATATAATATATATAGTTAAATGATTTTATGATTTGCAGGAGATGTATAATGGAATATTTAACAACCAAAGAATTAGCGGAAATATGGAATATAACACCACGCAGGATTCAGATGTATTGCAAAGAAGGGCGTATTAACGGAGCAGTATTGAAAGGTAATGTTTGGCTTATTCCCAAAGATGCAGAGAAACCGCATGATCCTAGAAAGCATAATACAGAAAATTAGTAAATACGGAGGGTGGTATGCCTACGTTAAATTGGATTGGAAAAGATAAAGTAATCAATCACCATAATGAAGTTCCGTATCGTATGTTGGAACGAAAATATAGTTATGAAAATGGCAAAGGAACAATCGAGGATAATGGCAGCCGGAATATGATTATTCATGGGGATAATCTTGAAGCATTGAAGGCTTTGCTGCCAAAGTATGAAGGAAAAGTTAAGTGCGTTTATATAGATCCTCCTTATAATACAGCTAAGAGTTCTGAAAAAAATAAAGCATGGGTATATTCAGATAATATGGACGATCCTGTAATCTTAAAATGGCTAGGTAATACAGTCGGTGACGAAGGAGAAGATTTATCTCGTCATGATAAGTGGTTGTGTATGATTTATCCGAGGTTACGATTAATCCAAAAATTATTATCAAATGAAGGGATTGCATTTATAAGTATTGATGATAACGAATGTGCAAATCTTCGAATAGTTTGCGATGAGATTTTTGGAAAGCAAAATTTTGTGTCGCAATTAATATGGAAAACGGATGGTAATTTTGATAATCAAGCAAAAATAAAAAATGTTCATGAGTACATATTGTGTTATACAAAAATGCCAAATATTTTAGGCTTGCCAAAGGGTATTGATCCTGCATCTACAGAAACAAGTAAGATATATAATGATGAAATAAGAAATACTGTAGTTAAAAACGGACCTAAAAATCCGATGTCATTAATAGAGTTGCCGGCAGGATTTCCTTGTGCAGAATCATCACTATATATAAAAAAGCGTAGAGACGCATTTCCGTATTATTATGATGATGCAATTATAGAAGATGGAAAATTGAAAAATAATGTAATGGTTGAGAGTGGTTGGGCTTCAAAAAATATTTTAGTTAATTTTAGAAAAAAAAGATAATGGACTAAAAGAAAGGTAGGTAATAAAGTGCCAGAACATCAGACAATAGAGTGGAAGGAATCATGGAGAGATGAATATCTAAAATGGATATGCGGGTTTGCAAATGCTCAGGGCGGGAAAATATATATTGGAAAAAATGATGATGGTATAGTTACCGGTGTTGTTGATGCCAAGAAATTACTGGAAGATATTCCAAATAAGATTAGTAACTTTTTGGGAATTATAGTGGATGTCAATCTCCATACAGAGAATGGAAAGGATTACATAGAAATAGTAGTATATCCGAATTCCTATCCGGTATCTTATAAAGGGGAATATCATTACAGAACTGGCAGTACGAAGCAAAGACTTACCGGAGCGGCACTCAATCAATTTTTGTTAAGAAAAACAGGAATTACATGGGATAGTGTGCCAATTGACCAGATTACGACAAATGATTTTAGAAATGATAGTTTTGATATTTTCAAAGAGCAAGCTGTCCGTAGTAGACGGATAAACAAACAGGATCTTGATCTGGATAAGGAAGAATTGTTGAATAATTTGAATCTTATGGAGCAAGGAAGGATTAATAGGGCAGGAATTTTGCTTTTTCATCATAATCCAGAGCGGTGGATATTTGGTTCGTATATTAAAATAGGATATTTTGAGACAGATACAGATCTACGCTATCAGGATGAAGTGCATGGATCCTTGATTTCACAGGCTGATAAGGTGGTGGATTTGCTTTTTACAAAATATTTGAAAGCAGATATTTCCTATGAGGGAGTTACCAGGGTAGAAACATATCCTTATCCTAAAGAAGCTCTTAGAGAGGCAATTTACAATGCTATAGTACACAAAAATTATGCCACGCTGATCCCGATACAGATCAGTGTATACAAGGATAAAATATATATCGGAAATGAATGTGTATTTCCAGAAGATTGGACAGTTGAAAATTTACTTGGAAAGCATAATTCTAGACCATATAACCCATTGATTGCCAATACCTTTTTTCGTGCGGGTTATATAGAGTCATGGGGACGTGGGATACAAAAAATTAGGGAAAGTTGTAAAGAAAATGGGAATGAAATGGCAGAATATCAAGTGAGACCCAGTGAAATAATGGTAATCTTTCATGCGTTGCATACCCAAGATAATACCCAAGATAATACCCAAGATAATACCCAAGATAATACCCAAGATAATACCCAAGATAATACCCAAGATGATATTCTTACCGAAAAGGAAAAAGGAATACTTGCAATTTGCAAGGTACCGAAAAGCAGACAGGAAATTATTGAACTTTTAGGATATAAATCAATTAAAAGTGTCAAGGTGGAAATAGAGCATCTATTGAATGTAAATAGATTGGTGATGGAAATTCCGGATAAGCCAAAAAGCAAGAATCAAAAATATGTTGTGGTGAAGAAAAAAGAATCTGAATAATAAGGGGAGGTCTTTTGCCAATAAAAATACTTGCTTTTTACACGGGATCCGAGTATAATAAAGTTATATTTTAGAATTCTCGAAAAGAAGGAGAACCCGCATGCATTATATCAGGCGTCATCTGGAAGAACAGGTTCGGGAGGCCTCCCGTTATTATCCGGTTGTAATGGTCTGCGGTCAGCGTCAGGTAGGCAAATCGACCATGCTCAACCATATTTGCGAGCCGGAGAGGCGTTATGTCACGCTGGACGACGGCAATGCCAGGAGGCTTGCGGAGACGGATCCGGCGTTATTCTTTGAAACCTATGGTTATCCGCTTCTGATCGATGAATTTCAGCGGGTTCCGTCCATTCTCCTGGAAATGAAAAAGATCGTGGACTTGAAGGCGTTGGACGGGGAGGATAACAGCGGGATGTATTGGCTGACGGGGTCGCAGAAATTCCGCATGATGCAGAACGTTTCCGAATCCCTGGCCGGCCGTGTGGCCGTTTTCGATATGTCCAGCCTTTCTGCAGCGGAGATTGAGGGACGTCCGGCGGAAGTGTTTCATCCGGATCTTAAGTCTTTGCGGGAGCGATTGCGTGGCAGCGTGCCGAAGGATATCCACCAAGTTTACGAGCACATTTTCCGTGGCGGGATGCCCAAGCTCCGATCCACGGATATTGACCGGGATCGCTACTATATGGATTATGTGAATACGTATATCGAGCGGGACGTTAAGGATTTGGCCCAGGTGGGGAAACTGAACGCTTTTTATGATTTCCTCGTCTGTATGGCGTCCCGGACGGCTCAGGAACTGAAATATGATGAGATTGCAAATACGGTCGGCGTCTCCGCTCCGACCGTGAAGTCCTGGGTGTCCATCCTGGAACGTTCGGGCGTCCTTTATATTTTGCGTCCTTACGCCGCCAATATCACCAAGCGCCTCGTGAAAATACCGAAGGTATATTTTATGGATACCGGTCTCGCCGCATATCTCTGCCGCTGGCCCAGTGCGGATACGCTGGAAAGAGGGGCGATGGACGGCGCTTTTTTTGAAACCTATGTCGTGACGGAGATTGTAAAGAGTTATTTTAATGCGGGCCGCCCTGCGGATCTGTATTATTATCGAGACATTGATAAAAAGGAGATCGTCCTGCTTGTGCAGGAAGGAGACAAGTTGTATCCGATTGAGATCAAAAAAGGGAAAGAACCGGCCCATGCGGACAGAAACTTTCATGTCCTGGAGAAGTTTCCAATGGATATCCAGCCGGGGATCATTCTGTGCATGAGCGATGATCTGCTGCCATACAGCCGAAACGCATGGTACTGTCCGGTTTCCGTGCTCTGAGGGCGGAAAACAGGGCGCAAAAGGCATCGAAAAGGACTTGTACAGAAAGCTTTTTTTCCTTATAATAAAAGAGTGGTCATGCAAACCGGCAAAGGAGTGACGGAGCGAAATGATTTTTCAGTGTAAGAATTGTGGCGGCAACGTGATATACAGCCCGGAAAAAAAGAAAATGTATTGTCCCTACTGTGACAGCCTGGACAGCGGGCAGCGTAAGGATACGGAGGGGGACATCCATATCTGTCCCAACTGCGGCGGGGAGGTGCCGTTGGAAGAGCATACCAGCGCCACCCAGTGCCCTTATTGTGACAATTATATCATTTTGAACGAAAGGGTGGAGGGGGAGTATGCGCCGGATCTGATGATCCCGTTCCAATACAGCCGGGACATGGTGAAGAAGCTGATGCGGGAAAAGTTCGCAAAAAGCATTTTCGCCCCTACGGATTTCTTGTCCGAGGTGATGCTGGACACCATGGAAGGGGATTATGTGCCCTTCTGGCTGTATGATTATGACGTGAACTGTCAGTATCAGGGAGAAGGCCGGAAGGTTCGGGTCTGGACCAACGGGGACACGGAATACACGGAAACCAGCATTTATGACATCCGCCGGGATATGGACATACAGTTTGAGAAAATCCCTGCGGACGCTTCCCTGCGGATGCCGGACGAGGTGATGGATCTCATGGAACCTTACCGGTACGACCAGCTGCAGCCCTTTGCGCCGGAATTCCTGTCCGGATTCAAGGGAGAGAGGTACAATATGCCGGCGGAACAGATAGAGGACCGGGCCCAGGGCAAGATGGAAGAGGACACCCATAAGCTGCTCAGCTCCACCATCACCGGCTACAGCAGTGTGCTCAACCAGGGACACAACATCAGGATCAATTCCAGCCAGACCAGGTACGGCCTTTTGCCGGTGTGGGTCTATTCCTATCAGTACAAAGATCAGAATTATCCTTTTTACATCAATGGACAGACGGCCAAGATCGTGGGCAAGGTGCCGATTTCCAAGGCGAAGGTTTGGGTCTACGGCGCCACCCTGTGGGCGGTGCTGACGGCGATCCTGGCTCTTGTGGACGTGATGCTGACGATGATTTAGGGTTCGTAATTCGGAGCGGTTTGGGAGGAAGACCATGGTGGAAAAAGTATGGAAATCGGGAGCTTTTAAGCAATATTTGAAATATTTTCGGTTTTGGTTCCTCGCCCTGGGCATTGTGCTGATTCTTTTCCTGGGGGTGTTGATCGCAAAGAACGCCCAGGGGGAGAAGGTGCGGGGGAACACGTCGGCGCCTTCGGAGCGGGTCTATGATTACGCTGATGTGTTGAACGAGGAGGAGGAGAATTCCCTCCGCAAGCTCATCGCCCAAAAAGAGGCGGAGATCGGCTGTGACATCGTGCTGGTGACCACGAAGGAGGAGATCGGCGAGCGTCCCAGTACGAGGGAATCCGTCCTGCGGGACATGGCGGATGATTTTTACGACCAGAATAATTTTGGCTTTGACATGGTGCATGGGGACGGAGTTCTCTTGATGGACAACTGGTACGAGAATCAGATGTCCACCTGGCTGTCCACCTGCGGGGCGGTCTATCAGAAATTCAGCAATCAGGACATTGACGAGGTCCTGGATGCGGTTTACAATTATATCGAAGAGGATCCTTACCTGGCTTATCGGGCTTACGTGGAGGTCGTGTCCTATAAGATGTCGGGAGGAAGAAACTATGGATTTTCCGTGATTTTTGTCTTGGCGATCCCGATCATAGCGATGCTGGCGTTCGTATTCCTGAAGCTGCAGAATCCTATCGGCCAGGAAACGGTGCCCATGGCCGCCTATGTGGCGGGGGGCAGGCCGGTGATGCGCATGCAGGCCGATGAATTGAAAAACAAGTTCGTGACCCGGCGTAAGATTCCCAGGCCGGAAAGCGGCGGCGGTGGCGGCAGTCATGGCGGCGGTGGCGGCCATACGAGCAGCAGCGGCGTCAGCCATGGAGGTGGCGGAAGGAGCAGATAACAAGGCACCGGGCGGAGCCCGGCGCCTCGTTGCCGGGCTTCGCATGGCAACTAAAAAAACACTCGGAGAGGGTTTGCCGGGTGTTTTTCTAATGTGTTATTTATGGATTGCTTTTTCTATTTACAAAATTAAGCCATCTTGTTGACTGCCTTGCTGATACGGGAAACCTTTCTGGCGGCATTGTTCTTGTGGTAAATGCCCTTCGTAGCAGCCATCTCGATCGTCTTAGTAGCGGCAGCGAGTTCCTTGGTGGCGGCAGCTTTGTCGCCGGACTCGATCGCAGCGAAGACTTTCTTCATCGCAGTCTTGACGCTGGATTTGATGGCCTTATTTCTATCGGCCTTCTTCTGGTTCACTAAAATTCTCTTCTTCGCAGACTTAATGTTAGCCATGTTTCACACCTCCATTCCCACATGAATTTTATTGTTCACCATGTCCATTAGCCGTACACGGAAAGCTAATATAAACATACAGATGTATTTTATAAAAAAAGAGGGGCTTTGTCAATAGATAAATTTCCCTTTTTTTAGAAAATCGGCGCATAAGTTTTCTTTTTTTGTAAAAAATAGTTATTAACTGTGGCTGTAGGGGAAGAAAGAGTCCAGGGGAAGAAAGGAAGAAAACGGCATGGGGAATTTCCAGGTGAGAACGGATCTGGCATTGGAGGCCCGGGAAAGCATCGGCGAAGCGGAAGAAGAGCTGCGGGGCGTGGAGGTGGAGGAATATTATCGTGAAAAGGAGGATATCCGGGTCACGAAGGTGACCGTCAACACGAAAAACGCCGCCAAGACCATGGGAAAGCCCATGGGGATTTATGTGACCATGGAGGCCCCGGCCCTGGTGGAACCGGACGATGGATATCACAGGGAAATTTCGGAATGTCTTGCGGAGGAACTGAAGGGGATGCTCCCGGGTGCGGATCAGGAGCAGTCCATATTGGTGGTGGGCCTGGGCAACCGGGAGGTGACGGCGGACTCCCTGGGGCCCCAGGTGCTGGATCATCTGATGATCACCCGGCACGTGGTGAAGACCTATGGCAAGGCCGCCTACAACAAGGCCCGCATGAATCTGATCAGCAGCATCGAACCGGGGGTCATGGCCAAGACCGGCATGGAGACCTCGGAAATCGTCAAAGGGGTGGTGGAGGAAGCGAAGCCGGATGCGGTGATGGTCATCGACGCCCTGGCCGCCCGAAGCACCAAACGGCTGAACCGGACGATTCAGATCACCAATACCGGGATTCAGCCCGGTTCCGGGGTGGGGAACCACAGGGACGCCCTGACCCAGGAAAGCCTGGGAGTTCCCGTGCTCGCCATCGGGGTGCCTACCGTGGTGGACGCCGCCACCATCGTGGGGGATGCCCTGGAAAAACTTTTGAGCGAGGATCAGGAATTCGACAGGATGCGCTGCCTGGGACAGCACCGGGCCGCTTTTTCCGAACTGAACAACATGTACATGACCGGAAAAGACATTGACGCCGTGGTCAAACGGGTCAGCTATACCGTCTCCGAAGGGATCAACATGGCCCTGGAGCTGGAGGAATAGACCGCAGTCCTGCGGCATATATATAAACAACCTTCAGGATGGGAAGTGCGTCAACGTTAATACCGGGAAAAAAATCGCCGGCCCCGCCCTGGCTTTTGTGGGACTGGCTTTTCTTTTGTTTTTGGCCGTAAAAAAGGAGACGAGCGCCGGGGGAGACGGTGCGGGGGAGATGGGGAAGATTTTCGGAAAATATGGTGCGGAGCTGGTGAGAGAAGAAGTGCTGCAGACCTTTCTTCCATTGTTTGCTTTCGCAGAGGAAGATATGGATGTCTGGAAGGCTTTCATGGAGGGGCAGATGGAGAGCGTGATGCCCCTATATCATTTCAGAGGTTCGGATCTTGAGGGGGATCGACCCCTTTCCGGTTCCAACGGAGAGAGGGAAGAGCTGACTTTGGAGGATATTCTGAAAGAGGAAGGGAAGGAGGCGCAGATTGAGGAAGAATCCCAGGAGGGAGAGGAGGATCTGATGGCCTTGTTCCTGGCGGAAAACCAGGCGGCGGGAGACGCCGGGATGCGTTCGCAGGCGGGAGGGGCAGATGCCGGGGACCAGTCTCCAACAGGAGAAAGAAATGCGGAAGGTTCGTCGGAGACGGAAGGGGATCCCGCCGGGGAGGCGGAAGGAAATTTGGCCGGGGACGGGGAAGGATCCGGAACCGATGCCGAAGGCCGAAACCAGAACGATGCCGGGAACCGAGATAACGCCGGAAATCAAAATGGAGCCGGGGGCCAGGATCAGGATTCCGGGGGCCAGGGAGAGGGTTCCCTTCCGGAAGCCGGGGACTGGAATTTCACGCCCCGGACGGAGAAGCAGGCGGTGGTGAATCTGGATGGCCTGCGGGACTATGAGACTTTGGTACAGACCTTTTACACCATCGACAGCTCCACCATGATCGGCAGCGACCAGCTGGACGTGGACGTGCTTTCCAGTAAGGACATGAGCATTTCCAAGGATACGGAGGGCCCTCAGATCCTGATTTACCATACTCATTCCCAGGAAGCCTTTGCGGATTCCCTCCCGGGAGACCGGGCCACTTCCATCGTGGGGGTGGGGGATTATTTGACCCGGATCCTTTCGGAAGAATATGGCTACAAAGTGCTCCATCATGACGGCACCTATGACGTGCCTTCCCGGGACGACGCTTACTCTGCGGCCCTCCCCGCCATCGAACAAGTGTTGGAGGAGAATCCCGGGATTCAGGTGGTGATCGATCTGCATAGGGACGCCATGGATGAGAAGACCCGCCTCGTCACGGAAATCGACGGAAGGCCCACGGCCAGGTTCATGTTTTTCAACGGACTCAGCCGTACCCGCCGGACGGGGAACATTTCCTATCTGTACAATGAGAATCTGGACGATAATCTGGCATTTTCTTTTCAGCTAGAAAAAGTCGCCCAGGAATACTATCCGGGGCTGACCAGAAAAATTTACCTCAAGGCCTATCGCTACAACATGCACCTGCGCCCCAGAAATCTGCTGATCGAGCTGGGGGCCCAGAACAACACGGTGGAAGAGGCCATGAACGCTTGCGGCCCCATCGCCCACATCCTGGATCTGGTTTTGTCCGGGAAGGAATAAACCTATTCCTGAAACGAGATCCTGGGAATGGCTCCTTTGGACGCTGCGTCGGCGGAGAGGGAGGAATGGAAGCCGTGATATAGCCCACCATGCCGGCGGAGAGCTCATCGCAATAGAAAGAATCGAAAATCACTTGCGGTCAAGCTGCATTTCTGCTACAATCATTTGAGAGGAATCAGAAAGGACGAAAGAAATGTCAGTCACCGACCAGAGCAAAATCCGTAATTTTTGCATTATCGCACATATCGATCACGGCAAGTCCACCCTTGCGGATCGGATCATAGAACAGACCGGGCTGCTGACCAGCCGGGAGATGCAGGCCCAGGTGCTGGACAACATGGATCTGGAGCGGGAGAGGGGCATCACCATCAAGGCCCAGGCGGTGCGGACCGTGTACAAGGCGAAGGACGGGGAAGAATATATTTTCAATCTGATCGACACGCCGGGTCATGTGGACTTCAACTACGAGGTGAGCCGTTCCCTGGCGGCCTGCGACGGGGCCGTCCTGGTGGTGGATGCGGCCCAGGGCATCGAGGCCCAAACTCTGGCTAACGTTTATCTGGCCCTGGACCATGATCTGGAGGTCTTCCCGGTGATCAACAAGATCGATCTTCCCAGTGCGGAACCCCAGAGAGTCATTGACGAGATCGAGGACGTGATCGGCCTGGAGGCCCATGACGCCCCCCTGATTTCCGCCAAAAACGGCATCGGCATCGAGGAGGTGCTGGAACAGATCGTGAGGAAGATCCCGGCCCCGGGAGGAAGTCCGGACAATCCCCTGCAGGCCCTGATCTTTGATTCCGTATACGATTCCTACAAGGGCGTGATCATCTTCTGCCGCATCATGGAGGGCACGGTGAAAAAAGGGACCATGATCCGCATGATGGCCACCGGTGCCAGAGAAGAAGTGGTGGAGGTGGGATATTTTGGAGCGGGGCAATTTTTCCCCTGTGAAGAGCTTTCCGCCGGTATGGTGGGATATATCACGGCTTCCATCAAAAACGTGAAGGATACCCAGGTGGGAGACACCGTCACCGATGACGACCGGCCCTGCGCCGAACCCCTGCCGGGCTACAAAAAGGTGCAATCCATGGTGTACTGCGGCATGTATCCCGCCGATGGCGCAAAGTAT
>CANQPH010000028.1 GCA_947625675.1 uncultured Acetatifactor sp.
CCTCGTCATGGGCCTCCACAAGAGCGTCCAGACCCAGCTCCCCGGCCAGTTCCAGATAACTCTTCAGCCGCTCTTTTTCCAGAATGGCACAGATCAGGAGAATCGCATTCGCCCCGATGGCCTTGGCCTCATAAATCATGTATTCATCCACCGTGAAATCCTTCCGCAGCACGGGAAGGGAAACCTCCTGCCGGATCCGGGTCAGGTATTCGTTGCTTCCCTGGAAAAAGAAGGGCTCCGTCAGGACGGAAATGGCGGAAGCTCCCGCCGCCTCATATTCCCTGGCGATCTCCACATAGGGAAAGTGAGGGGCGATGAGACCCTTGGAGGGCGAAGCTTTTTTCACTTCACAGATAAAGCTGATTCCCGAGCGGGCCAGGGCGGCGGCGAAGCGTCCGTTTTCTACACTCGAGGATTCTAACCTCTGGGGAAATGCTTTCTCATCGTTCCTCCCATCGGCTCTCTCATCTCCGGCCAGCTTCTCTGCCTTGGCCAGTTTCTCCGCCCTAGCCCTGTATTCCTCCAACGGAATGAGCTTCTTATTTTCTGCCACCCTTTCCCTTGTCCGTTCTGCAATCTGGTCTAAAATCACGTCCGATCCTCCCGTTTCCTTTACCATCTGAATCAACGGCTTATAACTTACCGTTTCTATTCCGCACTCTCGGTTCCAAACCTTTGATCCGCACTTCTAATATTTTCAATTATTGATTGGACAAGGCCACAAATTTCCGCAGCTGCTCCAGGGCCTTGCCGCTGTCCAGTATCTGCTCCGCCAGCTTCACTCCGGCTTCCAGCGACTCCGCCTTGCCCGCCACGTAGAGACCGGCGGCCGCATTCAGCACCGCCGCATCCCTTCTGGGACTCTTTGCGCCGGACAAAATATCCATGGTGATCTTGGCGTTATCCTGGGGAGTGCCGCCCACCAGTTCTTCCTTGGTGCAGCGCTGCAGCCCGAACTGCTCCGGCGCAATGGTATAGGTGGTGAAAGAACCGTCCCCAAACTCACACACATCGGTAGGGGCGCTCAAGGAGATTTCATCCAGCTTATCCTCTCCATAGACCACCATTCCTTTTTTCACTCCCAGGTTGGACAGCACATGGGCCATGGGCTCCAACAGGCTGCGGTCATAGACCCCCATGACCTGCAGGGAGGCGCAGGCGGGATTGGCCAGAGGCCCCAGAATGTTGAAAATCGTGCGGATTCCCAGTTCCTTGCGGACCGGGCCCACGTACTTCATGGCCGTATGATATTTCTGAGCGAACAGGAAGCAGATACCGATCTCTTTCAAGATCTTCTGACTTTTCTCCGGGGAAATGGTGATATCCACCCCCAAAGCCTCCAGGCAGTCCGCCGCTCCGCTCTTGGAGCTGGCCGCCCGGTTGCCATGCTTGGCCACGGGCACTCCCGCCGCAGAGATGATCAAAGCGGCGGTGGTGGAAATATTGAAGGAATTGGAGCCGTCTCCTCCCGTTCCCACGATTTCCAGCACGTCCCCGTCATGGGCAAGCTGCACCGCATGGGCCCGCATCTCCTCTGCGGAACCGGTGATCTCCTCGATGGTCTCCCCCTTCATGCCAAGGGCCGTCAAATAGGCGCTTTTCTGGATGTCGCTGGCCGTGCCGCTCATGATTTCATCCATTACCTGTTTGGACATCTCGTAGCCGATGTCCTCGTGTTTCACTAATTTTGCAATCGCTTCATTGATCATTGTTTTTCTTCCTCCTAATTTTTTATCCTGATATATTTATATTGTTATGACTTTCTGTGTTCCCCAGATGCCCCAGTTTCCAATTCTGTATCCAACTTGGATGCTTCCCTGATTTCCAATTCGGCCGTCCGGGCCGGATGCCCTACGGATTTCCAGTTCAGCCATCTGGACCGAATGCTCTACGGATTTCCAGTTCGGCCATCCAACCAGGATGCTTCCCTGATTTCCAGTTCAACCACCGGATATCCGCCTTCACCCCTCCAGGAAATTCCGAAGGATTCCGATTCCTTCCGGCGTGAGCACCGATTCCGGATGGAACTGCACGCCGTATACCGGGAATTCCCGGTGCTCCACCGCCATCACTTCCCCGTCCGCCGTCCGGGCCGTCACCTTCAAGACCTCCGGCATACTGTCCGAATCCGCCGCCAGGGAATGGTACCGGGCCACCACCATGGTCTCTCCCATGCCCCGGAAAAGCCGACTGTCCGTATCCAGCCGCACCTGGGACTGTTTGCCGTGCATCAGTTCTTTGGCGTAAGTGATCCTGGCTCCGAAAGCCTCGCAGATGGCCTGATGCCCCAGGCAGATCCCCAGGATAGGGATTTTTCCTGCGAAGGCCCGAACCGCTTCCTCACAGATCCCCGCATCCTCCGGCCTTCCCGGCCCGGGGGAAAGAATGATGTGGGATGGCGAAAGCGCTTCGATCTGCTCCAGGGTCATCTCGTCATTGCGGATTACCCGAAGATCCGGGTTCACCGTCCCCACCAGCTGGTACACGTTATAGGCAAAGCTGTCATAATTATCAATGAGTAAAATCATAAATCCACCCCTTCCTGGGCCTCCGCCAGAGCGTTCCTGACCGCCGCTGCCTTTTGGATGCATTCCCGGTATTCCGACTCCGGCACGCTGTCCGCTACGATGCCAGCCCCGGAACGGACGAAGACCTTGCCGTTTTTGGAAAAGGCCAGGCGGATAGCGATACAGGTATCCAGGCTTCCGGTGAAGGACAGGTAGCCGATGGCGCCGCCGTAAATCCCCCGCTTGTTGTTTTCCAGCTCATTGATGATCTCGCAGGCCCGAAGCTTGGGAGCGCCGGACAGGGTGCCGGCCGGCAGAATGGCGTCCACCGCATCCAACGCATCTTTATCCTCCCGCAAAAGCCCGCTGACCGTGGAGCCGATGTGCATGACATGGGAAAACCGCTCGATGCTCATGTACTTTTCCACCTTCACGCTGCCGATCCGGCTGATCTTGCCGATATCGTTCCTGCCCAGATCCACCAGCATGTTGTGCTCCGCCAATTCCTTGGCATCCTGCAGAAGCCCTTTTTCCAGGGCCAGGTCCTCTTCTTCCGTGGCGCCCCGGGGCCTGGTGCCCGCCAGGGGGAAGGTATACAGCCTGCCGTCCTGGAGCTTCACCAGGGTTTCGGGACTGGCCCCGGCAATCTCCCCGTCGCTTCCGGAAAAATAGAACATGTAGGGAGAAGGATTGGTGGTCCGGAGCACCCGATAGGCGTCCAGAAGGCTTCCCTCCATCTCCGCCTCCAGCCGGTTGGACAGCACCACCTGGAAAATGTCCCCTTCCCGGATGTAGTGCTTGGCCTTCCGCACCATTTCGCAGTATTCCGCCTCCCCGAAAAGAGGGGTGAAATCCGATTTCAGCCGGAAAGGAACGGCTTCGCTCCTTTCCCCGTGCCGAATCAGTTCCGCCATCTGCTCCAGCTCCAGCACCGCCTTGGGATAAGCGGTCTCCAGCTCCTCCGCCCGGGCATTGACGATCAGCACGATCTTCTGCCTGTAATGATCGAAGGCGATGACCTTGTGGAAAAGCATCAGATCCACGTCCTGAAAGCCCTCCTGGTCCTCCGCATCCAGCCTGAGGGTGGGTTCGCTGTACTTGATATAATCGTAGGAAAAATACCCCACCAGCCCTCCGGTAAAGGCGGGCAGCTTCTCCAGCACGGGACTGCGGTTCTCCAAAAGGACCTGCCGCAGGGTCTCCCGGGGATTTCCCTCGAAGGTTTGCTTCGTCATGGCCGTGGCAATGGTCACTTTGCCGCTCCTGCAGGTGATGTCCATCAAAGGATCGTACCCCAGGAAGGAATATCTTCCCCATCGTTTGTCTGCCTCCGCACTTTCCAGCAGATAGACATGACGGCTCACCTTTTTCAGTTTCCGCAGCACCTCCACGGGGGTGGTGCCGTCGGCATAGATTTCCCGGCTCACCGGGATCACGCCGTATCGCCCTTCCGAAGCCAGTTCCCTGGCCTGCTCCAGGGTAGGATAATAGGTTTTCATGGACTCTCCTTTCGATTGAAAATTTATCACACAACAAGAAGTCCCGCCCCTGACAGATACTTCTCATTCTGTCAAGGACGGGACTCTCTATCTTAAGCTGAGCGCTCAACAATCTTCCCGCGGTGCCACCTTGATTCACGGCCCAGGCCGTGCACTTTACGGAATACCATCATATTCCCGGCAACTGACGGGTGCCATCCGTCGCACTATACTCACCCCGCTTCCGCCTCCCGCTCAGACCCTGGAAAATCTGCCTTGCCAATTTTCCCGGCCATGAGTCAAACGCTTCCAACGGGACTTTCCCTGCGCCCTCCGTGGTCCATTTAACGGGCTGCGTTCTGCCCGGCTCTCAGCTTCCCGGGCTCTCTGTGAGTGCACGATCCGTTTTTATCTCCACATCTACGGTTTCTTATGGGAACATCCTACACCCAATTTCTTTGAATGTCAACAGTTTTTTTCAAACATTTCATAAAACCACTTCCAAAATTTTTTTGCCGTTACAGTCCGTTTCCCAAACCCCGGTTTTCTTTTTATTATTGAAGCAAAAACACAATAGATATCCCTTGTCCGCCTGATAGGCCTCCAGATATTCAGCAAGCTGCTTTTCTCCCTTACGGTAATATTCCTCTCCCCTCCAGATTTTCAGTTCCACGATATATTGCTTTCCAAGATAGTCCACCACCACGTCAGTGCGCAGTTTGCTTCTGCTCTGGTCTTCCACATAGAAATTACCCTTTCCATTAATGATCGGCTTCAAATACATAAGAAACAGTTTTCGCCCCAGTTTTTCCACAAACTCCGGGTCATCCGGTTCATTCAAGGAACGGTAATATTCATAAAATTTTCGCATCATCAGATCCATGTCCAACATTCCATCTTTGATAAACTGGTTTTTATCGGGAAAATTCTCTCTCTGTCTGTCCGATTTTTTCATGGATTCAGTCAAAAAATAGTTATAAAGCTGAGTTTCAAAAATACGGTTGGCCACGGCGACCGAACCATCTTTCTCCACGATAAAACCAAACATGGTTCCCACGTTCACCGATCTATCATAAATATGATAGGGATAATCCTCTCCTAAAAACAAAATGTTGTTCAACATTTCATACAGATCCGGGTATTCCTGCACATGCTTGATCATATCATCATAAAGAGTGTTTGGCCCCTTTACCAATTCTTTTACCGCTTCCAAAAATCCTTCCTTGTTCCAGGAATTCGGCTTTATCCCGCCAATCCCTTCATCCATTCTCTTGCACAGACAAGAGACCAGGTAGGGATAGCCTGAAGTATATTCATAAATCCACTGTGAAATTTTTTCCGTTTCCATACCGGTGCAATGATCCTGTTCATATTCTTCCAGCATGCCAGCAATTTCTCCAACGGAAAAATTCATATCCAGCTTAAAATCCGCCGATATATTCCATGGACTGTTGTAATTGTGTTCTTCTTCCGGTCGAACTTTCAGCTTCAAATTCTTTATGTCATAAACGCTGGCCAAAATGACGGATTGGAAAGTTCGCCTTTTGGTTCTATTCAAATATTTATTCCGGAGCATTCCCAAAAAATCCAGGAAAATCCTCTGATTCCCGGCCTGATCCACCTCATCTATCATCAGTACAACCGGTTTTTCCGCCGAAGCGCACAGCTTTGAAATCAAATTAGAAAGAATCCGGAAATCCACCGACAGCTCTCCAACACTTATTTTCTCCAGATTCTCCTTCATTGCTTCCGGTATCCCGTCTACTTCCCCAAAATCCAAGACATCATAGAGCAGACCGCAAAAGGTTCTGCAAAATGCGGTCTGGTTCGCATAGGCATCCTCTGACAATCCCTCAAAGCTCAAAAAAAACACGATATAGCCATTTTCAGACAAAAACTTTTCCAAAAGATATAAAGTAGTGGTCTTTCCATATTGTCTTCCTCTGTTGATGGCAAAATACTCTCCCGCATCTATCAAGGCCTTTATTTTTTCCAAGCGCATATCCAATTTGACCATATAATGTTCTTCCGGCCTGCATATCCCATTGACATTGAATCTCCTGCCCATAAATGACCTCCCGCCTGACCTCTCCGCTTGCTTTCTCTCATTCTAGCATGTCCGGGAAAAATATGCAAGGAATCAAAACATCTTCCCTATTCCAGCATCTCCTTCAGCGCATCCAGCCTGTGGTCGGCATCGTAGTTTTTGACCAAGTCGGTCAGTATCTTTGCGAAGACCTCCGCCCCGTTTTTCTGGAGATGGGCATTGTCCCGGGTTCCCTCCTTGCAGGTGCTTTCCGGATATTCTCCCGGCCCCGTCCACAGAAACAGCTTTTTGCAGGCTTCCCCGCCCACCCGGGCACAATACTCCGTGGTGGCCTTTCCCATGTCCAGCAGGACGACGCCCTCCCGCTCTGCGTAGGCCATCATAGCCTCCCGATACCGGGGAAAGCTGATCTGAAAGCTGCCGTCCGGCGAATCGTCACAGTTGCGCATGGCGATGGCGGTGACGAGGACCGGCGTGGCCCCCTTCCTGCGGCACAACTCCAGATAAGGCGCCAGAGATGAGCTGAATTCTTCCACGGGGACGTAGCGCTCCGGTTTCGCCCGGTTGGCGTCATTGTGGGCAAATTGGATCAAGAGGTAGTCGCCCCAGCTCATGCAGGCCTCCATATCCTCCAGCCTCCCCTCTTCCCGGAAAGAACGGCTGCTCCTGCCCGCCATGGCCCGGTTGTCGATGACCGCCTTCTCCAGTTCGTAGCTGACGGCCTGGGAGAAAGCGCTGTCCTTGGAATGGTAGATCTGACAGTTCTCATGTCCCCGAAAAGACTGGTACCAGACCTGTCCCCAGCCGGTCATGGGGGCCATGGAAGCGCCATAGCTTTGCATGGTGGAATCCCCCGCCAGAAAAATCCGTCTCTTCCTCTCCTCTATCAGCACGTCTTTCATGACCGCTCCCTCTATGGCTTCTTCATCAAATCCGTTCACCCTGGCCTGAATCCGCAGATTTTCAAAGACGAATTCGGACAGAAGATACTGGCTTTCTTCTTTTTTTACCTGGAAAAAGGTATCGCACTCGCAATCACAGTTCCGCATACGGATATGGTCCGCCCGGGACAAAGGAATGTCCTCCCTCCCTTTCAGGTCAAAAAACTGACTCCAGGGATTGATGTTGAGGAAATTCCTCATCCTACCGGACACCTCCTCCACGGTGATATATTCGTAGTGCTGGGGCGTGTCCGGGCGCATTTTCAGCCAGAGAAGATTATTTCCAGAGGAAACCCGGATCCTCCGAATCAAAATATTCTTGTTATGCACGGATTCCGAACCACAGGTCAGGCATCCGTGGCAAAAACCGTAGTCACAGTCCTCCACCAGAATCCGCTCGTTGGAACCGTTTTCCGGGGCTTGATCCGCCCAGGGGCCCTTTCCCCCTTTCAGGACCACCGCATCGTCATTGACCTCCATGCGGCAGTTCTTCACCAGCACGTCGCTGCACCCATCGATATCCAGCGCATCGGTGCTGGGCGCCTTCACGGGGGCCGCCGGAGAATAAATCTGACAGTTCAGATATTTCACATGATGAGATTTGTAAATATGATTGGTCCAAAACTGGGAATTCTGCAGATGCAGCCCGGCCACCAACACGTTCCTGCTGTTGGAGAGATACACGAGCCGGGGCCTCTGTTCGTCCTTGTTGGTGCAGGCGGGATTCCAGGTCCGCCTGAGCCAGAAGGCTTTCCAGGACTTGAGCCCGTTGCCGTCAATGGTTCCGGGGCCCCACATGGTAAAACCGTCCAGGCCCTCCCCATTGATCAGCCCAGCAAAATATCGGCAGCTCTCCCCCTCGATGCGTGTCAGGCGGATCTCATAATCGCTGATATCGTCGCTGCCCTTCAGCACGCCGCCTTCCGCAATATACAGATTCACTCCCTGTTTGAAAAAAAGGGAGCCTGTCAGGTAAGTCCCTCTCGGAACCACGATCACACCCCCGCCCTGACGGTGAACGGTATCGATCAATTCCTGAAACTCCCGGGTATATACTTTTCCATCGTCCCGAATCCGGTAATCCGTCACAAGATGCTGCCGTCCCATTTCCTCCAGGGATGGGACGGAAACATCATAGAACCAATCGTCGATGGGCGTCACCTGATCCGGAAAATATTCTCTGGTCATTTTCTAAATCGCTCCTTCCGGCCGCCCTGCGGCCAGTTTCTCCGCCCTTTATTCTAGCACTCCGTTGAAAAATATTCAATAAACTCCCCGAATCTTCTATTCAAACGCCACTCGAAAAGCGTTCCTTGCCCAGGGCCGGATCCAATTTCCAAATCCACCGTTGTTAAGGGTATCGCCTCCGTGTTCATAGACGCCGTGATAAAGCGTTCCTGATGCACCAAATACGAACAGATCCCCGCCGCAGGATGCTGTCGATTCCTGCAAAAACAGGGCCAGGCGTCCGTCTTGATAGGCCAGGGCATAATCCCTGTCCCAGTAAAAAGGGTCGGCGGCTACCGATGTGACTTCCCCAGCTCCAGATTTGGCTTCCCCGGTTTCCGATGCAGCTTCCCCGGTTCCTCCCCCAGACAGATTCTGCGCTCCCTCCGCCGCCAGGCTTTCCCCCATCTCTTCCTCCCAGGCGCCCTCCTTTCCTTCCCGGAGCAGGGAGAATTCTCCCGGCAGGGCGATGAACCATCTCTCCCCCACCCGTCGGATCTCCGGTTCTCCGTTCCCTCCGGCCAGGGACATCTCCCCGCCGGGAACCAGGCTCCCATCCTCCGGATTCAGGCTGTCCAGTCTCCATTTCCCGTCCTGTAGAACCAGGAGCCCGATCCGTTCCCCCGCCGGATCCGGAAGAAGTTTTTCCACAAAACAATCCTCCGGCAAGGAACAGATTTTTACCATCCGATCATACCAGAGCGAAGCCTTCCCCCCCTCTTCGGTCCCCTCCTTTGTCGCCGGCACGAAGTAAATCCCGTTCCCGGCCTCGCTTTCCCAGGGAACGGGCTGCCCCGACGATTCGCAATGAAAAGAAAAATAGCAGCCCTGTTCCAGGGAAGTCTGGACGCTTCGGATCTCCACGCCGCCCTCCGTGCCGCTTCCCGCCACCTTCTCGATCCGGCCGTCTGCGCCGCAGGTAATCTCAGCGGTCATTTTCTGCCCTTCCGGCACCGGAATGCCCAGGAAATCCGTCACGTCATAACCCTGCCCCATTTTCTTTTCATCCCCTTTCAGGAAAATCGTATTGGCGAAATCATAAGTCAGCCATAATTCCAGGGGATAAATATCATAATAATCCGCCACGGAAACCTCTCCCGCAAAGGTGCGTCCCGGAGTCGCATTCTGCAGCAGCGCCTCCCAGGCCTTGGGGTAATATGCCAGCTCCGCGTTCAAGCTGGATGTCATGGAAATTGTAGTTCCGAAGCCCTCCACTCGGGACTGCACCGGCAGTTCCAGATCAATGTCATGATAGATATGGGAGAGGGGTTCCTCCTCCCCCCACTCAATTTCCCGTTCAAAATAGGTGCGGTACTCCTCACCCGACTGCTTGCCGAAATAACGGAACTCCGTGCTGCTTTCTCCGCCCACCCGGCAGTCGGTGTCCCAGATCAGCCCTTCGCTCGTACAGGTTCCAATGGAAAAAATCACATCTTCCGCAGCGCTCCTGTCCCCGCTCACGACCCTCTCCGTGATCGCCACTTCTTCCTTCTCCGCACTCACGAAAGCGGTTCCCCGGATCAGTACCCAGACGCTTCCCAACGCCAGAATCGTCATAAAAATCAAGCTTTTTTTCATCTTCACACCTCCTCATCGAATTCGCCCACAGCCAAGACTTCTTTTACCATCCCGCCATGCCTAACCCCGCCTCACTTTGCGGCCAGGGCCTTGCTCACCCGGTCCCTGCGGTATCCGTAGGTTTCCTTCAAATAGTCTACCAGTCCGATTCCCTTTTCTTCCAGGGCCAGGCTGTCCACGTCCCCGATCACCTTTCCTTCGTGAAGCAGCACCGCCCGGCCGATGAAATTCTCCACTTCCTCGATCAAATGAGTGGACAGGAGAATGGTCTCCGAAGGCTCCAGGATCCCCAGAAGCACCTTGTAGAAATCCTCCCGGTTGAAAATATCGTTTCCCGCAAACGGCTCGTCCATCAGGATATAATCCGCTCCCTGACACAGGGCCAGAATCACCTCGAACTGGTTCTGCTGCCCGGTGGAATAATGCTTCAGGGCCTTATGCATGGGCAGTTCAAAAAACTCCATTAGGGTCTCGAACCGTTTTCTGCGGAAGGCCGGAAAATGCATCTCATAAAATTCCCGGTGAGAAACGGGCGTCAGCCCTGGGAAAAAAGAATGCTCGCTGGTGGCAAAAGAAAGCCGATGGATGTTTTTCCTGGAAATCTTTTCCCCGTCCAACAGAATCTTCCCCTGATAGGGATGATACTGCAAAATGCTTTTCATCAGCGTGGTCTTCCCGGCCCCGTTTTCTCCGAACAGCCCCACGATCTCCGGCTGCTCCGCCCCGCCTCCCAGGGTCAGGTTCACATTCGACAAGGCCTGCACCCCGCCCAGAGGCTGCACATAATATTTGCTCACGTTTTGTAGTTCCAGCATTGATTCATCCTCCTATCTTCGGTGCAAAAACGACATAGCATATGGCATAAAGCAGGGTCAAAAGCAGCTGCAGCCCCAGGGACAGAACCGTTCCCAGGAAAGGGAGCAGGACACAGCTTTTGAACACATACCACCGGTCCGGAAGACGCCTGATCAGGTAAATGCTCCTGCTCCCCTGGTAATAATAAAAATAATGAAACAGGGCGGCCAACAGCATCAAAAGCGGCAGGATCCAGAAGCCCAAAAAGCACCCTTCCAGCATCTGGGAAAAACCTATGAGGCCTCCCCCGTTATATACCAATTCTCCCTGCCGCCAGGAAAAAAGCTTTTGATAGTTCAGACAATATTTCACCAGAAACTGCAGGCTGAATACCGCACTTCCCAACAGCCAGAACCCATAGAACCGAAGCTCCATCCTGTAATTCCAGCCCGGCGGAAAAAACCTCCGAAATCTCTCCATCTACGCCTCTCTCCCCTCTCCCAGGAGTTTCCTGTGATGACTGAAAAACAGCACCAGCACGGCATTGCTTCCCGCCAACGTCAAAAGCATCAGCCACAGATTCCTCTGCCAGCCCAGGTAAGTCGGGAACAAGACCGGCGACACCAGCGCAAGATTCAGCAGGACGATTTTGCTCCTCCGGATCTCCCCCGCCGCCTCCCCGGCATAGGCCGTCGCCAGACCGACGAACAGGATCCAGAAGAGGTTGGCCGCCCAGGTCAGGACATCCTGCAGCGGCAATAATCCGTGCAGAAAAGGCTGATCATAAAAGGCCAAAAAGACGGTCTGGGGCGGCATGGGCCCCAGGAACGCTTCCCATTTTCCCCGCTCCAGGAGAAGGATACGATTCATGCCCAGGACCAGAGACAGCTGCACCGCCAACAGCATCAGGACGCACAGGACATGATAGACCGTCCGGAGAAAAAAGAGGGCCTTCCTGTCCAGGGAAAGACGATCCAGAGTGTACTCCGGATGACTCCCCCTGGCGCTTTCCGCCCAGACCAGCATCCCGCAGATGCCGCAAAACGCCAGATAGAAAAGAATCTGCACATTGGCCTTGCCCACCGCTTCATCCAGCCCCCAGAAAGTTCCCTGACTGACGGACAGATTCTCCGCTCCCATATCCAGGATCCATTGCTGCAGGCTGCGGTTCATGTCCCGCAGATACCGATAGAAGCAAATTCCCTCCGCCGCCGCAAGGACCGCCAGCACCGACAGCACTTTATATATGGATTTTCTGACCTCCAGGGCCAGCACCGACAAATATTTTCTCATCTTTCCTCCTTTCCTCCGCCTTCCTTCCAGATGCGCTCCGCCAGCGCCAGGGCGTCCTCCCGACCGGTTCCCATCTGCCGCATGGCCTGCACCCAGGCCAGGGTTTCCTGCCGCAGCAGGGACTGCCGGATCTCTTCCTTTTGACCCTCATCCACCTCCACGCAGCTCTTGGCCCCGGACCGGGAACGGATGATCCCTTCCTCTTCCAGCAGATGATAGGCCTTCTGAATCGTATTGGGATTGACCCCCAGCAGAGCCGACAAAGCCCGCCTGGAGATCATCTCCTCCCCGTTTCGGATGCTCCCGGCCACAATGCCCCGCTTCACATATCGGATGATCTGCAGATAAATGGGCCCATCCTCTTCCAATATAAAATCTTCAAACGAAATCATATCTATACCCGTCAAAAGTGTATTAATCCAATAATACGGTTTCTAACTGTATTATAAAACTAATACACTTTTTTGTCAACCCTAAATTCCCTTGCGTTCCCCACAAAATCCGATATAATAAAATAGAAAATATATAAAAAATTTTTCGCATTTTCCCAACCATTTTTCCCGCTCCGCTGTCTTACTATTGAAAGCTTTCACGAAAGGACAAAAAGAAATGCCTCATCTGACAAATTCCGATGGCACGCTAGTGCTTTTGACGCTTGCGGGCGACTCCGCCGCCTATGACGAGTTGTTCCGGCGTCACGAAAAACGTGTCCTCGCAGCGGCGTATTCCGTGATACACAACGCCCACATCGCCGAGGATGCAACACAGGATGCTTTTTTGGCGGCCTGGCTCAAACTCGACCGGCTTCGGGAGCCGGAAAAATTTGGGACATGGATTGCGCGCATCGCCAAAAACTGCGCCTTCAACATGGCGCTGCGGTTTCGGAACTATCTGAGCCTCGACGACGTGGGAACCCTCGAATTCCCGCATACCGAAGACAGCGACCCGGAACGGATGCTTCTGACCGGGGAGGAAGCGGCCTTCGTGCGCCGGGGACTGCGGAGACTCCCCGAACGCTCGCAGCAGGTCATCTATCTGCACTACTACGAGGACATGAGCGCCAAGGACATAGCGAGGCTGATGGGGATATCCGTGGGGACTGTGAAATCGCAGCTCTATGACGGCAGAAAGAAAATGCGAAAGGAGCTTTGCTCAATGGACGAAAAATTGAATGACACTATTTTGGAAAAACTCCATAAGAAAATCAAAGAAGTGAAAAACTGGCAGTATAAGAACTCCAAAAAAGGCTTCGAAGAGGTCTACCGGGACGTTTTGAAGGACATCGACTCCATGCCGGAATGCAGGGACAAGTATCACGCCCTGGCGGATGTTTTGATCCGGGGATACTGGTGGCTGCCAGGCGAGAAAAACGACAAACTCCTCCAGCGGGTCAAGGAGGCTGCGAAGCTCGGCAAAAATGACGAAGTAATGAGCCAGGTTTTGGCGAAGGAGGCGCTGAAATATTGGGGGGAGGACCAGCGCAAGCACATCCGGAACGTGCAGATTCCCTCCCTGGACCCTGCGGATTTCAGACTTACGCTGGCCGACAGATGGTGCGCTCTCGGCTATTCCACCGAACTGAAGGACCTCAGGGACGCCCTGGAGGCTTTCGATCATGCCCTCGGGCTCCTGACCCCCTCGGATTTTTTGTACTATCATGTTCTGGAAACGAAAAAAGGATTCGAGGAGTCGGCCAAGAAGGAATTTATCGATGACATTCAGAACCGCAACAATTCCGGCTCCGTACATGAAATCATTCTGTCGGAGGAGCTGAAATCGGCTCCCTCTCAATCCCGTTATTACGGTTTCGGCAAATTGTACTCCCATAACCTGACAGCCGAAAGTATATTGGAAAATCTTTTCCAATGCGATGGACAGATGACGGCGCCGATCAGGCCCGGCGAAAGCGTCACAGCCTCCGATGGTTCCACCCTTGCTTTTGAAAAAGAGGACGAGACCGTCACGGTTCCCGCAGGGACATTTTCAGGCTGCCAGATCTGGACTTCCCGCTCCAGAACCGCCACCATCCGAAGCTGGCTTAAGGACGGCGTCGGGATGATCAGGCAGGAGGTCATCTCCGAGGGCATCGGCGAGGCCAGGGTGTTAACAGCCTGTCAGATCTGCGGCGGCCGGGGGCTTTTGCCCCTCTGCGAAGGGAATGCCTGGGAATATGAAGTGGACTGCAATCCCGAAGCCTTTGCGGCGCCGACGAAACTGGAAGTCGCCTACTGCCGGGAGGGCCGGGCAATCCTGACGCTGAAGATCCGCTCCCACCGAATCAAGTATGATGAAAACTCCTGGCTCGACATGATTCTGAAGACCCGGGCGGACTACAACCTCCGAGGCTCCGAAGAGGAACGGCTCCAGGACGTAAGGCCCTACGCCAGACGTGCGGTGGAGCTTGCGAGGACTCCTTGCGAAAGGGCCCACGCCGAGACCGCCTATTCGGTGGTTCAAAGGATCATCGAAACCGATCCGAACTGCAATCCGGACGGCAAGGCGGTGGGACTCTGGAACTTCTTCAACCGCTATCCCGTGAAATGGGAAGACGGCAGGCTCCACCTTTGCGAGGTCAGCGGAAGATACCGTTTTGAGTGGAAAAACTATGACGGCACCTCCCTTGGCAGCCGCCTGCTGTCCAACCATATTTACTCGATTTTGAACGATGTGGCGGGATGCCTCTTCGATGAGAAATGGCAGCCGGGATATCGGGCCGAGGAAACGAGGGATTATTACGGCACTTCCTCCCTGAAGGTCAGGATAAACTGCGAAGAAGCGGGAACGGTAACGGTCAGGGCCGGCAGCTTTGCGCATTGCCTTTCCGTTGACACTTACTGCGACGGGATGATGGAATCACATGCCTATCGGGGCGGCAGGCGAACCTATTATTTCGCCCCCGGCGTGGGCCTTGTAAAGGTGGAAATTTATGGCAGAACCGGCTCTGCAAGCGCCTATGAGCTGACTTCCTACGAGGGCGTCGGCGAAGGCTATCTGCCGGTCGAGGAAGGTATGAAGCGCAGGTTTGAAGACCTGGGGCTCACCGACGGCTATGAAGGCGCCGTGGAATATACCTATGCCAGGGACTGCGAAGGGACGCTGGTGATCTTTGCGGACGCCATCGGGATCCGGCACAAGCCGCCCAGGATCACCCGCTATGACTCCACCATGGGCGAGCTGGAGGAAAATCGGCTGGCGGAGACGGGAAAATATGATGAAGCGAACCTGGAGGGTTCCTGTAATGCCATTGCGATCCTTCTTCATCAGCTCACGAAAGGCTACCACCACTTCCAGGATCCTTTGACAAGGGCGAAGAGATATCTCTATAACCTCAGGCTGATGGAAGCCGCCGGAAACGGGGAGATTGCGCCCGCCTTCTACGCCAGGGCGGCGAGAACCGGCCTTTTGGCGGCCGTGGCCCTGATCGGCGGCGGCGAACGGGAAAAGGGCTACCGATATTTGGAGCTGGCCCTGGATTACGCCGAAAAGTGGAAGGCCATTCCGGCGGGGGCCAAGGTTCCCTTCGGGGACCAGGCGGTCTTCGGAGGCATCCTCTACCTCAAGGGACAGTCGATGATAGAGCTTCCTGACGGCACCCGGCGCGAGATCGACGGGGACGGCACCATCGACGGCTGGCTTTCCGACAGCGGCATGATCTACTACGCCATGACGGCCCCGGGCGGCTGGGAGTGGTTTGACCCCGCAAGGGAGGACGAACGTTATCTGGAGCTCACCGAACGGGCGAAGAAACTGACGGAATAAGCAGAAAAAGCGAAATGCGCAAAGAACGAATTCACCCTTACACAGATGACTCACCAAACGCACTGACGGCTTTCCAAGCGCACAGATGACTCGCCAAGCGCAGGCGCAGCCGGCCTCTCTCGAGACCGGCTGCGCAATTTTGTACTCTAGGGCTCATCTTTTTCAGATTTCTACGAAGATTCAGATTTCCACCAGGGTTCCGCCCGGCACTTCCACGATTTTGCCGTCCGCCTGAATCCACACGCTCTGGAAGCTGGGGTTGAACACCCTGTCCCCATCGATGGTGAACTGCAGCGCCTTCGCCGCCTTCATGTAATCCACGATCTGGATGTTGGTGGCGTACCAGATGTCCTCCTGTCCGGAAACCATCCGGCAGAACTCTTCCATCAAATCCCAGTTGTTCTGCTGGGGGAACTCATAGCTGTGTCCCCACACATACATCATATACAGATACTGGGTCTTATGCAGTCCCAGGAAACGCTTGCCGTCCTCCAGGAGGTTATGGGTGTGGTGGCAGGTGGCCTTCCACAGCAGATAATTCTCCGGCATTCCGAAATCATGGGTGTCTCCCACCACCCGGCTGTACTCGATGCCCAGCTTCGGCAGGAGATCGACGATTTCCTTGGAGTAGGATCCGTTGGGATAGGACAGGCCCCGAACCGGATACCCCACCGCTTCCTCCAGCGTCCGGCGGTCCTCCAGGACCTGCATGGCCACCTGTTCAATTGGGCAGCGGGCGATGGTGGGATGCAGCACCGTGTGGCAGGAAACCTCGTGGCCCGCATAGACCTCCGCCATTTCCTTCAGGTGAATCCTTCCCTCTCCCGGGAAACGGTTGGAATCCGCCAAACCGGAATTGATGTGGAAGGTGCCCTTGATTCCATAACGATTGAAAATATCCACGAGCTGGCGGTCATAATCCCGCCCATCGTCGTAGCTCATGGTCAGAACCTTGTGCTTTCCTCCCGGGAAGCAAGTGTAAATACATTTCAAATCCATGACATGACCCTCCTTTTTATTTTCTACCATGACCGCAGCAGCCTGCCGCTCGACTTCCGGCGACAGGCTTCCGCACAAATGCAGCAGCCTGCCGCTCCGTCAAAAGCCTGCCGCTCGGATTTGATCACAGCAAATCTGCAAACAGCAGGCGACCTGCCATTTAGCCAAAAGCATGGCTTCCAGGCTCTCAGGTTTCCGGCTCAGCCTTCAGCCAGGGCAGCACCTCTCCGAAATCCATGTCGCTGCCGTAATAGAAGCTGGTGTAGCAGGGCTGATTGTAGCAGTTGTTCTGCCAGGCGATGCCTGCCCGGTACATGGCATCCTGCATCAGGGTGAACAGCTTGTGGCTGGTGATGTCCGTGTTCATGTAGATGCGGATGGCCCGGCTGTCCGCTGTTCTCAGGAGGAGCTCCTCCCGGAAATCCCCGAAGATGTCGGCGATCAGGGCCGGATTGCCCTTGGTCCCGTTGTTGGTCATAGTTCCCTTCGGGGCCAGCATGACGCCGTGGATGTTGTCTCCCACCACTCCCGTATGCTTTTCATGGACATAATCCACCCCATCGGTGACCTGGGTGGTCAGATCGGCGGCGTAACGGATCAGGGCGTTGGTTCCCAGCATTTTATCCGGCAGCACGTTGCCCTTGCAGTCCTGCATCTGCAGCACCCAGGCCTGCCAGCCCCGCACATCCTTATTCACCTTGCCCACCATGCAGCGTCCCAGATCCCGGTCTCCCGGGGCTCCGAAGATCACCTCTCCGGTCTCGCCGTCCCTGAGTGCATAGCCGTAAGGAACGCTCAGGCCGCCTTCAAACACGTTGAAGATCTCGTAGCCCGGCCTGTCCGGATCGAACCGGCCCATATGCATGGAATCCCCGTGTCCCAGCTTCACCATGCTGCCGTTCTTCATGGGAGCCGCCGTGGAATAGAGGACGCTGCCGTCATGATCGATGGTGGCCGCACCGTAAATGATCTCCTGGCAGCCGTCGCCGTCCACGTCCGCCACCGACAGGCAGTGATCGCCCTGGCCCGCAATGACGCCGTAGACCGGATCCGTGCCGTCCGCAGAGATATGTCCGTTGAAGGGATTCCGCATGGGCACGTAGCCGCTGTCGATCTTGAAGTATTCCCTGTGCTTTCCTTCAAAGAAATCATAGGCCGTGATAGTCGTCCTGGTATAATAACCCCGGCAAATGATCAGGTAGGGTCTCTGACCGTCCAGGTAGCCCACGCCGGACAGGAAACGATCCACCCGGTTGCCGGGCTCGATCCGGTTCCAGGCGTAGTCGCCCCACATCATGCCGTCATCCTCTCTGGGGAAGGGGAAGGGAATGGTCTCCAGCTCCCGCCCGTCTCCGGCCCACATGGTCAGATATTCCGGCCCGGAGAGCACGAAGCCCTCAAAGGTATGGAGATCGTTCTTGCTGCTCCTGGCGGGAGCGAATTCATCCATGAAATAATCCACCAGGCTCCTGGCGTCCTCGTCGGACAGGGGATACTCATATTTCCTGGGAATGCCGAAGCACTCCTCCAGGGTGGGAAGCCAATTTCCGGCCTTCACCTCAGGATGATCCTGCCAGCCCTTGAACAGCTCCACCATGTGCTCATAATAATCCTCCGCACTCCACACGTAGTTGTCCTGGTTGCTGTAGCCCGCTGCGACATCTTCCTCCGGCATCGTGATATAGCACTCACTGGCCACGCCGCCCTTTTCGTCATAGACCGTCATCTTCGTGCCGGGAGCGGTCTTCACGGACATCTCCGCCTTGCCGTCTCCGTCGAAGTCATAGACCATGAACTGGGTGTAATGGGCTCCTGCACGGATGTTTACGCCCATGTCAAGACGCCACAAAAGCCTCCCGTCCAGCTTATAGCAGTCAATATAGCAGTTGCCGGTATAGCCTTTATGGGACACGTCGTGGGAATTGGAGGGATCCCATTTTACGAAAAATTCGTACTCTCCGTCCCCGTCCACGTCTCCGACGCTCATGTCATTGGCGGAATAGGTATATTCCTGTCCGGCCGGGGTCACGCCGCCCGCCGGAATCTGCAAGGGAAGCTCCATGTAATTCTCTCCCGTGATCCAGGGGCTGACGGGAGCGCAGGGCTCCTCCAAAAGCGCAACGGCCTCCAGCTCTTCCTGGGTCGGCTGGGAAGCGCATTCCCCGCAGGCCGCCACCTGGTAGCTGTCCTGCTCTCCGCCTTCCGGATCCAGATAGTTCGTGCTGTCCGTCACCAAGGCGATCCGCTTTCCATTGCGCAGCACCACGTAATCCGTTCCGGTCATGCCGGTATCATTGTACCCTTTCACTTCCTCCAGAAGCATCCTCCAGGCCAGGAACACGCCTCCCTGCACCGGCACGGCCGCCAGGCCCCGGTTCAGCTTTTCCAGCTGCTCCTCCTTCTTGTAAAACACGGGGGTTTGAAACAGGCCGCTCCTTCCCAGAACCGTCCCGCCGCTCAAAGCCTCCACGTAAAGATATTGGGGAATATGCGTGGATTTTTCCAGCGTGTAAGCGCATTTCTCCACCCGTCCCATATTCTTGTAAACCATGTTCGGCGTACAGGCATCCGACCAATACACCTGATATCCGTCCGCACCGTCCACCGCTTCCCAGGAAATGGTCACGGACTGCCTGTCTATCTTTTCCACTGCGATCTTCATATCCAGTGACATCGTCCATTCCTCCCTATTCGTTGCTGTCTCCCCATCCCCCATCGCCGTTCCCCGTCCTCCGCCGGCCTGCGGTCCCCCATCCGTCCCGCCTCCGGCACAGCCGCCCAAAAGCACTGCGGCCAGGGTGATCATACTAAGCGCATATTTCCAGATTTTTCTCATAATAACTTCCAATAAATCGGATTCCCGTCAAAATAAAGAGGATGCCCCGCCCAGGACTCGCCGTCCTGAGCCATGGGCATCCCATTCCTTCCTAACAATAGAAAATCCGCAAAGCGTGTCTTCTATTGCTTAAAACCAATCAGCCTGCGCCAATTAAGTCCGATGACCAGTCGAAGACTTTTAGTTGCCGGCTGCGTGATAAGCTGCATTCATCTCGTCGATAACGGTCTGCATACCGCCGTCCAGCCAAGACTGGATTGCAGCGTCAAGACCAACCTCGTCGATCTCACCCTTGATGTACTGGGTTCTTGCGGTAGCGATCTGGGTATCCAGAGTAGCACCATTCTGAATGTAGTAATCAGAAGTATAGCCTGCACCGTAGTTGGGAACCACGTACTTCTCGTTCTCGGCCTTCCAATAATTCTCCAGGTTCACGATGTCGCTGTTCAGAGAAGGATCGGTGGTGTAAGGAACCGCATTCTCAGGAGCGTTGAAGTAGGTCAGCACCTGGTTGAAGCCGTCGCGATAGGAAGTGCCCACCTGCATCTCTGCCAGCTCATCGGCAGTATAGAATACCATGTAGCCGTTCTCATCCAGATACCAGGTCTTGTCCTGGAAACCGGAGTCGATCAGCATATGAGGCTCGGCATCCATCATGTCATTCAGGAACTGCAGAACTCTTCTCAGCTGTGCTTCGGTCTTCACGTTCTTGGTGGAAACCGCAATACCGCCGTTGTAACCGGAGGTAGGCAGCACTCTCAGGACGCCGTCCCTGCCCTTCATGCCGCCGGCAACAGTGAATTCATAAGACGGGTTGTTGTCCATGAAGTAGGTCTCAACCTTACGAAGGTTGTCCAGAACGTCCACGCCTGCGCCGTGCTTGGCTTCCTCACGGAGCATGGAAGTGAAGTTACCGGCATCGATGGTGTCGAAATCCTTGGTCACGAGGCCTTCGGAATACCATTTCCGGAACTCGGCCAGAGCGGTCTTCCACTCCTCGGTCAACTGCTTGGGAATCAGGTCGCCGTTGGCATCCAGGCCCCAGGTGTTGGGAACGCCGAACCAGGTCTCCATCATATCCCAGTAACCGCCATAGTTGACGATCAACAGACCGGTGGTGTCATCCACGCCGTTGCCGTCGGGATCGTCATAGGTGAAGGCGTACAGCATGTCATAGAAATCATCCACGTCCTCGGGGGGATCCATGTTCAGGGCCTCCAGCCAGTCCACACGCCAGCCCACACCGTTACGTCCCAGGTTCCTGGAACGAGGAAGAGCATACAGCTTACCATTCTGAGAAGCGTTGGCACGCACAGCCTCAGGAATGGCTGCCAGGTTGTCGAACTCATCCAGATAAGGCATCAGATCCCAGAACTGACCTTCCTGAGCCGCCTGCATGAAGGTGGCGCTGTAACCGGTCACGACCACGTCGGAAAGGTTGTTGGCGATGATGTCCTCATCCAGTCTTCCATAGTAGGCGTCATCATCCAGGAAATTCCAGGTGATATTCATGCCGGTGTAATCATTCAGGAACTTGACGAGCTCGTCATACTCCGGTGACTCGCCAGCCATATGCTCGGAAATGGCATTGCTGACAAGGGGAAGACCTACCGTGATGTTGGTGAAGGTCTCGTCGATCTCGGGAGCGGCCGCCTCGGACTCCGCAGGAGTGGTCTCCTCTGATGCAGGAGCGGACTCTGCAGGCTCACTCTCCTTCGGCTGACTCTCCTCCTGGCTTGCGGGAGCGCTGCTTCCGGCATCGGAGCTTTCGCCGCCGTTTCCGCCGCAGGCAACAAGGCCAAATACCATGCTGGATGCGAGCAGAGCGGCAAGAATCTTGCTTACTACTTTCTTCTTCATTTTTTACCTCCATTTAATATAATTGTAACTATTTTAAACACGGGAAGAGAAGTTCTTTTGGTCGGGAAGCCCTTCCCTTCCGTGCAGTTACCATAACGGTAATTTATTACTTGCGACAGGTGATTCATCACTCGCCTGTGATACCCGTCCTCTCAATACCCTGCATGAACTTCCTCTGGGCGAAGCCGAAGAAGATCAGCACGGGGGCGCTGATGAAGACCGCACCGGCCATCACCACCGCATTGTTCAGCACATCCTCCCCGTCGCCGAGGCCCAAGTTGCGCAGCAGCTCCTGCTGCTCGTCCGGCGTGGCACTGGCCGCCGCCAGGATGGAGTTCAGCTTCGGCGTCAGGAAGCCCAGGGCCGGCTTGGAAACATACAGGCCAGGCTCGTAGAAATCATTCCAGTGCCACACCACCGAGAGCACCAGCACCACGATCAGGGTGGACTGAGCCAGAGGGAACACGATTCTCCAGAAGGTCATCAGGAAGCCGCAGCCGTCAATCTTCGCCGCACTCTCCAGATCCCTGGGCAGGGTCAGGAAGAACTGACGGAAGATGAAGATGAACAGCGCACCCTTCAGGCCGAATCCGAAGAAGGTGGGAAGGATCAGCGGAATGTAAGTATCCAGCCACTGCAGTCTGGAAAAGGTCAGGTACAGCGGGATGATCAGGGTCTGAATCGGTACGATAAAGGCCAGGATCACGCAGGCAAAGAGGATTTTCTTCCCCGGGAAGTTGAATCTGGCAAATCCGTAAGCGATGAAGGAGCAGGAAATCACGTGCCCCAGGGAAGCCAGAAATGTCACCAGGAAGGAGTTCCAGGCATATCTCCAGGGATTCATCAGGTCAATGGCCACCGCATAGTTCTCGAACTTGATCTGCGTGGGAATCCATTTTACGGAGGAGCTGTTCAGGTCCGCATTGGACATCAGGGAATTTGCGATCATGTACAGGAAAGGATACAGGAAGACAAAGGCCAGTCCTATGATCAGCAAATAAAGGAACACCTTCATGATCAGCTTCTTGACGCCAGTGAACGTGGCGTACTTGCGCCTCGCCAGGGTTAATCTCAATTTCAGATTAGTCAAAAGTTCGCTTTGGCTTTTTTTCGATTGTAAGGATCCTGTGCTTGTGTTCGCCATGCTTCTTCACCTCCTCCACTTCATTGGTATGCATGTAGTTCTTCATGACACCGAAGACGATCGCCACCACCAGGCCCACGAAGGCGAAATAGATCCAACCCATGGCGGCGCCAAATTCAAATTCACCGTTTTGGAACCCGTTGCTCTGAATGTATTCCAGCATGGGATTCGTAATGTTGGTGAAGGAATCCACGAGAGTATAAATCAGGTTCAGCAGGAGCATCGGGGAAATCATGGGAACCGTTACCTTCCAGAAGATTTCCCATTCCGTTGCGCCGTCGATCCTGGCCGCCTCGTACAAGGCCGGCGAGATGCTCTGCAGGCCCGACAGGAACAGCAGGATCTGCACGCCGCTGCCCCACAGCACGGTCACCAGGATGCCCAGGATGGTCTGCACGGCGTCCATGATGGTGGTGCCGAAATAACTGATGACGTTATAGGGAATGAGGGTACCGTCCGTCACGTTCAGGACGGCCTTGTCCACGCCCTGGTTCAGCAGCTGCTGCATCACTTCGCCCACGCCCAACAGGAAGGGGATGAAGAAGATCACCCGGAACAGTCCCCTGCAGGCGATGTCTCTGTTGATCAGCATGGCAATGATCAGCGACAGCACGATGGTCAAAGGATATTTCACCAGGGTCTGCCTGATCATCTCCAGAAACGTAGGAACAAAATTCACATCCACCAGGAAGGCTCTGATATAGTTATCGAAACCCGTAATCTTCACCTTCATGCCCACAATGCTTGAAATCTCTCCCAGGCTCAGGCGCAGGGACAGGGTAATGGGATAGATGAAAAACATCAGAACCCCGATGATGAAGGGGGATACGAACACCAGCCCCTTCAGCTGATCCTTGGTATGAAGATCCAGCTTGAACTTCTTCTCCTTCGCAGGCTTTGAAGGCTTTGCGGGCTTCGGCGTTTCAACTTTTTTCGCCATTCCTACTCACCTCCTTTTACTACCACATAGCTGTTGGCGGGCACCGTCGTTCCCTCCGCAGTCCGCTCGGAACCATTGTAATTGATGTAGATCACGGTGCCGTTCTCATATTCCACACGAACCAGGTTGTCTTCCAGGACCTCATGGTCGATCAGCGGCTGGCCGTAGACCTCCTGCAGGTTCTGATACATATCCTGGTACACTTCCACCACTCTGTCCTCCCACTCATCATAGGTGGAACTGAAGATGTCATCGAAATCCGACTCCCGGAAATTCAGGGCGGGTTCCTGGGTGAGATGGAAATAAGGCAGTGCGCCGTACTCGATCCATTTCATCTTCTGGGTCTGCAGATCGTAGGTCAGATTGCCCGCATTCTCCGTGGAGTAAGGGACCAGCCCTGACAGTACCATCTGCACGAAAGGAATGGAATAATCCGAAATGGACAGTCCATAGCTTCCTTCCCTGGTGCGGTACAGGTAATTGGCCTCTTCGTAGGCATATTGATTCTCCCCGCTCACCGCCACGGTATGGGCCGCATCCTTCGTGGAACGCAGCATTTCTTTCAGCTTGTTCACCATTTCCGTCCTGGTGAAGGGATGCTGCTTGTTGTAATCCGGATACGTGATGTAGCCGAGATAGTCATACCCGACACCCAGGCTGTCATATTTTTCCATCTTCTCCAGGAACCTGGCGTTCCTGTCAAAGGAGGTCTGGGGATTCAGCATGTAATATTCCACGCCGTCGAAATCCTCCATGCTGACAGTGATCTCCAGCCCGTCATAGGCCACATCGTCCACCTCGGAGAACCCGCCGCCGTCGGTGGTGCCTATGGTGAACTGATTCTGCAGGTAAATGTGATCATCGGGATTCACCTGGGCATATTCATTGAGATCCTTCATGCCGCTGGTACCGCCCAACTGTCTGGCAGGGGGCCAATAATCCGGCATGGTGTTCTGACCTCCCTTGATCCAGTCGGTCAGCACGGTCTCCGTGGCGTTGACGCCCTTCGCCTTCAGCTTCTTCAGGATGCTCACCACGTCGTCGAAATCCGTCATGGTCACGTACTCGTCAAAGACCATCCCGTCCTTGGTGATTCCCATCAGGATTTCCAGGGCCAGAGGCATCTGCGCCCCTTCCGGTATCACGTCATGAATCTGTTCGGTCTCCAGCAGATAATCCCGGTACCTCCTCGCCATTCCGCTGTAGGAAGCCAAGTCCTCTTCTAGGAAGAAGTAGTGTATCTCCCGGTCCTGCATGATCAGGTTCTTGTCCACCCTTTGTACCGTGGCGGTATTCGTCACGATGCCGCCTTCGCCGGATACGCTGGACACGCCCACGTTGAACAGATTTCTGGTATAAAGCTCAAATCCGATATGGTTCAGCCGGATGTTGCTGCTCCCCGAAGGATACACTCCCATGCCGGCGCTCTCCGCTCCCTCGGTGATGACGCCCAGGAAAGCCTTATCGTCCCGCTTCATGCCGATCACGGGAAGGGAGGCAGTATACCTCTCCCTGTTGTCCTCATTGTACAGGGAGAAATAATCCATATTCTTGTCGGAATAAATCCGGTACATGGAAGCCTTCACGCCGGAGGGTCTCTCGTTCACATTGGAAAACAGGGTGACCGCACCGCTGCCGTCAGGATACACCATGTAGCCGTCCACCTCGTCGCCGGAGGCTCCCAGGAAAGGCAGCACCTCGATGGTGTTGAGCAGATACACCGTATCCTCCCGCACCTTGTCCATGGGAACCCGCACCACCAGGCCTTCGTCATCGATGGTATATTCCACGGTCACGTAGATGCCGATGGAGCCGAACCCATAGGTGACGGACACGCCGTCCTCCAGGTATTCCGTCTCCAGGATGTTGGCGTCCCTGGCGCTGTACATGGGACTGTATACCGTATCCCTCTTTTCCAGGTTGCTGTAGGAAACGGAAATGGAGGAAGTCAGATAGGCGGTCCATCTTTTGTTGACCGATTCCATGTCATAGATCTCGTCGTCCACGATGCCCTTCCACAGATATCCGTTTCTCAGATCCTTTATCTGGATGGCTCCCTTCGCTTCATTGTAAAAGAGCTCCACCACGTCATTTTTTGCAACGGACTCGTAGCTTCCCGCCGCTTCAAAATCCACGTTCCCTTCCGGTTCCTCATAAGCTTCCGCACTGGTAACCGCATTGTTTTTGGCATTTCGGATGCTGATCCATCCCCATGCCACCATCACAAGCACAATTACCAGGAGTATGATCGAACCTATTCTTTCTTTTATAAAGTTCTTTACCATAAAGATCATTGCTCCTTTCTGCCTTGTCCATCAGGCATGTCTTACAGGAAGTTCAGCTTGAATTCCGTAAACAGTGTGAAGATGAACTGTATCAGTCTGCCTGACAACACATAGAACAGACCCAGCACCAGCCAGATCACCAGCATCATGAACGCCGATACGAACATCATTCCGATGGTCTTCTTCATCGTGTAGTTATTCAGGATCATCATGGCAAAATACAGGATCAAGAACATTCCGATGTATGCCAGGACGGAAAACACGCCGTACCAGGACTGCTGCGATTTCGACCAGATGTTGGACAAAAACATCAGCGGCAGATTGATGATGATGTAAGGAGTCAGGGACAGCGCCGAAGTAAAGGTGATCTCCGGGAACTTCGTCTCGCCTCCCGAAATACTGGTGGCTGCGAAGGAGGCCGGGATCCAGGAAATCGGAACGATCCACAGCTTCACCGCTTCAAACACCAGGTTGGCGTCCGCCACTTCCATGGATGCCAGAGGGAAGTGAACGATATAAATATAGGCGATCCTCACGATATAAGCGATGATCAGGATCAGGAAAGGCACCTTCATGTTGATCCGGGACTTGTTGTAACGGATCCCCTCCATGGCGTCTATGGGATGCAGCACCATGTGGAAGGCATATTTCAGGCCCTGTACCACGCCCATCTTTTTGGTCTTCTCGTTCAGGAAGCTCCAGTAAGCCTTCTTGGAAGTCTTGATCAGATAACTGACCAGCAACAGGACTCCCACGATGATCGCCAATGCGATCACCAGGACCAGGACGAAGTTCTGACGCAGCACCACGTAGACGTATTCGTCAAAGGCCTGGGTGTATACGTCTCTGTCCGACACCAGCTTGCTTTCATCCATGGAAAGCTTGAATTCGCCCTGCTTATAATAGGTCTTGGCAATTCCCACGTGAGCCAGGTCGTAGTTCTCGTCGATGTCCAGCACCTTCTGCCACAGATCGTAGGAAGCGGTGTAGTCGCCTTCCCCGTATCTGGTAGCGGCCTGATGCACCAGGAGGATGAACTCCGTAGGCTCAAAAATCTGCACATTGGCGTTGATCCGGTCCAGGATATAGATGTTGCCCTTGCTGTCCACGTCGATGGCGGAAGGCATGGTGAAGGTTCCCGCACTCTCGCCCTTGCCGCCGAAGGCCACCAGCATGTTGCCTTCCTGGTCATACTGATATACCTTGCCGTTCAGCTCCTCGATGACCGTCACGATCCCGTCGTCATCCACGGCGATATCCCGGAAAATGGGCTCCATATACATCCCTTCATCATCGAAGTATTCGCCGAATTTGAAGGAGTTGCTGGCCACCACGGACTTGAGCAGCTTTTTCTCGATGAACTCCGTGATGGGGTTGCTGATGGAATTGCCCACCGTCTTGTACTTTCTGTAAACATTGGTACCGATGGAGTTCAGCTTCTTGATCTCGCCCTCTTCACGCTCCATGCTGGTGGCGTAGATCATGCCATCGGAACCCATCGTCACATTGATATAGGAAGAAGCCGTCCTCTTCACGATGGACTTCTTCTGCTGCTCGCTGGCCACCACCCGCAGGATCATTTCCGTCAGGTTGTAACCGATGTCCGTCTGGCCGTACAGACCGCTGAAGCCGCCGCTGCCGTCGATGGCCATGATGTTCTCACCGCGGACCACGTACATGTAGCCGGTAGGGCTCACCACCAGCTTGCTGGGGTTGAAGGCCGCCCCGCTGGTCAGCTCGGAATCCGGGTTGGTGAACTGCTCCACGAACTTTCCTTCCGGGCTCAGGTGCAGGATGCGCTTGTTGCCCGTGTCGGCCAGGTACATGTCCCCGTCGTCCTCCACGAAGATGCCCTCGGGAGCGTTGAAGCTGCCCGATTCCTCGTCCCCGTAGAAGATATTGACCGTCTCCATGTCGCTGTTCATCTTCACGATACGGTTGTAGCCGGTATCCACAATATACACATTGTCATAACTGTCCACAAAAATATCCTGCGGATTCTTGAAATACCGTTCCTCATCCTCGAAGGCGCCGATGTTGTTGATCGTCTCCACAACATTGTAACACTGAGGAATCGGCATCCGGTAACTGTCGTTGCCGGTCACATAATTCTGCGCTCCCGTGCTGCTGCTTGCATAAACATCCGTGGAGACCAGCATCACGAACAGGAGACATGTGAGCAGGCTTGCGCCAATTCTCTTAAGTTTCACTTTATCCCTCCATCCTCATTACTCCTTGATACCGGAGTAAACCATAGTCTCCATAACCTGACCCTGCATGGCGGTAAAGATGATCACCGTAGGAACCGTCATACAGAAGGTCGCCGCCGCAGTAGCTCCCGCACGGCCTACCGACACGGCGGCCGCACCGCCGGAAATTGTCTGAAGGGCCAGCGGAAGGGTCTTCATGGCCTGGCTGGTCACGTAGATCAGTGGCGAAAAGTAATCGTTCCAGTTGCTGACAAAGGACATAACCACCAGAGTCGCCCAGGCGGGCTTCAGGGCGGGCATGACCATTTGTATGAAAATCCTGAACTCTCCCGCTCCATCGATCCTGGCCGCTTCCAGCAGCTCGTCCGGATACTGCTCGATGAACTGCTTCATCAGGAAGATATTGTAAGCCACGGCGATGTTGGGAAGGATCAGGGCCCCATAGGTATTGATCAGTCCCAGGGAGTTCACCACCAGGTAGCTGGGGATCCTGGTCACATGAGGCGAGAACATCAATGCCATCAAAATCAGGTTGAACAGAAAATTTCCTCCGGGAGGCTTGAACTTCACCAGAGAATAGGCTCCAAGGGCGGATACCACCACGGTGAGGAACACGATCGTAAGGGTGACCACCACGCTGTTGAAGGCGTACCGCAGGAAAGGCACCGTAGAGCTTCCCAGGGAAACCACCAGGTCACTGAAGTTGACCGTGGTGGGATGCTTCACGAAAAATGCGGGCGGGTATACGAACAGCTCGTCCATGGGCTTGAAAGCCGTGGAGACCAGATAGATCAGGGGGAGCGCCGTAAACGCCACCAGGCACAGCATGACCGCATACAACGCTATCTTGGCGAAGGTGATGTGCAGCCACTGGCCTCTGAACCATTTAATCTTAATCATAAGAAACCCTCTCTTTCTACTCTACGCTTTCCTACTCGTCCTTGGAGGACAGCAGACGGAACACGATCCTGCCCAGAGTGAATGTCAGAACAAACAACACGACTGCCACCGCCGACGCATAACCCATCTGGAACCGGATAAATGCGTAGTCATACAAGTGGGCCACAATGGTATGTCCGGCGTAGTTGGGGCTGGGCATGCCGGCCACGGACACGGCGATATCGAAGACGCCGAAGGCTCCGGTGATGGCGTTGATGGCGCCGAACAGAAGCTGCGGCTTCATCATCGGGAGCGTCACATAGATCAGCTCCTGGAACTTGTTCTTCACGCCGTCGATGGCGGCTGCTTCATAATAGGATCTGGGCACGTTCTGAAGTCCGGCAAGGAATACCAGGAATCCGGTACCCATACTCATCCAGAGAGAGATCACCATTACCACGGTCATGATGTAGTTCGGGTCCGTGTTCCACAGGATGGGCGAATCGATCAGGCCGATGTTAAGCAGGAAATCGTTCAGGTAGCCGTAACGGTCGCTGGAGAAGATGACCAGCCACACCGCTGACATGGCCACGCCGCTGGTAATGGAAGGCGCATAGAACGCCAGGGCAAATGCTCTTTTAAATTTTAACTGGTTGATGACCCAGGCGGCGAAGAAGGACAGAAGGTAGCCGGCAGGGCCCGTGATCACCGCAAAGGTCAGGGTATTGGCCAGAGCGGTCAGGAACACCTCGTCATCCAGAAAGAGCAGCTTGTAGTTGTTGAGTCCCACGAAATGAGGCGTCTGCATCATATTGTAATCCGTAAAGCTTAAGCCCACAGCCCACAACACGGGAGTCACAACGAATATCGTGAATAAGATCACGAAGGGGGCCAGGAACAAGTAGCCCATCCAATTTTTATGCCAGAAACGCTTGATGCGTGTCCCTAAAGTCAGATTTTTACTATTCATCTCTTATTATCCCATATTCTTCCTGTTTGGTTCGTAGCTCACGATTGATGTCTTTCACCGCCTGTTCCAGCGCTTCTCTCACATCGCCGCCACTGATAACGACTGTCGTCCATGCATTGGTCATATGTCTTGCGGTAAAGTAGCCGCCCAGGACCGTAGGAGTCTCCTTGGCCCACTTCCACATCTCTTCGAAAACGGCCAGCTCGTCCTCGTTCCAGGACAAGCTCAGGAACGCTTCCTTGTTGGCGGAATTCCAACGGGCCTCAGCGCCCATCAGGGCCTCCACTTCCTTGGCGAATCTGGTCTGCACCTCCGTGCTGGACCACCACTTCAGAAACTCCCAGCTCTCCTCGGGATGGGTGCTCTGCTTCATGATGATGTCGCCCTTGTCCGTAATGGCTCCGGCCGTGCGGTCGATGGTGCCGTCCTCCCTCTCCACGCCGGGGATCGGGGCGATCCCCCATTTACCGGCGATCTCGGGAGCGGCCACGGACAACTGCATGTAAGTGTTGTAATCGCCGATGCCCAGAGGCATGATGCCGGACCGCATGTATTGATAGAAGTTGGCAGTCTCGGGTACGCCGTAGTTGGTGAACAGCTCCGTGTACTCCTTGAAGGCCCGGTAGGCTTCCGGCGTGTCCAGAGCCGACTGCATGCCGTCCTCCGTATAATAGTCCCCGCCGTTCTGGAACAGGAACTGGGTAAACTCTCTTGCGAAATAGAAATCCAACCCGTTCTGATACAGCACCGGCAGCACGTAGTCATACAGCTGCTGACGGGTCTCGGGCAAGTCGATTCCCATGCTGCTCATCAGATCCCTGCGGTAGAACATGACGTTGAAGTTCATGGTCTCCGGGATGGCATAGGTGCCGCCCATGTATTCATAGGGCGTGAGGGTGGCTTCCACGAAACGGCTCTTCACCTCGTCAAAACCGTCGAACTTCGACATGTCATACACCTGGTCACGGATGGCGAATTCCACGGGCGAGGTGATGTCCACGCCCAGGGCCACGTCAGGCGCCTTGCCGGAAGTGATGGAAAGCATCAGGGCGTTCACGTTGCCGGCGTTCAGCTGGGAAGCCGGGAGCACATTGACGTTGATGGCGATCCCGGTCTCCGGGGTGAAGGTCTCGTCCGCCAGCTCCTTGATCACCTCGGCCCACTCGGTACCTCTGGCGATCCAGACATTGATGGTGGTGTCGATGACCACGTCGTCGCCCAGCACGCTTCCTACATTATCATAGTCCTTGAAGAAGGAATTGAAGAACTGTGCGAAGGTCGCTCCGAACCTCTGGAAGAAATTGGAGGACTTGCTCTTCCACTCCTCCGAAGGGGAACCTACCTTAAAGTAATCGATCACCAGCGGTTCTTCCTGCAAGGACAGGAACCAGTTGCTCAGGCTTTCCTGTGCGCTGTTCAAATCTCCCGTCCTCTTGGCGATGATGAAGGGATCCTCCAGCATCTCCTCCAGCTGCGAACGGATGGTCAGAAAGTTGTTGGCCATGGCAGGGGTCTTGTCCGCAAAATTGGCCACCATGTCATACTTCTCCGTCATGCTTTCCGCCAGGATCCGCATGTTCTCTTCCAGATCCGGGATCGCCGTGAAGAACCGGTAGTCATAGTTGGGGTCGGGCTCGCTGCCCGCCAGCAAAGTGATCTTCAGCAGCATATCGGACAGGCGGGTGATGTCCTCCCCGATGGAGTTCAGGACGTCACCGATCTCCCCCATCACCACCGTCATGGTGATGGTATGGGTGCCCGCCGTCAGATAAAATTCATAAGGATTGCCTTCCTTGTCGGAAAGGGTTTCAAAGGACCACCTGGTATCGTACTCAAACTTGTACTCCAACAGTTCTTCGAAAGGAATGGCTCCGTCAATGGCGATGGAACGATAGGAAGGAAGTCCGTCATTCCAGGACTGCTTCACGTACATGCCGAGCTTGTACAAACCATCCTGAGGAACGTCAAACTCCCAGGTGATGCTCTGGTTGCCGGAACGCCATCTGTAAGCGCCCATGACGTTCAGCTTTCTCGTGGTCTTGGAGGCCGGGCTCACCAGGGGATCGCCGTCATTTTCCCGGCGCAGGGTGGGGTCGTTCTTCTCCACGGCATTCAGCTCCGCTTCAAAGTTCACCGTCTCGCAGGACGCCGGCTGATAACCCTTGGCGTCATATTCCGCCTTCACCTCCGCATAGGGGCGCACCCTTTCGGGAGCCACCAGGCGGATGCCGCTTATGTACATGTCCATCTTCATATAGGTAAAGCGGAGGGTATGCTTCCCGGCCTCCAGGTCAAATACGAAAGGCAGGGGATACATTCCGGAGGTATCCTTGAGTCTCGCCGTGCGCCAGCCGGGGATCGTCACCTGGGAAGGTCTCGTCTCATCGCCCAGACTGTTGATCTTCGGTTCGCCGTTATCCTCGAAAAACCGATCGAAGGAGATGTCGCCGCTCTCTGTAAACGGATATTCTCCATCCAGATAAAAAGCCCTCTTACCGGGATCCGAATCGGAGCTCGGCAGATAATAATCCACCTCTATCTGGTAATTGGCCGTCTGAGGAATGTCCACCTCAAACTCCAGATATTTGGAAGCCTTGTCGGAAAGTACGGCGTCCCGCCCTTCAAAGCTGGTCACAGCCAAAGGTCCCGTCTCTCCGGAAAGGGCATCCAAGGGGATCTCAATGGGATCTGTTGCATCCGCCACGGCCGCATGGGCTTCTTCATACTCATAGTAAGCCGCACTCTGGTCACTTCCATAGTCCCATTCCACGTCAATACCTTCAAAGCCGGTATACTTTTCACTGAGCTTCAGTCCGGCGGTGCTTTCCTTGCCGGTTTCCGAAGCATGAACCACCGGGCCGCCGAAACACGCCAGAGATACGGACAGACACAGAGCCATGACTCTTTTCAGGCTTCGTCCCATGTTCTGACGGGAAGGTATTGTACCACTTCGTCTCATGCTTGCTCTCCCTCCTTAATCGAGTTTTCCGAATCCTTCGCCGTCAAGACGGCAATTCAATTCAGTTAAGTTAATTATATTATCATCTCTTATTGATTTCTAATCAATTACTGATGAAAACTGTGCAAAAATGACCGCATTTTTTCTTTTTTATTTTTTATCTTACATATTTTGCATAATCATCCCGTGGCAATCCATGGATTTTCCAAAAAAAACAACAAATATTTCGGGCGGTATTTCTTTCGGAATGACAAAACGCAGAGCGTTTTTCCGTTTTTTTATCAAAAAAGGGCATAAAAAAAGCCCCTGGAGCGAAATCCAGGGGTTTTTCTTATTATAAAACAACTTTTTCACTTTATAAACATTGCGTTCAAATTACGCTTTTCTTCGCATTCCGCCATCAATCAGGCAGAATTGAAATTTCTAATTATCAATTTTCATCCTACCAGGCGAAGGGTCTCCCTGGCGATGGCCAGTTCCTCGTTGGTGGAAATCACCATCACCTTGGTTCCGGAGCTGGGAGTGGTGATCACCAGATCCTCGCCCCGCTTCTGATTGGCCGCTTCATCCAGGGTCACGCCCAGATATCCCAGGTAGGAACAGGTCATGTTCCGAACCAGGGGACCGTTCTCCCCTATACCGGCGGTAAAGCAGATCACGTCCACTCCGTTCATGGCGGCGGCATAGGCGCCGACGTACTTGGCCACCCGGTAGCAATAAGTCTTCATGGCCCGGACGGCGTTCTCGTCCCCCGCATTGTAGCCCGCTTCCAGATCCCGGAAATCGGAGGAAAGGTTGTCGGACAGACCCAGCACCCCGGATTTTTTGTTCAGGATCGTCATAATCTCATCGATGCTCTTGCCTTCCTTGTGGGCGATGAACTCGATGATGGCGGGATCCATGTCTCCGGAACGGGTGCCCATAATCAGTCCCTCCAGGGGAGTCAGACCCATGGAGGTATCCACGCACTTGCCGTATTTCACGGCGGACACGCTGGCGCCGTTGCCCAGGTGGCACACGATGATCTTCAGATCCTCGTAAGGAACCTCCAGCACCTCCGCAGCCCTCTTGGACACGTAGGAATGGCTGGTGCCGTGGAAGCCGTAACGGCGGATCTTGTATTTCTGATAATATTCATAGGGAAGTCCGTAGAGATAAGCCTCTTCCGGCATGGTCTGATGGAAAGCGGTGTCGAAAACGCCCACCATGGGGGTGTCCGGCATCAGCTTCCTGCAGGCGTCGATGCCGATGAGATTGGCGGGATTGTGGAGCGGGGCCAGGTCGTTGCACTCTTCCACCGCCGCCAGCACCTCCTCCGTGATCACCACGGATCCGGAGAACTTCTCTCCGCCGTGCACCACCCGGTGTCCCACGGCCCCGATCTCCGCAAGGCTCTTCACCACGCCGGTCTTCTCGTTGGTCAGGGCTTCCAGCACCAGACGGATGGCGTCCGTATGATCCGCCATGGGGGTCACGGTCACTTCCTTCTCCCCTCCCGCCGGCGCATAGGTGATCATGCTGCCATCGATGCCGATGCGCTCGCAAAGCCCCTTGGCCACGCACTGCTCAGACTCCGAATCGATCAGCTGAAATTTCAGCGAAGAACTTCCGCAATTAATGACTAAAATATTCATTTCTTTATCCTACCTCCTTATTCCTGTTTTTCCTTTTAACCGCCGCAGCGCCTTTCTACCCGGTGGGGCTTCTATTTTTCCTGCCGCAGCGCTTCTTACACCGGCCAGGCTTCTGTTTTCCCTGCCGCTGCGACGCTTTTATACCAGCTGGGCTCCTATTTTTCCTGCTGCAGCGCTTCTTACACCAGCTGGGCCTGTACCGCCGTCAGGGCCACCACGCCCACGATGTCCTGCCAGGAGCATCCTCTGGACAGATCGTTGACCGGCTTGGCGATTCCCTGAAGCATGGGACCGTAAGCTTCCGCTCCGCCCAGCCTCTGCACCAGCTTGTAACCGATGTTGCCCGCATCCAGGTTGGGGAAGATCAGCACGTTGGCCTTACCGGCGGCGGGGCTTCCGGGCGCCTTGGACTTGGCCACGTTGGGCACCAGGGCCGCATCGGTCTGCAGTTCGCCGTCGATCACCAGGTTGGGATACTGCTCCTGGGCGATCCGGGTGGCCTCCGCCACCTTGTCCACCAGCGGATGCTTGGCGCTGCCCTTGGTGGAATGGCTCAGCATGGCGATGACGGGCTTGGGGCCCACCAGGGACTTGAAGCTTCTGGCGGAGGTGTCCGCAATGGCCGCCAGCTCTTCCGCCGTGGGATCCTGGTTCAGGCCACAGTCGGCGAACACGAAGGTGCCGTCATCCCCGAACTCCTTGAACTTGGTATCCATCACGAAGAAGGCGGATACCAGCTTCACGCCGGGAGCGGTCTTCAGGATCTGCAGAGCCGGACGCAGGGTATCCGCAGTGGAATGGCAGGCTCCCGCCACCATGCCGTCCGCATCTCCCGCCTTCACCATCACGATACCGAAAGTCAGATTGTCCTTCAGCAGGGTCTCCCTGGCCAGTTCCGGGGTCATGCCCTTGTTTTTCCTCGTCTCATACAAAAGATTCACGTAATCGTCCAGCTTGGGCGTGGTGAGGGGATTGATGATCTCCACTCCCGTCAGATCCACTTCCAGCCATCCTGCGCCGTCCATGATCTTCTCCTCGTTGCCCACCATGATGACATTGGCAATCTTCTCTTCCAGAATCTTGGCCGCTGCGATCAGCGTCCTTTTGTCATTGGACTCCGGCAGCACGATGGTCTTCTTGTCAATCCTCGCTCTCTCCTTGATCTTATCAATATAAGACATTTTCTGCTCCTTCCCGGCGGATTCCCCGCAGCCGATCATTTTGAAATTTGGGGACTTAACAAACCCCATTTCTTATATTATACTAAAAAGAGATGCATTGTACAAGATATAAAATTTGCTATAATGTATGTTTTCAAGTACAAAACAAGGTCTTCCCTTGTTTAAAACACCGAACAAAAGGAGCCGGAAGGATGCGGGTCAACGGTATTATTGCGGAGTACAATCCCTTTCACAAAGGGCATGAATATCAGCTTGAGGCCTCCAAACAGCGCACGGGGGCGGATTATACCATCGTCGTCATGAGCGGGGATTTCACCCAGCGGGGAGAACCCGCCCTCCTGTCCAAATACGCCCGGGCGGAAATGGCCCTTCGCTGCGGGGCGGATCTGGTGCTGGAGCTGCCCGTCTATTGGGCCCTGGGCAGTGCGGAGTTTTTTGCCGCCGGAGGCTGCGCCCTTCTGGACAAGCTGGGGGTAGTGGACCGTCTGGCCTTCGGCAGCGAATGGGGAGAGGAATCCGCCCTGATGGAGATCGCAGAGCTTCTGGCCAGGGAGCCGGAAGATTTTCAGAACGCCCTCCGAAAAGGCCTGCAGGAGGGGCGCTCCTTTCCTTCCGCCCGGGCGGCGGCCCTGCGGGAATGTCTCCCTCTTTTCCCCCATTTAGAGGAAATTCTGAACGCCCCCAACAATATCCTGGGCATCGAATACTGCAAAGCCCTGCGCAGAAGGGGCAGATCCATCCAACCCCTGACGGTGCGGCGGCTGGGGGCAGGGTATCACGAGGAAGAGCTAAGCTCCGGCTGCAAGGCGGAAGGCATCCTTCTTCCTGCCGGAGAGGCACCCTCGGATGACACCCCTACTCCTGCAGAGAAATCGTCCCGCACTTTCGTCGGAGAAACTCTCCCGGGCAACACTCCTGCTCCTGCCGGGAAAACTTCCCACACTTTCGTCGAAGAGGCTTTCCCGTACAACACCCATGCCACTGCGGGGAAGGCTTCCCGTGACGAGAAAACGGAAGCCGCCTTCGCCTCCGCCCTGGCCCTGCGCAAGGCCTTGCTCTCCACCGACCCATATGGTCAATCCCTCGGCGTCTGCGCCCAGATCCCGCCGGAAGCCCTGACCGTCCTGCAGAACGCCCTGAAAAACTGCCCTCCCGTGGAGCCTCTGGATTTTTCTCTGCTTCTCTCTTACCGCCTTTTGCAGGAAGAAAAAGAAGGCTATACAAAATATGCGGACGTGACCCCCGAATTATCGGACCGCATCCGCAATAAGCTGTTCCAATATCAAGATTACGAAAGCTTTTGTCAGCTTCTGAAGACCAAGGATATGACCTATACCCGCCTGAGCCGCTGTCTGATGCACATCCTCCTAGGCCAGACCAGAGAAAAACAGGAACGGTTCCGGGCCCTGGATTATGCGCCCTATGCCCGGATCCTGGGCTTTCGCAAGGCTTCCGCCCCCCTCCTGGCCGCCGTCAAGGAGCATTCCTCCATTCCGCTGGTCAGCAAACTGGCGGATGCGGACCGCATCCTGGAGGGGGACGCCCTGGCGCTGCTGCAGGAGGATATCCTGGCCAGCCACATTTATAACGCCGTCCAGGGAGGCAAAACGGGGCGTCCCATCCGAAACGAATATGAGACGCCCCTGGTCATTTTATAAGGAAGAGTTCCGGTGCGCTCCGTCAGAATTCAACACGAATCTGCCGACCCTCATAAGTCACTTCCCGGCAGAATCTGCGGCCATCCGGCATCAGAAGCCGCAGTTCCCATTGTTTCGGATATCCATAGCTACCTTCCACATCATCGATGGTAAACGCCCGCTCGCCGTCCGCCCAGGTCAGCCGAAGGGCGGCATATTCGCCCTTCTGATATTCATACCCGTTGCCGCTGTCCAGATAATAGAGGAACCGGCCGTTCCCGCCGCCATAGATCTCGACGGTGATCTTTTCCGGCAGCCGGGGCCGATACAAGTTGACATTTCCCTTCCGGCGACTTCCTTCCCGGCAGCTTCCCTCCCTGGAGTTTTCCCTTTCGGCATTTTCCTTCTCGACAGTTTCCTCCGCATTCACGTGCAAAATGCTTCTGGCTCCGGTGTGCCGAAAAACCGATGCCTTTGTATTTTCCCCCGCATTCACGGGCAGAATGCTTCCGCTGCGGATATACAGGGGCATCTTCTCCAGAGGGGCTTTTGCCAGAATCTCTTGACCGCCCCGGAAAACCTCTCCCGTCTCATAATCGTACCAGAGATCCTTCCCCGGCAAATATACCCGCCTCTCCGGCACTCCATCCACCGGCGTGCTGCCCGGACCGTATTCCACGGGATGAGTTACGGGGCACACCAGGAAATCCCCGAAAAGATACTGATCGGTGACCTCCGCCGCCCGTTCCTCTTCCGGATAGTCGAAAAGCAGCCCTCGCATCAGCATGGCGTCCTCCCGGTACACCTGGTAGGCCAGGCTGTAAATATAGGGCACCAGCCGGTAACGCAGCCGAATATATTTCACGATGGCGTCGTAATACGCCGTCCCCGCTTCCCCGAAACGCCAGGGCTCCCGGGGGGTGTCCGTGCCGTGGGAGCGCATTACGGGCAGGAAAGTCCCGTACTGAAGCCATCTGACATACAGCTCGCAATAGCCCTTGTCCGCCACGCCGTCCTCGTAATCCCCGTTCCAGAACCAGGGGCGCAGCAACTCTCTCTCTTCCTGCCGGCTCTGTTCCGCTTCCCCTTCCCGCTGCCCCGGTTCCGCTTCCTGATTTCGCAGATCCCGCCGCTTTCCCACTCTCTGTGGCTTGGTGAAAAAAGCTCCGACGTCCAAGGTCCAGTAAGGGAAGCCGCTGGCGCTCATCTGCAGCCCCACCATGATCTGCTTCCTGAGCACTTCCCAGGAAGCCGCAATGTCGCCGGACCAGAGGACCGCTCCGTACCGCTGAATGGAAGGATAGCCGGAACGGGTCAGGATCATCACCCGCTTAGATGGGTCCGCCTTCCTTTGATGATCGTGCATCCCCTTGGCATGGTGCAGGGCATAGGCGTTGGCCTGGCGGGGCTCCAGGAATTTTGCCAGGGATTCCCGGGCCAAC
>CANQPH010000029.1 GCA_947625675.1 uncultured Acetatifactor sp.
CAATAACGTGACCCTGTACCAGGGGGTGACCCTGGGGGGCACCGGCAAGGAGCACGGCAAGCGGCATCCCACCATTGAGGATAACGTGATGATCAGCGCCGGGGCCAAGGTGCTGGGATCTTTCACCATAGGGGCCAACTCCAAGATCGGGGCGGGAAGCGTGGTGCTAAGCGAGGTGCCTCCGAATTCCACCGTGGTAGGGGTGCCGGGCCGGGTGGTGAAGCGTAATAACCAGGCCCTGCCAAGGGAGACCATGAACCAGACGGATCTGCCGGATCCGGTGCGGGAGGACATCCTCTGTCTGCAGCAGGCCAACACCGAACTGGTGAACCGCCTGCTTAATATGGAAGACGAGGTGCGCCTGCTGCGCAGGGAGCTGCAGAAGCAGAAGGATGCGGAGGCTTCGGAAACGCAAAGGGAAGCGGAGACACCACAGATGCTGAAAGACGCCGAGCCGCCGGGGACGCAAAGGGAAGCAGAGGTGTTGCAGACGAAGAAAAGCGCAGAAATGCCGGGAATGTAGGAAGTTGCGGAAGTGCCGCAGATGCCGGGAACGCAGAAAGCAGCGGAGCCGCCGGAAGCCCCGATAGAATCGGAAAACAGGAGGACAATACAATGAGCATTCAAATATACAATACTTTAAGCAAATCCAAGGAGGACTTCGTGCCCATAGAGCCGGGCAAGGTGAAGATGTACGTCTGCGGGCCCACCGTGTACAATTACATCCACATCGGCAACGCCCGCCCCATGATCGTCTTTGACACCGTGCGGCGCTACCTGGAGCACAAGGGCTACGAGGTCAATTATGTGTCCAACTTCACGGACGTGGATGACAAGATCATCAAAAAAGCCAACGAGGAGGGCGTGGATTCCGAGGTGATTTCTCAGCGTTTCATTGCGGAATGCAAGAAAGATATGCAGGCCCTGAACGTGAAGCCCGCCACCACCCATCCCCAGGCCACCCAGGAGATCGATGGAATGCTGGAAATGATCGAGACCCTGATCCACAAGAACCACGCTTATCCTGTTCCGGACGGCACGGTGTATTTCCGGACCAGAAGCTTTCCGGGCTATGGCAAGCTGTCCCACAAGAATCTGGACGACCTTCGGGGAGGAAACCGCTCCCTTCTGGTCACCGGGGAGGATCAAAAGGAGGATCCCCTGGATTTCGTGCTTTGGAAGCCCAAGAAGGAGGGAGAGCCCAGCTGGGAGTCTCCCTGGTGCGACGGTCGTCCGGGCTGGCATATCGAGTGCTCCGTCATGAGCAAGCGTTATCTGGGAGAGGAGATCGACATCCATGCCGGCGGGGAGGATCTGATCTTTCCCCATCATGAGAACGAGATCGCCCAGTCTGAGGCCGCCAACGGCAAGCCTTTTGCCAAATACTGGATGCACAACGCCTTCCTGAACATCGATAATCGGAAAATGTCCAAGTCGGCGGGAAATTTCTTTACCGTCCGGGAAATCCTGGAAAAATATGATCCCCAGGTCCTGCGCTTCTTCATGCTGTCCGCCCATTACAGGAGCCCCCTGAATTTCAGCGCCGAGCTGATGGAGGCGGCGAAAAACGGCTATGAGCGCATTGCGACCAGCGTGGAGAACTTGAATTATTTGATCGGGAAAGGGGTTTCGGGAGAGCCGACGTCCTCCGAACGTTCCGGGGAATTGACGGAGGAGGAAAAAGAGCTGCTGCGGGAAGCGGCTTCCTATGAGGAAAAGTTTGACGAGGTCATGGATGACGACTTCAACACGGCAGACGCCCTTTCCGTGATCTTCGAACTGGTGAAATTCTGCAACACCAAGGCGGCGGAACCTCACAGCAAGGCTTTTTTGGAGGCCTTGAAGGCCAAAATCCTGGGCCTGGCGGATATCTGCGGCCTCATCGTGGAGAGGAAGGAAGAAATGCTGGACGAAGAGATCGAGGCCCTGATCGAGGAAAGGCAGGCGGCCAGAAAGGCCAAGAATTACGGCCGGGCGGATCAGATCCGCAGCGAGCTTCTGGAAAAGGGGATCCTCCTGGAGGATACCCGAGAAGGAGTGAAATGGAAGAGAGCGTAAAGGCTTCGGAAGGGCTTTTGGAACAGATTAGGCGATCCTTCGATTGTCCTGGACAGGACGTGAGGACTTATTCTCCCCTGACCCTGGCTTATATCGGGGATGCGGTCTATGAATTGGTGCTCCGCACTGCGGTGGTTGACCAGGGCAATCGGCCTGTGAACGAGCTGAACAGGAGGGTCACCCGCCTCGTCAAGGCTCCCGCCCAGGCTCTGATGGCGGAGGCCCTGCTTCCTTCTCTGACGGAGGAGGAAGAGGAGGTTTATCGGCGGGGGCGCAACGCCAAGTCCTACACTTCGGCCAAGAACGCCACCCGGGGAGAATATCACAAGGCCACGGGCCTGGAAGCCCTGTTCGGCTACCTGTATTTGACGGACCGGATGGAGCGGGTGCTGGAGCTGATCCGCCGGGGCCTGGAAGCTGCGGGGCTGGCGCAGGAGAAATAAAGCGGCGGAGAGGATGGATACTGCAATGGAGAGTTTGACGAATCAGGAATCTGTGATAGAAGGCAGGAACGCCGTGATCGAGGCATATCGTTCCGGCAAGCCCATCGACAAGCTTTTTGTCCTGGAGAACTGCCAGGACGGGCCGATTATGACCATCAAGCGGGAGGCGAAGAAGCACGGGACCCTGGTCAAGTACGTGACCAGGGAACGGCTGGACCAGATGTCGGAGACCGGCAGGCACCAGGGCGTGATCGCTTACGCCGCAGCCTACGAATATGCGGAGGTGGAGGACATTTTGGCGGCACCCCGCAGGAAAGGGGAGGATCCTTTCCTGATCCTGCTGGACGGCATTGAGGATCCCCACAACCTGGGGGCCATCGTCCGCACCGCCAACCTGGCCGGAGCCCACGGGGTGATCCTTCCCAAGAACCGGGCGGCGGGACTGACGGCCGCAGTGGCCAAGGCTTCCGCAGGAGCGCTGAACTATACTCCCGTGGCCCGGGTCACCAACCTGGCCCAGACCATCGAGGATCTGAAAAAAGAGGGCTTGTGGTTCGTCTGTGCGGACATGGACGGCACCCTCATGTATGACCTGAATCTGAAGGGTCCCATAGGCCTTGTCATCGGCGGCGAAGGGGAGGGCGTGGGCCGGTTGGTGCGGGAAAAGTGCGACATGACGGCGGCCATACCCATGAAGGGGGATATCGATTCCCTCAACGCTTCTGTGGCGGCGGGAGTGCTGGCTTACGAGATCCTGCGCCAGAGAAGGGGCTGAGCCGGAGATGTATTGACGCCGGAGAAGGGCCTGAACCGGAGATGATGCGACACCGGAGGAGGAGTCGAATCTGAGTTGATGGGATCACGGAGAAAAGGCTGAACCGGAGATGACCTGGCATCGGGGAAAAGGCTGAGCCGGAGATGACGCCGGGAAATGGCCGGACGGGAGAAAGCGGGGGGCGAAATGAAGGATAGGTATGGCGCTTACGAGGGCTGCACGGAGGAAGAGCTGATCGACCGTCTTCGGGGCGGAGAAGAAGGCATCATGGATTATATCTGTGACAAGTACAAAAATCTGGTGCGTAGCAAGGCCAAATCCATGTACATCCTGGGAGGGGACAACGAAGACTTGATTCAAGAGGGCATGATCGGGCTTTTCAAGGCCGTCCGGGATTATGACAGCGGACGGGATGCCAGTTTTGCCACCTTTGCGGATCTTTGCGTCAGCCGTCAGCTCTACACGGCGGTTCAGGCTTCCCGCCGCAAGAAGCATTTGCCCCTGAACACCTATGTTTCCTATTATGCGGCGATGGAGCAGGAGGAAAAGGGAGAGACGGGACTTCTGGACACTTTGGGGGATTCCCTGGAGCAGAGCCCGGAAGACGCCTTCCTGGACAAGGAACGGGTGGAATATCTGGAGAATGCGATCGACAGGGAACTCAGTCCTTTTGAAAAACAGGTGTTGGATCTGTATCTCACGGGAATGACTTATTCCCAGATCGCACGGGTGCTGGGAAGGGATGAAAAATCTACGGACAATGCGCTCCAAAGGTTGAAAACCAAGATACGCAGAATGCTGTGACGGCGGTTGGATAAACCGCCGTTGTTTATATTCTTTTAAGATTTCTATTCTTGTCTATTTCTTGACATTGTTTTTCCCTGGTCTTATAATCGAATACGGTGACCGACCGGCCGGTCGGTTTTTGGAATCCGAAAGATCCAAAAGACATAAAAAGTGGTTTTGCGCAAAAAGCGCAGTGCCGCACTTTATGAAGGAGAATAGAGAATGATTTCTAAATTCAGTGTAAAGAAGCCTTATACCGTTCTGGTGGGCGTGGTATTGGCCATTGTGCTGGGCGTGGTGTCCTTTACCAGGATGACCACGGATTTGCTGCCCAGCATTACGCTTCCTTACGTGGTGGTGATGACGACCTACGTGGGAGCCAGCCCGGAGACCGTGGAGGCGGAGGTGACCCAGCCGGTGGAAGCCAGCATGGCCACGGTCAGCAACATCGAGGGAATCAATTCCGTTTCTTCGGAAAATTATTCCATGGTCATCCTGGAATTTTCCCAGTCCACCAATATGGATTCCGTTTCCCTGGAGATTCGGGAAAACCTGGATCAGATCAGTTCTTACTGGGACGATGCCATAGGAAGTCCCATCATCATGAAGCTGAATCCCGACATGCTGCCGGTCATGATCGCCGCAGTGGGCGTGGAGGGCATGGACGCAGGGGAGATCAGTTCCTACGTGGAGGACGAGGTGGTGCCTGAGCTGGAAAGCCTGGAGGGAGTGGCCAGCGTCAGCGCCAGCGGGCTTCTGGACGAAAGCGTCAACGTGATTCTGAGCCAGGAGAAGATAGACAAGGTAAATGAGAAGATATTTGCGGCCATAGACGACCAGATGGCGGAAGCGGAAGAAGAACTGGCGGATGGCCTGCAGCAGATTGTGGACGGCCGGAAGGAGCTGGTGAACGGCCGGAAGGAACTGGAAAAAGGGCAGGAGGAACTGACGGAAGGCAAGGCCCAGTTGGAGGACGGCCAAAAACAGCTGGACGAGCAGAAGAATACCATCCTGACCCAGCTCGCCCAGACCAAGACCCAGTTATTGTCCGCCAAGGAGGTCGTGGATGCCTCGGTTCTGGCCATGACGGTCAGCGTCAGCACGATCCAGGGACTTCATTCCAATCTCCAGGAAGTGGATGCGAGTCTGCCGCTGGTGGAGCAGGCGGTCGGCCTGATCGGGGAAGAGCAGGAGAAGATGCTGGGAGAAGCCGCCGGGGACGTGAGCCTTGGGGATTTGTCCGCCGGGGACGCCTTTTTTGACAGCATGAATCACTACACGCCTTCCGGAGATTTTACGGATTCCATTCAAAAATTGAAATCGGACATTATGGGAAGCGCCGCAGTAAAACAGATAGCGGGCACGAACGAAGCGTTGATTGGAAGGCTGAATGACGCAAATTGGGCGGATCCCGGCACTTTTGCGGAGGTGCGCAGGGATTTGCTTCTGCTTCAGACTTCTCTTTCGGCCCAGCAGCAGATTCTGCAGTCTTCCATTGACGCTCTGACCGATGGAAAAAGCTATGAAGAGTACATCGAAGGGCTGAATACTTCCCTGCAGCAGCTGCAGCAACAGCAGAATACCGTGAATGCGGGTCTGGCGGCCGTGGAGCAGGGAGAACTTTCCGCCGCCATGGAGTTCGCCAACGCTTATACCCAGATGCAGCTGGGGATGTATCAAATGGAGATGGGCCAGGCCCAGATGGATGCTTCCAAGGCCCAGATTGAAAGCGGGGAAGCGCAGCTGGACGAGGCGGAGAAACAGGCTCTGGAGGGCCAGGAGCAGCTTGACGACGCCAAGGAACAGGCCTATGAAAGCGCAGATATGGGGAACATCCTGACGATAGACATGATTTCCGGCCTTTTGACGGCTCAGAATTTTTCCATGCCTGCGGGCTACGTGACGGAGGAAGGAATCGATTACCTGGTGCGGATCGGCGACCGGCCATCCACGGTGGAAGAGCTTCAGAAGCTGCCGTTGATGGATTTACATATGGACGGGGTGCCGGTGGTCACCCTGGGGGACGTGGCGGAGGTGTTTTACACGGACAATTCCGATGAAATATACACCAATGTCAACGGCAGCGCCGGTGTGATGTTGACCATCCAGAAGCAGACCGGATACTCCACCGGCGAGGTGTCCGACCGTCTGCTGGAACGCTTTGACCGCATGATGGAGGAAAATGAGGATCTTTCCTTGATCACCCTGATGGACCAGGGCGTTTACATCGATCTGGTCATGGACTCCATCATCAACAATATCCTGTTTGGCGCTTTGCTGGCCATCCTGATCCTGATCCTTTTCCTGAAAGATTTGAGACCCACTCTGGTGGTGGCCTGCTCCATTCCTATCAGCCTGGTGACGGCCGTGGTGTGCATGTATTTCAGTGGCGTGACCCTGAACGTCATTTCCCTGTCCGGCCTGGCCCTGGGCATCGGTATGTTGGTGGACAATTCCATCGTGGTGATTGAGAACATTTACCGTATGAGGGGCGAGGGCATGTCCATGCAGGAGGCGGCCATCGAAGGCGCCAGGGAGGTGGCGGGCGCCATCATGGCCTCCACTTTGACCACCATCTGCGTCTTCCTGCCCATCGTGTTTACGGAGGGAATCACCAGGCAGCTTTTCGTGGACATGGGCCTGACCATCGCCTATTCCCTGCTGGCCAGCCTTTTCATCGCCCTGACGGTGGTGCCCGCCATGTCCTCCAAGATTTTGACCAAATCCAAGGAAAAGCGGGAAGGACGCTTTTTCCGGGGAATGTTGGATGTTTACGGTAAGACCTTGTCCCTCGCCCTGAAGGTGAAGCCTTTGGTGCTGCTTCTGGTGGTGGCGCTATTGTTTGTCAGCGCCGTGGCCGCCATGAGCCGGGGCACAGCCTTTATGCCGGATATGGATTCCACCCAGCTGACGGTAAACGTCAGCATGGAGGAAGGCACGCCCCTGTCCAAAACTGCAGAAGTGACGGACCAGGTGGTGGAACGGATCCTGGAGCTGGAAGATATTCAGGACGTGGGAGCCATGACCAGCGGTTCCTCCATGAGCCTGCTCACCGGTGGCGGCGGAGGTTCTACCAGTACCACGGTCTACGTGACCACCAGTGAAGAGAGATCTACCAGCAACGAGGCTTTGGCTGAGATGATTCGGGAGAGAACTTCCGATCTGGAAGGGGATATCACCGTGGACAGCTCCAGCATGGATTTAAGCGCACTGGGCGGCAGCGGCATCTCCATCCAGGTGCAGGGGCGGGAACTGGACGAAATCCGACGGATCGCAGGCGAAGTGGCCGCAATCGTATCCGGAATCGAAGGAACGGAGAACGTGTCCGACGGCATGGAGGAATCCGACACGGAAATGCGCATCGTGGTGGACAAGGACAAGGCCGTGGAGTACGGTCTTACGGTGGCCCAGGTGTTCACGGAGGTATATGCCAGACTGGCGGAGGCTTCCAGCGCCACCACCCTGGTGTCCGCAGATAAGGATTACAATGTCTATGTGATGGATGGAAATGATCTGGAGCTGACCCGGGATCTGGTAAAGGGCATCGAACTGACGGGCACCGGGAAGGATGGAGAAAGCGTCACCCTCAAGCTGGAGGACATTGCGGACTTCCAGGATACGGAAGCCCTGCGCTCCATCAGCCGGGCGGATCAAAACCGTTACGTGTCGGTGACGGCATCCATCGCCAAGGGCTATAACGTGGGCCTGGTTTCCGCAGATCTGGAAGAGGCCCTGCGGGATTACGAGGTGCCGGACGGCTACAAGCTGGTGTTTTCCGGGGAAAACGAGACCATCAACGATGCCATGGAACAGGTGGTTCTCATGCTTTTGCTGGCCCTGGTGTTCATGTACCTGATCATGGTGGCTCAGTTCCAGTCCCTGCTGTCGCCCTTCATCATTATGTTTACCATTCCGCTGGCCTTTACCGGAGGCTTCCTGGGGCTGTATTTGAGCGGAAGCGAGGTCAGCGTCATCGCCATGATCGGTTTCGTCATGCTGTCCGGTATCATCGTCAACAACGGCATCGTGCTCATCGATTACATGAACCAGCTGCGGGAAAGCGGTATGCCAAAGCGTGAAGCCATTCTGACCGCCGGCCGCACCAGGCTGCGTCCCGTGCTGATGACGGCTTTGACCACCATCCTGGCCCTGTCCACCATGGTTTTCAGCCATGACATGGGGTCCGAGATGGCGAGGCCCATGGCCGTGGTGACCATCGGCGGTCTGCTTTACGGAACCCTGCTGACCCTGGTGGTGATCCCCTGCGTCTATGATTATTTCATCCGGGAACCCAAAAAGGACGGAGAAAGTGACGAGGGCAGGAAGAGAGGATTGTTGACGGGGAAGCGGCTTGCCGCAAAGAGAGGTTGAGAAGGATGGCTAAGATTACGGGGTTGGAGAAACCGGAAGAACTGCCGGAAAAAGTGAGAGCGATATATGACTCCGTCCTCCAGGCCGTGGAGGAAGGAAGGGATCTTTCGGAACTGACGGTGTCCGGCATTACCGGACGGGCCGGGATCGGCAAGGGGACGGCGTATGATTATTTTGATTCCAAGGAAGAGATCATCGCCTGTGCCGTGGTGTTTTTGATGAACCAGATTTTAACGAAGCTGGAAGCGCAGTTGGCTGCCATGGACAGCCTGGAACGACAGATCGACTTCCTGTTTGACTGGGTGACGGGGAATTTTCGAGAAAGGAAATGCTTTTATCGGTTCCTGCACCTATTGACGGACAGCGCCTATATCGGTCAGCTGATCCGCCAGAAAACCGTGGAAGGGGGCGGGCGGGAGACCCGTCCCATGACCCTGTTCCGAGACATTGCTCAGGCGGCTGCGGACAGGGGGGAGATTCCGGCGGAATTCGGGACGGATTACGTGGCCTATACGATCTGCGCCAGGCTGATCGCTTTGATCAGTTATCTTCATATGGAATCGTATCGGGAGGAGGAGCTGGCCGATCTGCACCGGAAGCTGGCGCAGGGCCTGCAGAGGGAGCTCTGCGCAGGGAGAAGAGCATAGGAAATATATGTTTGATTATTTGCAATCCCCTGCCGGAGGAGGCCACTTTCGACCTTATCTCCAAGGCCTTGTAATTGTCTAAAGTTGTCTAATACATTTTTAGATACAAAGGAAAGCGGAAGCCCGCATAAAAAGTGGGTTTCCGCACATGGAAAAAAGCTGCTGACGGGAATCGGACCCGTGACCTCCGCACTACCAATGCGACGCTCTACCGACTGAGCCACAGCAGCGCTCCGGGACTGCCTTTCGCAATCACCGTTTGGTATTGTAACAAAAGATGACATCTTTGTCAAGCAAAATTATGAATTATTTCAAAAAATTATAAGTATTCATTTCGGGAGTGCTTCATGATAAATCGCACCCGGATTCCCATCTCGTCACAAACGGACTGCACGATCTCTTCTGCCTCGGCCACGGAATTCTCGTTGACGCAAATGATGCAGACGCCCTTCCTCTTGCTGAAGATAGAAGTTTTAGGCCAGCGGATATAATACGAAATGCGATTCCTCAGAAGGGCCCTTTCAATTTCCCGTTTTCCTTCCGGATCGTTGATTTCACACAATTCCATCTCATTATTTACCTTGGCAGGCGTATACATAGGCATGATTCTGTTCTCCTTCTATCTTCTGACTTGTTCTGCAGGCTAATATAGAGAATCCCCATACAGACTTATTATATCAGAAAACGATTGGAATGAAAAGATGAAATTTCTGTTTTTTCAGGAAAGGGCCTTTCCCGAAATTTCATCTTCGGGGTCCGTCAATGGGTACCTCACTCCGGATTCGGGGCCACATATGCCCCGTTGTGGGAACATCTGGGCATGGATTGAGGCGAAGAGATGGAACCGTCCGGGTTCACCACGGTGGAGGAACCGGACCAGAGGGCCTCGCTTTCCGGGGCGTACTGAAGGTTATAGACGCCCTGCACCTGGTAGGGGCATTCCGGGGAAGCCGGGAGACCCTCCAACTGGCAGATGGGGCCCTGATAATGCATGTCGCAGCTCTCCTTGGGGACATTGCCTTCCGCAAAGATTTCCGTGGTCAGGAAGGCGTCGCACAGGCCGGGAATGGGCAGCTTGCCGGACCTGGAGCAGACCGTCTGGGAGACGATGCCCTCGGGAATGGTGAATTGTTCGTTGGGCAGATCTTCGTGAACCTGGGACATGATGCTTCTCCAGAGGGTTCTGGCCAGGCGGCGCTCTTCCTTGGTCAGGGAGCGGTTGTTGTTGTCAAAGCCCACCCAGGTGGTACAGGTGTAATAGGGGGTAAAGCCCGCAAACCAGACGTCCATATTGTTGTTGGTAGTACCGGTCTTGCCGGCGATGGCCATGTTGGGGAACCGGGCGCTGGTGCCTGTGGCCCCGGAGGCGGTCACCACGTCCACCATGGCGCTGGTGAGCAGATAAGCGGTGGTCTCCTTGATCACCTGCCTGCTGTTGGGGGCGGTGTTGTCCAGGAGGACATTGCCGTCCGCATCCAGAACCCGTGTATAGAGCTTGGGTTCGATGTAGGCGCCCATATTGGCGATGGAAGCGTAAGCGGCGCAGAGCTCGATATTTTTTACACCCTCCGTAATGCCGCCGATGGCCAGAGGCTGTCTGTTGTCGTAAAAGATCTGGTTGCCGATTTGTTTGCCGTTGGCCAGGGTGGTGAAGCCGAAATTCAACAGATAATCGAAGCCCAGCTGGGGCCCGATCTGGGTGAGGGTCTTCACCGCAATGATGTTCCGGGACCGATAGATGGCCGTGCGGATGGGCATCACATTGTTGGTGTAGGTGCGGTCGTCGTTGTGAACGGGTTTCCCGTCTTCATAATTGAAAGGCGTGTCATTGAACACGGTGGCCAGGGTCAGCCCTGCGGAATCCAGGGCCGGGGCATAGGCGGCCAGGATCTTGAAGGTGGATCCGGGCTGACGGGTGGAACTGGTGGCCCGGTTCAGGGTGAGCCTGCCTTCTTTGGCGCCGCGGCCGCCCGCCATGGCCACCACGTAGCCCGTATGCTGATCGATCACTACCACGGAGGTCTGGGGCTGTACCGTGAAGGAATAGCGGTGGACGATGTTTTCTTCGTCCACGCCGGGAGCCATGGCCGCTTCATAGGTGGCGATGGCTTCCAGGCCTTCGTCCTGGGAACTGAAAATCAGGTCAAAGGAGGAATCTCCGTTTTCCTTGAACCAGGCTACCATGTTCTCCTTGCTGTAGTTGGTGGAACTGCCGTCTTCATTTATGACGGAAAGAGCGTAATCCAATTCCCAGTCACTGGCTTCCGGGAAAACGTCTGGGCTGGCCAGGGAGGCGTCCACAATGGCCTGAATTTCTGAATCCAGGGTGGAATACACCTTCAGACCGCCGGACATGACCAGATTCACGGCCATGGATTCACTCATGCCCTGCTCCACCAGATCCTCCTGGATCTGACGCTGCAAAGCGTCCGTGAAATAAGTGCCGGTGTTGGAATTGCTGTCCAGATACTGGGTGTTGCTGTTTTGGATCCTTTCATAGACCGCATCCGTGTCGGCGATGGCCGCATCATATTCCGCCTTGGTGATGAATTCCAGTTCCAGCATCTTGTCCAAGCAGGCTTTCCGGCGCTCTTGGTTGTGCTCCGGATGGCTGATGGGATTGTAGCGGCTGGGATTCTGGGTGATGCTGGCGATGACGGCGCACTCCGATATGGTCAGTTCGCTGCAGGGTTTCCCGAAATACCGCTGGGAAGCGGCTTCCACGCCCAAAGTGTTCTGGCCGCAGTTGATGGTGTTCATATAGGCCAGGAGCACCTGATCTTTTTCCGTGTTCTTGGTCACCTCGATGGCCAGATACTGCTCCTGGAATTTTCTCTTGATCTTTTTGATATAGTTGTCGCCTTCGCTGGTCCAGTCCGTGAAAATGGCGTTCTTCAGGACCTGTTGGGTGATGGTGCTGCCACCCTGGGTCCTGTGGAATCCGGAAATCACGAACTGATAGGCGGCCCGGAACAGGGCCTTGACGTCGATACCGTTGTGCTGATAGAAGCGTTCATCCTCTATGGCGATAAAGGCTTCTCCCAGATGCTTGGGCACCTGGTCCCAGGTCACGATGATGCGGTTGGCGTTGCTGCCCACGAAACGGTCGATCTCGTTGCCCTGGTTGTCATAGACGTGGGACACCTGTCCGGAGGGCACCAGGGACGCCACCTGGATCTTGGGGGCGGAAGCGATGATTCCCTTGAACATGCCAATGCCCGTGGCGATGCCGATGATGCCTGCCGAGACGCAGGCCAACAAAAACACGATTAAAACGGTGAGCGCCAGCTTCCGGCCCAGCTTGGTGGACTTGGAATTCAAGGCTTTCTGACGGTCGCGAACCCCTTTTCTGCTATAATTCATAAGAAACTCCAATCTGATAATGACAAATATAAATCGTTGAAATGAGAATTTGCAGTATATAAAAACAATGTTATTATACCAAAAAAATTCAGGTAAATAAAGCATTATTTGGAATATTAAGAATTGTTTCACATTTCTTTTGCTTTTATGCCCGAAATATTGTATGATAACATTGTTATTTATTATGGAAGAAAAAGCGTTGCAGGGAGGGTGAACGGGGTGAGGTCGATACCTGAGAAGGGCTGCAGGATCCTGCTGGAAGGCGGCACGGGGGAGATCGTGGAGAAGAAATCCCGGTTTATCGCCACCGCTAGGAAGGTGGAATCGGAAGAGGAAGCGGCCGCCTTTATCGAAGAGATGAAGAAAAAGTATTGGGACGCCAGGCACAACTGCTCCGCCTTCGTGATCGGCAGGAGGGGAGAGCTGACCCGGTGCAGCGATGACGGAGAACCCAGCGGCACGGCCGGCCGGCCCATGCTGGAGGTGCTTCTGGGGGAAGGGATCCGCAATGTGGCGGTGGTGGTGACCCGTTATTTCGGAGGGACCCTGTTGGGCACGGGCGGATTGGTGAGAGCTTATACTCAGGCCGTCAAAGCTGCCTTGGAGCGATGCGTCATCGGGGTGGAACGTCCCGGCCAGGAGATTCAGATTACGGCGAATTACACGGATCTGGGCAGGATCCAGTACTTGCTGGGTCAAAAGGGGATCACGCCCTTGTCCAGCGAATATACGGACCAGGTAAGGCTGGTCTTATTGATCCCGGCGGAAACCAACGATGAACTGCGCAGGGAGCTGACGGAGGCTACAGGCGGAAGGGTGGTCTGGGAAAAAAGGGACGAATACTATTTTGTTGACAAAGAATCTTCAAACGGTTAAAATAGCAGTATCGAAGTGATCCTTTGGAGGAAAATAACGAACGTATCGAAGAGATCCCTTGGAGGAAAATAACGAGCATTTCGAAAGGAGGTGGTGTTTTTGAAGAACGGAACGAGTACGGGCAGTACGGACAATCCCCTCCCCGGGTCGTGTCCTGGGAAACGCAGAAGCACCGCCGGTGCAGATTATAATTGCATAAAGGAGAAATGCTTATGGAACAGATTCAGGAGATCGAGATTTTAAGGGAACTGTTGGATGGCAAGCAGTATACGAAGCTCCGCCAGCACCTGGCCGAGCTGAACGATGCGGATATCGCCGCCCTGATGGAAGACTTGCAGGAGGAAGAAATGCTGAAGTGCTTCCGTATCCTGCCCAAGGATTTGGCGGCGGACGTTTTTTCGTACCTGGACGTGGACAACCAGCATCTGATCATCACCTCCCTGTCGGAACGGGAGGCGGCCAACATCATCGACAACCTGATGGCGGACGATGCAGTGGACATGCTGGAGGAGATGCCGGCCAACGTGGTGAAGAAGCTTCTGGCCAACGCCAGCCCCGAGACCCGCAGGGATATCAACCAGCTGCTCCGTTATCCGGAGGACTCCGCCGGAAGCATCATGACGGTGGAGTACGTGGATCTGAAGGAAAATCTGACGGTTGGACAGGCCATTGAGCGGATCCGGAAGGTGGGGGTGGATCGGGAGACTATCAACATCTGCTACGTCCTGGACGCCCAGAGGAAGCTGGTGGGGACGGTGGCCCTTCGTTACCTCTTGCTCAGCGGGGAGGACGAGGTCATCTCAGACATCATGCATGAGAACGTGATTTCCGTCAACACCCTCATGGATCAGGAGGAAGTTGCGGCCCAGTTCAAAAAATATGACTTCACGGCCATGCCCGTGGTGGACAACGAGGACCGCCTGGTGGGCATCATCACCGTGGACGATATCGTGGATATCCTGGAAGAAGAGACCACGGAAGATATGGAAAAGATGGCGGCTATCGTGCCCAGCGACAAGCCCTATATGAAAACGGGGATCTGGGAGACTTTTAAAAAGAGGATTCCCTGGCTGCTGCTTTTGATGGTGTCAGCCACTTTTACCGGACAGATCATCACCTCTTTCGAGGATGCCCTCAGCGTCTACGTGGCGCTCACCGCCTTTATTCCCATGCTGATGGATACTGGCGGCAATGCCGGGGGCCAGGCCAGTGTGACCGTCATCCGCGGGCTGTCCCTGGGAGAGATCGAATACCGGGACGTGCCCCGGGTGTTGTGGAAGGAAATCCGGGTGGCCCTTTTGTGCGGCGCAGCTCTGGCGGTGGCCAATTTTGCCAAGCTCATGCTCTTTGACCGGCTGAGCCTGGAAGTGGCCCTGGTGGTGTGCCTGACCCTGGTGGCGGCGGTGATCATGGCCATGGTGGTAGGCTGCGTCCTGCCGATTTTGGCCAAACGCATCGGTTTTGACCCGGCGGTGATGGCCAGTCCCTTTATCACCACCATCGTGGACGCTTTGTCACTGCTGGCGTATTTCAGGATCGCTACCGTGATCCTGCATATTTGAAAAAGAGGAGACATAAAAAACGGTTCAGAGGGAATTGCCCTTTGAACCGTTTTTTTGTACGTAATTGAAACTTCATTTTTTGATGAAGCTATTTTTTGGCGGAAGACTGCCCGTCAGGATTATTTCCTCTTCAGAACCAGATGCTGAGGAAGACCGTTCACCATGAAAGGCTGATAGTCGCCCTGGATCAGGGGCTTCACGTAATCGATGAACTCTTCGGTCACGTAGTTGCCTTCCTTGTTCACCCACTCTCTGGGAACCACTTTCTCGTTGTTGGCGATGCGATGTACGTCGTAGATGCCGGCGGCGCTCATGTAAGGATCGTCGGCCACCCGGTCGATGACCACCATCTTGCCGGAATCTCCTTCGTCAGCGGCCTTTACTGCGGCACCGCCCACCATGAAGGCCTCGTCCACGTCGGTACGGGAAGCCATGTGGGAAGCGCTTCTCTGCAGGGTGGAGAACTCGATGGCCCTGGTTTTGCAGCCAATCTTGGCGCCCAGGAAGTTGGCCAGATAGGTGGCCGTGCCTGCCAGCTGCTTGTGGCCGAAAGCGTCCACGTAGTCGGCATTGGCGGCGGAAAGTTCGCACACGTAACGGCCGTCCGCCAGCTTCAAGCCTTCGGAAACGGCGATGACGATGCTGGATTTCTTCTTCATGAGCTCCTGTACCTTCTTCAGGAACTTGTCAACGTCGAACACGATCTCGGGAAGGTAGATCAAGTCGGGACCTTCGCATTCCTCGGTTCTGGCCAGGGCGGTGGCACCGGTCAGCCATCCGGCGTTACGTCCCATGATCTCCAGGATGATGATGTTTTCCTTCTTATAATTCAGGCCAAGGGCGTCGCGGATCACTTCCTTGGTGGAAGCGGCGATGTACTTGGCGGCGCTTCCGAAGCCAGGAGTGTGGTCGGTCAGAGCCAGGTCGTTGTCGATGGTCTTGGGAACGCCCAGGAATTTCTGGCTGTGTCCCTTGATGATGGCGTAGTCGGACAGCTTCTTGATGGTGTCCATGGAATCGTTGCCCCCGATGTAGACGAAAGCTTCGATCTCTAGCTTATCCAGGATGGAGAAGATCTTCTCATAAATTTCCGGATTCTCGTGAATTTCGGGCAGCTTGTAGCGGCAGGAGCCCAGGAAAGCGGAAGGAGTCCTCTTCAGAAGCTCGATGTCCATGTCGGAATGAATCTGGGTGGACAGATCCACGTATTGTTCATCCAACAGACCCTGGATGCCGTGCAGCATGCCATATACCTTGTGGAATCCACGTTCCTTGGCGTTCTTGTACACGCCGGCAAGGCTGGAATTGATGACGGCGGTGGGTCCGCCGGACTGACCTACGATGATGTTGCGTTTCTTTGCCATGTAAATATAGCCTCCTTAAATATTTAAAATAAAATAAATTCTCCTCATAATCCTCAAACCATCCACCATTATAGCAAAGTCATATTCTGATTGCAACTACTAAATTCACGAAATATTGGAGAAATTCGGGGAAAATCGAGGGTGCTGGGGAGAATCGGGCAAGGACCCCCGTTTATCCCACGTCCTGCAGGAAGTCGAACTGGGACATGTACAGCTCGTAATATGCCCCCTTGGCTGCCAGCAGTTCGTCATGGGTGCCCTTCTCCAGGATGCCGCCCTGGTCCACGTACATGATGCAGTCCGCATTCTTGATGGTGGAGAGCCTGTGGGCGATGATGAAGGAGGTCCTGCCCTGAAGGAGTCTTGCCAGGCCTTTTTGCAGGAGGAGTTCCGTCTCGGTGTCGATGCTGGAGGTGGCCTCGTCCAGGATCAGGATCTTGGGATCCGCCAGCAGGGCCCTGGCGAAGGAGATGAGCTGGCGCTGGCCTGCGGACAGGCGGCTGCCCCGCTCGTTTACTTCCGTGTAGTATCCGTTTTCCATGCTCATGATGAAGTCATGGGCGCAGACGGTCTTGGCGGCCTCGATGACTTGCTCGTCCGTGGCCTCCCGGTTGCCGTAGCGGATGTTGTCCATGATGGTGCCGGCGAAGATGAAGCTGTCCTGCATCATGACGCCCATCTGGGTGCGCAGGGAGCGGATGGTCACCCTGGAGATGTCGATGCCGTCCACCAGGATCTGGCCGGAATCCACGTTGTAGAAGCGGCTGATCAGGTTCACGATGGTGGATTTGCCCGCCCCGGTGGGGCCCACGATGGCGTAGGTCTCGCCCTGGCGCACCTGGAAATTGATCTTATGCAGGATCTCATGGCCTTCGTCGTAGCTGAAGCTCACGTCCTTGAATTCCACGTCCCCATGGATGGGAGGCATGATCCCCGCGTCCGGGGCGTCCTTCACCCGGACGGGTTCGTCTATGGTCTCGAAGATCCGCTCCAGGTAGGAGATGGCGGTGAGCAGGCTGTTGTAAAAGGCCGCCAGGGTGTTGATGGGGGCCCAGAACCTGCTGACGTAGGAGGTGAACAGGATCAGGGTTCCTGCGGTGAGGGAGGCGTCCGGTGCCAGGATCCAGCGGATGCCCAGGATGTAGATGAAAGCCGTGGTGATGGAGGAGATCACGTCCACGCTGGGGCCCATGGCGAAGTTGAACATGACGGCCCGCATCCAGGCCTGCCGGTAGCTGCCGCTCAGGCGGTTGAAGATGCCGGTGTTCTCCCGTTCCCGGACGAAGGATTGGGTCACCCGGATGCCGTTGATGCTCTCGGCGATGTAGGCGTTCAGGTTGGACTGCTTGTTGGACTGGATTTGCCAGGCCCGGCGCTGCCTTCTCTTGATGAAGATGATCACGGCGGCCAGCAGGGGCAAACCGCAGAGGCACAGCAGGGTCAGCCTCACGTCGTTGATGAACATGAAGAACACGATGAAAAACAGGTTGCACAGATCCGTGATGGTGTTGACGATACCGTTGCTCAGCAGGTCGCTCAAGCTGTTGACGTAGTTCACCACCCGGACCTGGATCTTGCCGTGGGGCCGGTCGTCATAATAGGAAAAAGGGAGCTCCTGCAAATGGCAGAAAATGTCGGAGCGGATCTGGTGGATGATGCTCTGTCCCACCACGCTCATGGTCCGCACCTTCAGGCGGGTGCAGGTGGAGGAGTAGATGGAGATCAAGAGGGTCAGGACGCTCACCAGGATCACACCGTTCATGTTTTTGTCCGGGATGTATACGTCCATGATCTGTTTTAAGAACATGGGGATCACCATGGTCAGGGCGCTGGCGCTCATCATCATGAAGATCACCGCCGCCATTTTCCCGGAGTGGGGGATGATGTATTTTCCCAGGCGGCGCAGCTGGTTTATGTTAAAGCCGGTCTCCAGGACTTCGTCCATATCATATCGGTTGCGGGCCATTTCAGTTGCCTCCTTTTCCGGCGTGTTCCGCCAGCAGATCATAGGGGATTTCCCCGTATTGGTTGTGGAAGGTGCTGGCGTAATAGCCACCCTGCCGCAGCAGTTCCTCGTGGGTGCCCCGTTCGATGATGCGCCCGTGGTCCATGACCAGGATCAGGTCCGCATCTTTAATGGAAGAAATCCGGTAGGCGATGACGAACACCGTGCAGTCTTTTTCCTCCTGGATGTTCTTCAGTTGCTTCTGGATATAGCTCTCCGTCTCCATGTCCACGGCGGAAGTGGTGTCGTCCAGGATCAGGATGGCGGGATCCTTGAGCAGGGCCCTGGCCAGGGAGATCCTCTGCTTCTGGCCGCCGGAGAGGCCCACGCCCCGCTCGCCCACGATGGTGTCGTAGCCGTCGGGCAGTTCCTTGATGAAGTGATTGGCGTCCGCCATGATGGCGGCGTGCCTCACGGCCTCGAAGTCGCAGTCAGGCCTGCCGTAAGCGATGTTGCCCTCGATGGTGTCGGAGAAGAGGAACACGTCCTGCATGGCCATGCCGATATTGTCCCTCAGGTTGTACAGGTCGTGCCGCCGCACGTCCTGTCCGTCGATGAGCACCTGGCCGGAGGTGGCGTCATAGAAGCGGCAGAGCAAGTTCATCAGGGTGGACTTGCCGGAGCCGGTGGTGCCGATGATGCCCACGGTCTGGCCGGGCTTGACGTGGAAGCTGATGTCTTTCACGATCTCCACGTGGTCTTCCGCCTGATAAGCGACGTCTTTAAACTCCACGTCGCCTTTGAGTTTTTCATGGATGCCTCCCACCCGGGGCGTGATCACCTTGGGCTCCTCGCTGTAGGTGTTGTAGATTTTTTCCACGGAGGTAGCGAAGTTCTGGACGTCGTTGACCCACCATCCCGCCATGCGCAGGGGATTGTTCAGCATCCACAGATAACCGTTGACCTTCACCATGTCCCCCAGGGTGATTTCGCCCCGGATCACCATGTAGCCGCCGCAGAGCATCAGCACCACGGTGAGGGCGTTGGACAGGATTTCAAAGTTGGGGATGTATTTGCTCCAGATCTTGGAAGCGTTGACCTGGGCGTCCCGGAACTTGTCGTTCTCTGCATTGAATTTCTCGATCTCGAAATCCTCCTTGGCGAAGGCCTTCACCACCCGGTTGCCGCTGATGTTCTCCTGGACGAAGGCGTTCAGGGAAGAGAAGCAGTTGCGGTTGCGCTGGAAGGCGGGCCGAACCTTGGTGGCCTGGTTGTAGGTGTTCCACAGGGTGAAGGGGAGCACCGTCAGCATCATCAAGGCCAGGGGGACGTTGACCGTGAAGACCATCAGCAGGGCGAAAATGAAAAACAGGACATTTTGATAGATGGTGTAGATGCACATGGCCACGAAGTGCCGGATGGCCTCCATGTCGCCGGTCTGGCGGCTCATCAGATCCCCGGTCCGTTTCCTGTTGTAGAAGGCGAAATCCTCCAACAGGAGTTTCCGGTAGACCTTGTCCCGCATGTCGTAGAGCACGCCCTGGGAGGCGGTCTCAAACACCACCTGGTAGGCGAAGCGCAGGGCCCCCGTGAGGAGGGTCACGGCCAGCATGGCCAGCACCAGCTTCGGCAGCAGGTCGTAGTTGCCTGCGCCGATGACGTCATCGATGATGACGCCGGATATGTAGGGATTTACGATGGAGAGGGCGGCGATGACGGTAGTAAGGAACAGCCCCAGTATCATAAGTCCCTGGTATTTTTTTAGAAATGAATAAAACCATTTCATCGGTGTCATAAAAAGCTCCTCCGTTGTATTCGGTATCCCCTAATTTAACCTTTGCCCCCGCAAAAAGAAATGGAGTATCTTGCGAGAAAGATGGATTTTTTTGTTGGGGCTTTACTTTTCCGCCATTTCCATATAAAATAGAAGAAGAACCAAACAAATGCCGGCAACACAGAAGGAGCGGACGAAAGAGGTAGACAGCGGATGTGTGAGAGGAAAAGCATTTTTGAGGAGGATTTTAACCCCACCTTCTTATTTACATGGAAGGGGCTCCGGAAGAAAAAACAGGAAAATTATCACAATCATGACCATCTGGAAATCGCCTTTATCATGTCGGGCCGGGGAAAATATCGGCTGGATGACAAGATCTGTGAGGTGGCGGAGGGGGATCTGCTGATCCTCAATCCCGGGATCAGGCACCAGAGCCTTTTGATCGAGGGCAACGAGACGCCTAGTTTGGAGTTTTTTATCGCCGCTTCGGATTTTCATATCGTGGATCTGCCCAGGAACTGTCTTCCCCTGCCGGAAGAGGGCTGCATCCTGCACACTTCCGGGGAGCTGCGTCAGAGGATCTCCCGGATCTGCACCGCCATGGACGTGGAAAATGCGGCGTACAGGCAGGGAAGCTATTACATGATGAAGGCCTACCTGGTGCAGCTCATGCTGCTGATCATCCGGGAGCGCTACGAATCGGAAGAGAAGAGCGCCGTCTACGCCTTCGAGACCGCCAGCAAGAAATACGTGGTGGAGCAGATCCTGAATTATTTTGAGGATCATTACAGTGAAAGGATCTCCTTGGATCAGATTGCGGAGAACATGTATTTGAGTCCTTTTTATATTTCCAAGATCTTCAAGAGCGAGACCGGGGAGACGCCCATCCGGCATCTCATCGACATCCGCCTTTCCAAGGCGAAGGAGCTTCTGGAGAGCGGCTGGGCCGGCAGCATCCAGGAGGTGGCGGCCAGCGTGGGGTATGACGACGCTTATCATTTCAGCAAGCTTTTCAAGAAGCGTTACGGCCTTTCCCCTTCCCAGGTGAAAAGAGGAGCCGTGTGAGGCCCGGGTTTCCTGTTGGTCCGTTTTCCGCATTTTCATCGTCATGTTTCTTCTATATTATACTTAGGAGGTTGATCATATGAGGTATTTTTTTGAATCCAGCGTGGAAAAAGGAGAAGGGGATTATGTGATCCAGATTCCCTTCAATGTCTGGGAGGTCTGCAAGCTGAGGGACGTGATCCACGGGGAAGTGGTGTTGGACAACAAGATCATTCCCTGCGAACTGCTTCCTCTGGAGAAGGGAAATTACGAGATCCATATCAAGGAAGGTGCGGACATTTCCGCCGTGGCCCCGGGAGAGCCCCATAAGGTGCTCCTGCACGTGACCGGCAGCCTGATCCGTATGGATCAGAACAGTCCTTACAGCTTCGACAATCCCATCCGGAAGATCGATGGCATGAAGGTGATCCTCCAGCCGGAGGACGGGCTCTGCGGCCAGGCCTGCGTGGCCATGCTGGCGGGCAACACCATTGCGGAAGTGATGAGCGTCATGGACTGCAGGGAATGGCAGGCCACCATGGGACGCATGATTTCCGCCCTGAATTATTACGGCATCGACCATTCCGACATCATCATGTACACGGAGGGACGCCCGGCGGTGCTTCCCAAGTGCTGTATCATGATGGAAAAAATGGGGCGGTACTGCCATTACCTGATTCATTATGACGGAAAATATTATGATTCCAACCTGGGCGTGTTGCAGGAGTACGATATGAGCAAGCTGCTGGGATATCTGGAAATCAAGTGCTAAAGCTTAAATAGGCCGTAAAAACGGAAATACTAAAAAAAGTATTAAATCCGTCTTTACGGCCTTTTATAAGAAAAAAAGAGTAAATAAGAGAAAAACGGAGATAATGAGAGATACGGACGGGCCAATGGGCGGGAATAAGGTTGCAAAGACCCGCATATGAAATTAATATATGTCTTGTAATTAGCACTCAACTAAAATGAGTGCTAATAAAATGAAATCAAATTGCAGTATATCATAAGGAGGCAAAGACCATGAAATTAGTACCTTTGGGTGACAGAGTGGTATTGAAGCAGTTGGCGGCGGAAGAGACGACCAAGTCGGGCATCGTTCTTCCCGGACAGAACAAGGAGAAGCCTCAGCAGGCGGAAGTCCTTGCGGTGGGCCCCGGCGGAACGGTGGACGGCAAGGAAGTGAAGATGGAAGTCAAGGTCGGCGACAACGTAATCTATTCCAAGTATTCCGGAACGGAAGTGAAGCTGGAGGACGAAGAATACATCATCGTGAGACAGAGCGACATTCTGGCTGTGATCGAAGGGTAAGAGGCCGGAACGGCAGCTGGGTGCTGGCAATCGCAACAGATGCGGGAACCGGCGATAGCGACAGATGCGGGTGTTGGCAATAACAACAGATGCCGGCACTGGCAATAGCAACAGGCATGAAATGAAAAAATAAGATTATCATTATTTTGGAGGCGAATTGATATGGCAAAGGAAATCAAGTACGGTGCGGAAGCCCGTGCAGCATTGGAAGCCGGCGTGAATCAGCTGGCGGATACCGTTAGAGTGACCCTGGGGCCCAAGGGCAGGAACGTGGTGTTGGATAAGTCCTTCGGCGCTCCCCTTATCACCAACGATGGCGTGACCATCGCCAAGGAGATCGAGCTGGAAGACGCATTTGAGAACATGGGAGCCCAGTTGGTGAAGGAAGTGGCTACCAAGACCAACGACGTAGCAGGCGACGGCACTACCACCGCCACCGTTTTGGCACAGGCCATGGTGAACGCCGGAATGAAGAACCTGGCGGCCGGGGCCAATCCCATCATTTTGAGAAAAGGCATGAAGAAGGCCACCGATACGGCGGTGGAGGCGATCAAGGCCATGAGCCAGAAGGTGGCGGGCAAGAACCACATCGCCAGAGTGGCGGCCATTTCCGCCGGTGATGACGAAGTGGGGCAGCTGGTGGCGGACGCCATGGAGAAGGTTTCCGGAGACGGCGTCATCACCATCGAGGAGTCCAAGACCATGCTCACCGAGCTGGATCTGGTGGAAGGCATGCAGTTTGACCGGGGCTACATCTCCGCTTACATGGCCACTGACATGGATAAGATGGAAGCCGTTCTGGACAATCCTTATATCCTGATCACCGACAAGAAGATCTCCAACATTCAGGAGATCCTGCCCCTGCTGGAGCAGATCGTGCAGTCTGGAGCCAAGCTTCTGATCATCGCCGAGGACGTGGAAGGCGAGGCCCTGACCACCCTGATCGTGAACAAGCTGCGGGGCACCTTCAACGTGGTGGCCGTAAAGGCTCCCGGCTACGGCGACAGGAGAAAGGCCATGCTGGAGGATATCGCCATCCTGACCGGCGGTACCGTGATCAGTTCCGAGCTCGGCTATGAGCTGAAGGATACGGATATGAGCATGTTGGGTCATGCCAAGTCCGTGAAGGTGCAGAAGGAAAACACCGTCATCGTGGACGGCGAAGGCGACAAGGCTGCCATTCAGAGCAGGATCGCCCAGATCAAGAACCAGATCGAGGAGACTACCTCTGATTTCGACAGGGAGAAGCTTCAGGAGCGTCTGGCCAAACTGGCCGGCGGCGTGGCGGTGATCCGCGTGGGCGCTGCCACCGAGACCGAGATGAAGGAAGCCAAGCTGCGCATGGAGGACGCCCTTGCGGCCACTAGGGCAGCCGTGGAAGAAGGCATCGTGTGCGGCGGCGGAGCCGCTTATATCCATGCCTCCAAGGAAGTCGCCAAGCTGGCTGACACTCTGGAAGGCGATGAGAAGACCGGCGCCCAGATCGTCCTGAAGGCTCTGGAATCTCCTCTGTACTATATTGCGGCCAATGCTGGCCTGGAAGGCAGCGTCATCGTCAACAAGGTGAAGGAGTCCGCCGCAGGCGTGGGCTTCGACGCTCTGAAGGAAGAGTACGTTGACATGATCGAAGCGGGTATCCTGGATCCCGCCAAGGTGACCAGAAGCGCCCTGCAGAACGCCACCAGCGTAGCCAGCACCCTGCTGACCACGGAATCCGTGGTGGGCAACATCAAGGAAGACACCCCTGCGGCGCCTGCGGGCGGCGGCATGGGCGGCATGATGTAAAACGACGGAATGATGTAAAACCATGATGGATCGGGGTCTCTCCGGCAAATTTAGCCGAAGGGGCCCTGTTTTTTTACGTTTGACATATTAAGTTGAAAAAAAAATCTTGGGATGTTATAATGTGAAACATAGCAATGGCTTGATATGGAAAAGGAGGAAAACTTTGATTCAGAAAATGATGCGCGGGTATATTGGGGATAAAAGGGTCAAGTTGGCCGTACAAGCTGTATTTGTCTGGATTGGAACCTGTGGAGTCAGTTACTTTTTCGATTTGATTCAAGAGAATCTTTTCTCCAACAGTATTTTTTCTATTTTGACATTCGGCGTGATATGGGTGTTGTTCGATAGAACCCTGGAGGATCTGAGACAGCTGAGCGGAAAAAAGCGAAGAAATCGAAGACTGCTCTATGCGGGAATGCTGACTTATCTTTTTTCCTTATGCATTATAGCGGGGGAAAAGTTGAAAATCGATGGATTGCTGGATCCTGGCTTTAGGGGGAAGGGGCTTTTGCTGTTTCAGAGCCTGTGTCTGTCCGCCGCACTTTTCCCGTTCTGGAACTTCCTCTTTTCGGTGATGGAAAAGGTGGAAAACAGAAGCCGTATCGCAGAAAAAAGGCCTTGGAAGAATGGCATCCTGTTTTTATGCGTCTGGGGAGGATTGTTTTTGGCCTGGGTACCGGTGTTCCTTGCCTATTATCCCGCAGTGATGTCCTATGACTTTCATCGGCAGTCTCAGGAAGCCATGAGAGGGTTTCTCTGGTTTAATGATTATCAGCCCATGGCTCATACCTGGCTGATCTGGTTGTTTTTGCGGGTGGGGGAATGCCTGGGTTCCTATCAGGCGGGAATGGCTTGTTTTACCTTGTTTCAGATGTTGATTTTCGCAGCGTCTTCCGCATACGCTTGTGTGATGCTGTATCGTATGTCGGGGAAAAAATGGTGTGCGTTGGCGTTTGCTTTGTTCTATGGAATCTGTCCCTTGATTTCTGTGCACGTGGTGTGTACGACGAAGGATATCATGTTTACCGCACTCTTTCAAGTATTTGTCTGTCTGCTGCTGGAACGGACCTTCTTCCGGCAGGGCAGGCAGAGGATGCTGTTTGACGTTCTATGGGTTCTGGAAGGGATTGTGATGATGCTGTTCCGCAATAATGCGCTTTATGCGGTGGCGGTATTCATGGTATTTTTCATATTTTGTGTGGAAAAAGGACAAAAGCTCCGTGTCTTTCTGATGGCAATCCTTCTGGTGGCGGGAGGAAAATTCGCCTTGGAAGGGTTGCACGTGGTCCTGGGGACGGATGGCAGAGGAAGTCCGATGGAAATGTTTAACGTGCCTGTCCAGCAGTTCGCCCGGGTGGGGTACTATCAAAGAGGAGGGCTGGACGAGGAAACCTGGGGAATATTGAATCGTTATGTTCCTGAAGAATATTGGGATTCTTATAATCCGTCCCTGGGCGATGCGGTTCGATGGCCCATAGAGTCCAGCGACGTCGGGAAAGCCTGGACCGATGACTATGGGCAGTTGTTTCGGGATTGGCTTACGATAGGTCTGCGGTATCCCAATGACTATATCGACGCATTTCTGGTGTTGACCAGTGGGTATTGGTTTTTGGATGATGTGAGCTGGGCAGAAGTATATGGCTATGGCTTAGAAGAAAAAACAGGAGCTATATCTACCTATATGTCTTCCACTTCGGAGGTGTTACCCGATGGAATTCCCCATGAAAGCAAGTTTCCTGTTCTGGAAAACTTGCTGGAAAAAGTGGTGAGTGCAAATGATTTTTACGGTTGGCCGATGTTTTCCAAATTATTTCATCCTGCAATGTGGTGCTGGGCGCTGTTGGTTACCGCTGTTTTGTGTGTATACATGAAAAAAAGAAGGGCATTGATGGTCGCCTGGCTGCCCATTTTGTATCAGGCAACCATGTTTTTGGGTCCTGTGGTACAGCTTCGATATGTGTTGCCTGTGATCGTAGCGGTGCCTTTGATGCTGGGGGCCTGGATGTATGATCGGGGAGAATGACGGGGAGTTCATTGTACGGCATGCGTTGAGCGCTGAAAAAAAGGGATGCGAGGACAAATCCATGGAACCGATGAGACTGAATAAATATCTGGCCCAGTGTGGTGTCTGCTCCCGCAGGGATGCGGATCATCTGATTGAGAGGGGCAAAGTTACCGTCAACGGGCAAACTGCTTCTTTGGGAGCTCTGGTGACGGATGTGGATACGGTGGTTGTGAATGGGAAGCCCCTGAAAGGCGTGGCCGAGACCAGAAAAGTGGTTCTGGCCTTTTACAAGCCTGCGGGAGTGATCTGTACGGAGCGGGATCGCCATGCGGAAAAGGTGTTGTCGGATCTGGTGCAGTATCCGATCCGGGTGACCTATGCCGGGCGTCTGGACAAGGATTCGGAGGGGCTGCTGCTTTTGACCAATGACGGGGATCTGATCGAGGCCATGATGCGGGGCTCCCACTGTCATGAGAAGGAATATATTGTAAAAGTGAATAAAGAGCTGACCCAGGAATTTTTGAAGGGCTTGGCCGAAGGGGTCTATCTCCCGGACTTGGATTGCACAACTCGCCCCTGTCGGGTGGAGCCTACGGGAAAGTTTACCTTCCGCATTGTCCTGACCCAGGGATTGAACCGGCAAATTCGCCGGATGTGCGAGGCTTTTGGGTACCATACCAGAAAGCTGCAGAGAGTGCGGGTGGTGAACATCCGTCTGGATGGCATTCCTTATGGAAAATATCGGGAAGTGACGGGGAAAGAGCTGGAAGAGCTCTACAGGGCCGTGGGCTTGAAAGCGCCGGAGCAGGGCGATTCCAAACAGGATAAACCAGCGCAGGATAAATTGGAGCAAACCGCTCCCAAGCGGGATAAGCCAACGCAGAATAAATCGGAACAAACTGCTTCCAAGCGGAATAGGCCCGTGCAGAACAGATCAGAGCAGGGCAGACCTGCACAAACCGGGCAAAGAAAGTATAAGCTTGCGCAGGATAAGTCAGCGCCATACAGATCGGAAGTCCGCAGACATCGTACAGGAGGCAGAGAGGCATGACCGAGGAACAGAGAAGCATGACCGAGGAGCAGAGCAGGATCAAATATCTGGTGGAAACTTTGAATGCGGCGGCCAGGGCCTATTATGCCGAGGATACCGAGATCATGAGCAACCGGGAGTATGATGCCCTGTATGATGAGCTGGAGGCCCTGGAGGCGAAGACGGGGATCGTGCTTTCCAACAGCCCCACGGTGAACGTGGGGTATGAGGCGGTGGAAGAGCTGCCCAAGGAGGCCCACGAAAGCCCCATGCTTTCCCTGGGCAAGACCAAGAGCCGGGAGGAGCTGCGGGACTGGCTCCAGGGCCATGAAGCGCTGCTGAGCTGGAAGCTGGACGGCCTTACCATCGTACTGACCTACCGGGAAGGAAAGCTGGCCAAGGCCGTGACCAGGGGCAACGGGGAAATCGGGGAGGTGGTGACCAACAACGCCAGAACCTTCCGGAACCTTCCCTTGAGCATCGCTTTTCAGGGAGAACTGGTGCTCCGGGGGGAAGCGGTGATCACTTATTCCGATTTTGAGAAGATCAATGCCCAGATCGAGGACGTGGAGGCCCGGTACAAGAATCCCCGGAATCTGTGCAGCGGCAGCGTCCGGCAGCTGAACAACGAGATCACGGCCAAGCGAAATGTGAAGCTGTACGCTTTTACCCTGGTGAGCGCAGAAGGGGTGGACTTTCAGAATTCCAAGGAAAAGCAGTTCGATTTCCTCTCTTCCCAGGGCTTCGAGGTGGTGGAGCACGTGAAGGTGACGGAGGACAACATTCTGGAGGCCATTGAGACCTTTGAAAAAAAGATTGAGACCTATGATATCCCTTCCGACGGCCTGGTGCTCACCTATGAGGACATCGCCTACGGCCAGTCCTTGGGACGCACCGCCAAGTTTCCCCGGGATTCCATCGCCTTCAAATGGGCGGATGAACTGCGGGAAACCAGGCTTTTGGAAATTGAATGGAGTCCCAGCCGCACGGGACTGATCAATCCCGTGGCGATTTTTGAGCCGGTGGAGCTGGAAGGCACCACGGTCAGCCGGGCCTCTGTCCACAATATCAGCATTCTCCGGGGGCTGCGGCTCGGAATCGGCGACCGGATCACGGTGTACAAGGCCAACATGATCATTCCCCAGATTGCGGAAAATCTCACCGGCAGTGACACGGTGGAGATTCCGGCGACCTGCCCGGTTTGCGGCGGCCCCACCCAGATCCGTCAGGTGAACGAGGTGCAGTCCTTATACTGCGTGAACGAGGATTGTCCCGCCAAGAAAATCAAGGCCTTTACCCTGTTTACCAGCCGGGACGCCATGAATATCGAAGGCTTGAGCGAAGCCACTCTGGAAAAATTCATCGACAGAGGTTTTATTCGGGAATATGCCGACCTGTTCCATCTGGATCGCTACCAGGAGGAGATCACCCGGATGGAAGGGTTCGGGGAGAAGTCCTGCCAGAACCTGATCAATAGCGCTGACCAGGCCCGCAATACCACCCTGCCCCGGCTGATTTATGCCCTGGGCATCGCCAACATCGGGGCTGCCAACGCCAAAATGCTCTGCCGTCATTTTGATTATGATCTGGAGCGGCTGAAGCAGGCGGACGTGGAAGAATTGAGCGCCATCGAGGGCGTGGGAGAGGTCATCGCCACGGCTTTCGTGGAATATATGAGAAATGAGGAGAATCTGGAAAAATTGGATCGCCTGGTGCCGGAGCTGTCCATCGAAGCGCCCAGGCTGGATGGAGAGAGCCAGACCCTGGCGGGCAAGGTGTTCGTGATCACTGGGAGCCTGACCCACTATGGGAGCCGCAACGAGCTGAAGGAGATCATTGAGCAAAAAGGCGGCAAAGTGACGGGGAGCGTCACCTCCAAGACGGACTGCCTGATCAACAACGACATTACCTCTACCTCCTCCAAAAATAAGAAGGCCAAGGAGCTGAACATTCCCATTATCACGGAGGATCAGTTCCGGTCGGAATATCTGGGGCTGTGAAAAAACGGTCTGGTTCGTCGTTTTCAGCCTGGCGTACCGCTCTCGACCGACGGTTCGGGGCTTGCCGCAAACGTGGCAGAAATTACTATATTTTGTATAAACAAGGAGCAGCATATGCCAATCAAGACACAAAGCGATCTGCCCGCCAGGGAGATCTTGGAAAATGAAAATATCTTCGTCATGGACGAATACCGGGCCCTGAACCAGCACATCCGCCCCCTGCAGGTTTTGATCCTGAACATCATGCCCGTGAAGCAGGACACGGAACTGCAGCTTCTGCGGGCCCTGTCCAACACCCCCCTGCAGGTGGACGTGACCTTCATGAACGTGAAGAGCCATATTTCCCTCAATACTTCGGTGAATCATCTGAACAAGTTTTATACCTGTCTGGAGGAAATTCGGGATCAAAAATATGACGGCATGATCATCACCGGCGCTCCGGTGGAGGATATCAGCTTCGAAGAGGTGGATTACTGGGAGGAGATCTGCGAGATCATGGACTGGGCCCAGACCCACGTGACCTCCACCATTCATATCTGCTGGGCCGCCCAGGCGGGTTTTTATCATTATTATGGGATCAACAAGCGAAGTCTGCCCTCCAAACTTTTCGGCGTCTACGAGCACAAGGTGTCCAACCGGAAGATCCCCCTGGTGCGGGGCTTTGATGACGTGTTCCTGGCTCCCCACAGCCGCCATACCGAGACCCCGGCGGCGGAAATTCACGCCTGCAAGGAGTTGACCGTTCTGGCGGAGTCCCCCATTGCGGGAGTGTTCCTGGCCATTGCGGAGAACGGCAAGAAAATTTTTGTCAACGGGCATCCCGAATATGACCGCTATACCTTGAACAACGAATACTACCGGGATCTGAACAAGGGCCTGCCCATTCACATCCCTTACAATTACTACCCCCATGACAATCCGGAGGAACGTCCCCTGCTCCAGTGGCGTTCCCACAGCAATAACCTTTACAGCAACTGGCTCAATTACTACGTTTACCAGATCACTCCCTACGATATCCGGGAGATCTGAGGGAAGGCTCACATTAGCTATTGTAAGGTAAATTATCAATAGAGAAAACCAGTTGGCCTTAACTGCTTGGCGAAGAGAGGAGAAAAAGGAATTGCGGATTGAATATAGTAGAAAAGCAGTAAAATATATTAATGCTTTGGATCGACCAACAAAACAGCGAATTAAAGCAGCAATAGAGGGATTAACTGAAACACCGCCGAAGGGAGATATTAAAGTTCTGCAAGGATTTTCTGATGGACGAAAGCGTTTAAGAGTAGGAAAATATAGAATTATATATAATTATCTTGCTGAAGAAATAGAAATATTATATATTTATAATGTGGATTCAAGAGGAGATATTTATAAGTAATATGTAATATGGATTTGACTAGAATGGAAGGGAGAAATGAAAATGAGCGGAGTAGTAAAACAGGCTGTTGGATTGCTGGAAGTGCTTCCAGAAACTGAACAGAATTTTGCTTTAGAATTTATAAAAAAATTAGTAATTGCCTGGGATCCTGATTTTACAAAAGTAACACCAGCGGAGCGTGCGGAATTGGATGATATCGAAAAAGACATGAAAGAAAATGGAACAATTCCGCATGATGCTATTAATTGGGATTGAGTTTGGATATATCCGCCAGCCTGCGCAGGTCCTCCGGGGTATCCACGTCCAGTAGTTCTTTGGGATCTGAGACGGGCAGCAGGCGGATCAGTTCCGGATAGTTTCGGATCAAGGCGGAGCCGCCCTTCCCGGCGGGAAGACAGCACAATTCCGGGAAAAGGGATCTCGGAAAAAAGACCGGGCTGCCGGTCTGGAGTTCACTGCGAGGTTGGAACTTGGTATCGGGCTGGAGCCCTCTGTCGGCTGGAACTTCTCCGCAGAAGAAAGGTTTTTGCGCCCAGGGGCTCCTGGCACCCGGACGAAGAATTTTATCGGGGTTTTGGGAGAAGGCTTCCAAGAGATGCACAAGAGTTTCCCGGCTAAGCAGCGGCTGGTCCGCAGGACAGAAACAGCAGCCCTGGAGATCCGGCTGCAGCCTAAGCAGATATTCCAACCCAAGCCGGATGGTATCATTTCGGCCCGGCAGCTCGTGGAGGATCGTCTCGATGCCCTGACTGCGGCAGAGCGCTGCAATCTCCGGATGCCTGGTGACCACCACCCGGTGGGAAAACAGCGGCTCGGCCGTGGCGGAAAGAATCTTCTGGATCAGGGTCTGTCCCTGAAAGTCAGCCATCAGCTTATTCCCCCCAAATCGTCTTCCAAGGCCGGAAGCCATGATGACACAGCCGACGGGGAGCATCCCCCCATTTGCCGAAACCGTTGTTCCACTTGCTGAAACTGTTCCTTTATCCGCCATTATTTCCTCCATTCCGGAGCGCTTGGGCAATGGGGCGATGAGAAAGCCGCCTCTTTGCATGCCAGGGCGATTGCCGGAATCATATATTCTCGCAAAAATTCGCCTTGTGATTTCTTTTTTAATCTCCATTTCGGAGCGTTTACGCAATCAGGACAAAGAGGAGTCTTCGCTTTTTTTGAGAAATTCGCAAATGCAGTTCCTCAACTGTCATTCGGGATATTAGTGGCGCTCCGGCACGAATCTCCGATTCCGCATGAAAAAATCATAGCATATTCCCGGCTTGTTTACAACGTTTCCCCACAAATTTACAATCTTTTCCGACAGGTCGCCCATAAATTTTCCGCCATTTACCGGCTGCATAAATCTTGCCCAATTTTTGCCCAAAAGGGGCCAGCCTCTTGACTTTGAGGGCCGGATTAAGATATCATTGGTATAGAAACGTTGGTATAGAAACAACGATGTGGAAACGTTGATGTGGAAATGCAAAGAACGGCTTGGAGGAAACCGGAGTTGGGAGGTTGAAAATGGATATCAGACAGGTTTTGGGATTCGTAACGGGAAAACCGAGCAGGCATCCTTATCCGGAGCATATGGAGCAGGCCCGCAGGATTGCGGCGGAGGGCATGGTGCTGTTGAAAAACGAGAAGGAGGTTCTGCCGCTGCAGCCCGGCAAGGTAGCTCTGTTCGGTGCGGGGGCGGTGGATACCGTCGCCTGCGGTACCGGTAGCGGATACGTGTTCGCCCCTTATACCGTGACGGTGCGGCAGGGCCTGGAAAATGCGGGATTTCGGCCGACCAGCGAAAAATGGCTGGAGCGGTTCGCCCGGGACAGCAAGAAGGCCAACAAGGAGGACAAGACCCTTTCCAAGTTGGACAGAATGTGGAGCGGTTTGTCCATCCTGATCGATGAGCCGGAGATTACGGAAGAAGAGCTTGCGGAAGCCAGAGAGGCGGACACTGCGATCTACGTGCTGCGGCGCAATGCCGGAGAGGGCAAGGATAGAAAAGCGGAAAAAGGGGATTATTACCTTTCCGATGGGGAGGAAAGGAATCTTCGGAAAGTGGCGGCGTCCTTTGACCATACGGTGGTGGTGCTGAATACCTGCGTGGTGGACGCCAATTTCGTGAATGAGATCCCAGGCATTGACGGGGTGGTGCTCATGGGGCAGGCGGGAAACGAGGGCGGCAACGCCCTGGCGGACGTGCTGACCGGCAAGGTGTCTCCCGGAGGCAGGCTGACGGATACCTGGGCCAGGGCTTATGAGGACAACCCGGCCAGCCGTACCTTTGGCGGCAATGACGGGAATTCCCTGCAGGAGGATTATACGGAGGATATTTTTGTAGGATACCGTTATTTCGACACTTTTGGCGTAGAGCCTCTGTATCCCTTCGGCTATGGTTTGAGCTATACGGAATTCACCCGGGTCTGCAGGAAGGTGACGGCGGACTGGAAACAGATCCGGCTGGAGGTGGAGGTGACGAACCGGGGGAAGCGTTCCGGCAGGGAAGTGGTGCAGGTGTATGTGACCGCCCCGGAGGGACGGCTGCCGCAACCATATCAGGAATTAAAGGGTTATGGAAAAACCAAGCTTCTGACTCCGGGGGAGTCGGAACTTTTGGATATCGTAATTCCCACGGAAAGCCTGGCATCCTTTGACACCCAAAAAGCGGCTTATGTCATGGAGCCGGGGGATTATCTGCTGCGCATGGGATGCCACAGCCGTAAGACGGAAGTGGTGGGGATCCTGCGGCTGGACGGGGAGGCGGTGGTCCGTCAGGTGCGGAATGAATTCTGGCCGGATCATCCCCTGGGTCTCCTGAAGGCCCCTGTTCGCAAGAAAGAAACCCCAGAAGCTTTGGTGCTCCCTCTTTCTGCCGCAGACTGCGTGACTGTGGACGATGCCTGCAGGACTGCGGGAGGGCGGAATCCGGGCAGAGAGCGGATGCAGGGAGTCAAACCCGCCGTGGATGCGACGCTTCCGGACGTAAAGGAAGGTCGAGTGACCGTGGAAGAGTTTGTCGCCTCCCTGGAGGACGAGGTGCTGCTGCGTCTGGTTGCGGGCAATGCCAATGAGACGCCTTATGAAGCCAAAATTCGTATGAAGAAAAAGGCAAAGCCGGTGAAAGGGCCTCAGTCTTCCGGCGCCACCACCTCTCTTTTTGTGAAAAGTCTGGGCATTCCCAACTGGTTGGTGACGGACGGGCCCGCCGGCCTGCATTTGCCGCTTTGCGGCGCCACTTGTTATCCCGTGGGCATGGTGCTGGCCCAGACCTGGGAAGATTCCTCCTGCGAGATCATGGGAAACGGCGTGGGAAAAGAATTGGAATATTACAATTACAGCATTATCCTGGGGCCCGGCATGAACATTCACAGGGATCCTCTCTGCGGCCGGAATTTCGAATATTTTTCGGAAGATCCCCTGCTTTCCGGCAACACGGCGGCGGCCATTACCAGGGGCGTGCAGAAGACGCCGGGGGCCGGAGTGTCCATCAAGCACTTCGCCTGCAACAACCAGGAAGCGGACCGGGTGGAAAGCAACAGTACCGTGTCGGAGCGGGCCTTGCGGGAAATCTACCTGAAAGGGTTTGAAATCTGCGTGCGCAAGTCCCAGCCCAAGACCGTGATGACCAGCTACAATCTGATCAACGGGATACATACCTCATCCAATTATCAGCTTCTGACGGAGGTGCTCAGGGGAGAATGGGGCTTCAAGGGTCTGGTGATGACGGACTGGGGTACTAAGAGCGAGAAGACGGATGACCTCCATGCGGGCAACGACCTGATTATGGGCGGCTATCGCAGCCAGTTCCTGATGGCGGCGCTTAGGGGCGATGGGCCGCAGTTTGGGCCGGATGGGTATGTCCGGGAAGAGACGTTCAAGGTCTTTGGAGGCTTCTTCAAGGAGACGGTGGAATACTGGAACGCTTTTGAACCTTCCAAGGACGGCCCGGACCGGGCGAGCGCCAGGGTGGCCGCCGGAACGGAAGTTTCTTCCAAGGTGCGGGAGAAGGTGGAGGCAGGCATTGCGGAAGTGGTGGAAGAGGCGGATGGCAGCAGAACCGTCATCTATCGGGGCACCAACAGGGGAGTTTACCTGGACCGCACCGACATACAGGCCTGTGTCTGCCGCATGCTGGAACAGCTGATGGATTCCGTGTCTTACCGTAAGATGTGAAAGGAAGACGGGAAGTCATGTCAGGGGCCGCTTGAGAATTTGTTTTTGAAAAAAGAGTGATCGAATGGCTGGAGTGGAAGGATTTGATCAAGTCGGTGGAAAGCTCTCCTTTCCCCGCCCTTGTTCAGATAGAAGTTTATGGTAAAGAATATAGGCAGTGAACCTGCGGAAAGAGAGGAATGAAAAAATGGAATTGAGAACGGCGGTATCCCCCAAGGACGTAAAATATTACACCACGGAGCGTTTGCGGGAAGAATTTTTGATTCAGAATTTGTTTGTGCCGGGACAGATTAAGCTGGTGTACAGCCATATTGACAGGATCATCACCGGTGCGGCGGTTCCGGTGGAGCCTCTGACCCTGACGGCCGGAGATGAGCTGCGGGCGGAGTATTTCTGCCAGAGAAGGGAGTTGGGCGTGATCAACATCGGCGCTCCCGGCACCATCACTGTGGACGGGCGCATTTATCAGGTAGGCTTCAAGGAGGCCATGTATATCGGAATGGGCTCCAAAGAGATCGTGTTCGCCAGCAATGACCCGGAGCAGCCCGCCAAGTATTATCTGAATTCGGCTCCGGCCCACAGGACTTGTCCCACCGTGTTGATCAAGCCGGAAGGAACCCCGGAAGAGGGCGTGGTCATTGTAAAAGAGGAAAACAAGGTGGAGCTGGGCTCCCTGGAGGACGCCAACCACAGGGTGATCTGCAAATATATCCTGCCCGGACAGGTGGAGAGCTGTCAGCTGGAGATGGGCATGACCAAGCTGGCTCCCGGAAGCGTCTGGAACACCATGCCCTGCCATACCCATGACAGAAGAATGGAAGTGTATCTGTATTTTGAGATGCCGGAGGATGCCTTCGTGATGCATTACATGGGAGAGCCCACCGAGACCCGCCATATCGTGATGCGCAACGAGGAGGCCGTGATTTCCCCCAGCTGGTCCATTCATGCGGGCTGCGGCTCCCAGGCTTACACCTTTATCTGGGGCATGGTGGGAGAGAACCAGGATTTTGACGACATGGACGGCGTGGCCATGAAGGATCTGCTGTAAAATCGGGGTCTTGGCATTGAAATTTGAAAGGAACCTGTCTATGCGGTATTCGGAATCGGCGGAGTGGGCGGTTATGCGGTGGAGGCGCTGGCCCGCCGCTGGGCTCATCATCGCCGGTGAGGTGGTGAAGGATCTGATCGGGAGGGGAAAAGGATGAAAACGGACAGAAAACGGATATTGCGCAAGCTGTTTTTTTCCACCCTGTACTTAAGCGCCTTCACCTTCGGGGGCGGATACGTGATCGTGACCTTGTTGAAGGATAAGTTCGTGGATCAATATCATTGGATCGAGGAAGAGGAAATGCTGGATCTGGTAGCCATCGCCCAGTCCTCTCCCGGTGCCATTGCGGTGAACGGGGCCATCGTGGTGGGCTACAAGCTGGCCGGGATGGCGGGAGTGCTGGTTTCCGTGCTGGGGGCGGTGCTGCCGCCCATGGTCATTTTGTCTCTGGTATCCCTGTGTTATGACGCTTTTGCCTCCAACCCTTACGTGGCCGCCCTGCTTTCCGGGATGAAGGCCGGGGTGGGAGCGGTCATCGCATCCGTGGTCTTCGACATGGGAAAAAGCGTGGTGAAATCCCGGGACTGGCTCAACATCGCCGTGATGGGCGCAAGCTTCTGTATCAGTTATTTCTGGGGAGTGAACGTAGTGCTGATCATCCTGGCCGCCGCCTGTCTGGGGGTCCTGCGGGCCTTGTTTGAAGGGAAAAAAGGAGGCAAGCCGTGATTTATCTGAAATTATTCCTAAGCTTCCTGCAGATCGGCGCTTTCAGCTTCGGAGGCGGTTATGCCGCCATGCCCCTGATTCAGGAACAGGTGATTACGGCCAATCACTGGCTCACCATGGACGCATTCACAGACCTGGTGACCATTGCGGAAATGACGCCGGGGCCCATCGCCATCAATGCGGCCACCTTCGTGGGCACCCAGGTGGCGGGGCTGCCTGGGGCCCTTGCGGCCACCTTCGGCTGCATCCTGCCGTCCTGCGTCTTCGTGACCCTGTTGGCCTGGCTTTACGCCCGGTTTCGGAATATGGCCCTGCTGCAGAAAACCCTGGGGGCCTTGCGTCCGGCGGTGGTGGCCATGATCGCCAAGGCGGGACTGACCATCTTGATCTCCGCCTTTTTCCTGGACGGAACCGTGTCCCTGGCCCTGCACAACGTGTCCTTTCGGAGCATCGTTTATTTCGTTCTGGCACTTTTCCTGCTGCGCAGGGCGAAATGGAACCCAATCCTGGTTATGGTGCTCTGCGGGGTGTGTGAAATGGGCGTCTATGCGGTGAGCGCAGGGCGGGCGTAAGCACGGGTGCGCAAGACCGGGCTTAAACGCACGTGCGCCTGGCAGGCCAAGCTATCGCAAGGCATGCCGAGATGTACAAGGTATGCGGAAATGCGCAAGGTATGCGGAAATGCGCAAGGCATGCTGAGATGTGCAAGATATGCTGAAATGTGCAAGGTTTGTTGAAATGTGCAAGGTTTGTTGAAATGTGCAAGGCATGCTGAAATGTGCAAGGCATGCCGAAAGGCGCATGTGCGTGGGAGGCTTAGGTGACGGGATTTCGGCTCCGCTTCCGGTACTGCGCCGGAGAGCAGCCCATGTCTTCCCGGAAACATCGGATGAAATAGTTCTGGGTGGTGAAAGCCAGGGCATCGGCGATCCGGGCTACCGACAGATCCGAGGATTCCAGAAGTACCCTGGCCCGTTCCAGCTTGGTGCGGCGGATGTACAGGAACAGGGGCATGCCGGTTTCTTTTTTAAATTTTTCCGTCAGATAATATTCCGTATAGCCGGTCAGGGCAGCCAGATCGGAGATGCGGATTTTTTTGTCCAAATTCAGTTCGATGTAGTCGCAACATTTCTGGATGGCGGGAGAGCAGGCCGGGTCGATGTGAAGATGGTGCACCCGGTAAATGAAATCATGATACATGGTCAGGGCCAGCTCGTTCAATTCTCCGGAATCGTTGCTGTTCACCGCAGCCTCGATATAGGAATCCCCCAGGGCATAAGCGATCTCGGGGCTCAAGCCCCCTTCCATGGCCGCCCGGCACACCAGGGAAGTGAACACGACGATGCTGAGCCGTTCCTGCTGCAGGGGTTCCCTGCCTTGAACGGGGACGCCGGGGCTCAGGCTGCTGCTGTGATTCAGCACGTCATGGTAGTTGATGTCGCCCTTGCGCACCATTTCCAGCAGGGCCTGTTCCGCCAGATAGACCTTCGTGCGGTCCCGCTTTTGGGGCGGCGCCACTGCGGAGCCTGCGGGAGCGGAAGCGGTTTCGTACAGGGCGGAGATATCCAGCTGCTGCCCGGTCAGCAGATTGTGCACCATGATCACGTAGCGGGAAAAAATGGCGTAGGGCATGACGGGCAGTTCCTCCAGCCTGCGAAGCAGTCTTCCTGCCCACTGGCTGTTCTCCAGTCCGTCCCGATAGGGCCGCAGGGCCTCTCGGATCTGGGCTTCCACGGGAACGGTGTAAAATACGGGTCCCATGACGAAGCACAGGCTTTGTTTCCGTTCGGTTTCAAAAGTGACGGCCCACTGCATCCCGATGGGAGATCCCAGGAGCAAGGGCTTGCCTTCCAGGGAAGC
>CANQPH010000030.1 GCA_947625675.1 uncultured Acetatifactor sp.
ACTGCAGCAAGAATGGTGATGCTGTATTATATGGGTATGGCATTGGGCAGATTTTTATCCGGTGTCCTCGCAGCACGTTTAAGCAGCTGGCAGATCATCCGCATTGGACAATGGATTTTAGGAATCGCTCTTTTCATCCTGCTTCTTCCGGTATCTGCCAGTATTTCTGCAGCAGGCCTTTTTATGGTAGGCCTGGGGAACGGTCCCATGTTTCCGAACTTCAATTATCTTACCCCTCAGAATTTCGGAGCAGATATTTCGCAATCCGTTATGGGCACACAGATGGCAATGTCCTACATCGGAATCATGCTTGCACCAGCCCTCTGCGGCGTTCTGGGACAATTTATCAATATGGGAATATTCCCCGTTTATCTTCTTGTTTTTTATGTGACAATGATTACTGCAACGAAAAAAGTGAAAATTGTTTTAGGCATCCGTTAAAAGATAATACCAGACTTTGGGAGGTTGATGCATAATTCACTCTCATTGTTTACATATGGACGACAAAAAGATTCTGTTTTATTTTGTCAAAGAAACAAGGGAAGGTGAATTTTAGTGATATTCACCTTCCCCTGTTTTGATCTGTTGATTTCTCAGCCATTTTGAATGGTCTTTTAAACCTACGCTACATTACCCATATGTTTTTCAAGATATGCCCGCAGCATATATCCGTCTTTTATGCCCGTCCGGTAGTAAAACTCATTTTCCCTGGCAAAATTACGAACCATGGCTTCATAGTAAAGTTCGATGCACATCAGGTCTTCTTTTGCCAGACGGGAAAGAACTTCCTTGCATTTCTGTTCAGTCTCCAGATCTTCCTCGTCCTCCATTTCCACTTCCTGGTTTTCCCTCATCCGGGCGTAATTCAGCTGCATCCGCTCCCGCATGATGAAATCTATGAATTCTTTATCGGTCTTAGCCATATCTTCTTTATCCTCCTTTACTTGTTTTTCCTTTCCAAACATAACGGATACCCTCTACGGTATCCGCAGCCGGCATTATTGTTTGCAATAATTTTACACATGGTTTTCACCCTCCGTTCAATCAGATTCTCGCTGTATACCTGCTTTACACACTTCTACATAAGCCCGGTAATACCTGTCTGTACCTTTGTATGGCAGTATTCCGGATATCTGAGCTGAATCCCCTGCCAAAAATACATCGCATAACCGCAGCAAAAAATCTCACTGACAGAATACTCCATACATTCTTCAACCTGGTCATCCCGCTTCTTACAATCATCAACTGTTGGTGTCCCACTTGTGTAAAGATTAAAAGCAAGCCTCACCACCCTGACACTGCCGCTCGTCTGCCAGCCTTGATGCAGGCATTCTGTTTTAATGTATCCCTCTTTCATATCATAAATCTGGTCAAAATGTTCCCTTGTATCCCGTGAAATACCAAGGATATAGACCAATGCTTTATGGTAACAGTCCACCTGGCCAGGCCCCAGATTATCTTTTACCTGTCTCAGCTTCCCATAGAAAAATCTTTCATGTTCCTCATCCATAAAAACCATGTGTATGTTGTTGGCGCTCTGCGCCGATGCCCTTAACGCTGTGCTTATCATATGAAAACCTCCTAACTTAAATTGTTCGACTATAACAAAAAAGGGCAGACCCATTCTTTCAAATGAGATCGCCCTTTGAGGCACAAGATTCAAACTTCATTCTTACCCATGTATTATCAAGTATTACCAAGTAATAATTTGATGTACTTTTGATGTACTTTACATCAAATTTTGTACTTTCGAGCTTCCCAAGGATCATCCAGCATCCGTAAGCAGCCTTCTCTTCCGCTCGATCATTTCGTCGATTCTCTCAATATACTGGGCCACTTCCTTGACGTTTTCGCATCTTTCGATAAAGGCGCTTTCGCTTCCGTCTTCCGCCCTCCGAAGGCTGACCTTCTTCGTGATGCTCCCGGCCCCGCAGGCCACGATGGTCTGCACTTCTTCCATGATCAGGATATTGTACAGGCCAAACTTCCCGGGGCGGGCATAGCCCACGTTCTCAAAGTTGCCGGACATGTTCTTCTGGCGGTAAAGATAATAAGGCTCCATGCCAAGCTTCCGGGCCCCCTCGGCGGCGATGGCCATGGTCTCGTCCGTATTGTTGATCGTGGAAACCCCATGCTCCTCCACCCACTGGCTCAGGCGGGAAGCCCTCTTGACGGCCAGGGAATGCACGGTCAGACTGTCCGGTCCCAACTCCAGGATGCGGTCGATGGTATGCCGCACGTCCGGGGCGCCCTCTCCGGGAAGTCCCAGGATAATATCCATATTGATATTGTCGAAGCCCAGGCTTCTGGCCAGGCGAAAGGCTTCTTCCACCTGCTCCACCGTGGCCCTGCGGCCGATGACGTCCAGGGTCTCCTGTTTCATGGTCTGGGGATTGATGGAGATCCGGGTGACCTTGTGGCGGCGCAGTACCTCCAGCTTCTCCCGGGTGATGCTGTCCGCCCTGCCCGCCTCCACCGTGAATTCCTTCAGATGAGACAGGTCAAAACACCCCTCCAGATGACCGATCAGGCGTTCCAGCTGCTCCGGCTCCAGAGTGGTGGGAGTGCCGCCTCCGATGTAAACGCTGTCCAAGATACGGTTTCCCATCTGTCCCGCCACATCGTCCATTTCCCGAAGCAAGCAGTCCAAATACTCCTCCACCCGGCTTCGGTAGGCCCCGATGGCGAAGGAAGTAAAAGAGCAGTACATACAGGTAGTGGGGCAAAAGGGAATGCCGATATAGAGACTATAACCTGACAGGGGCTCATGTCCCAGAGACGCCAGAAGCTCCCGCTCCCTCCCGGCAATGCGGATGCTCAATTCCGCCTTTTCCCGGCTGGCATAATATTTTTTGCGGTAAAATTGCAGGATCTCTTCATCGCTGCCGCCTTCTTCCAGCAGGCCGTAAGCGATTTTGGTAGGGCGGATTCCCGTAAGCGCCCCCCAGGGAAGCTCCTTCCCCGTCATCTGCGCAAGGCTCCGGTACAGAAAGCGCTTGAAACCGTTTTTGTAGGTATCCCCTTTCTCGGTCTCCGGGTCATAGTGCCAGACGAGAACCTCCGGTTCGCCCGGACAAGAAGACTGCCTGACGCTCTCCCCAGAACAAGGGAACTGCTGGGGATTTTCACCGGAACCAGGGATCTGCCCGAAATTTCCGCCTCCTCCTTCGGAAGAATCATCTTTCCGAAGAAATCTCACCAGCTTCGCCCCTTCCTCCGTCAGTTCGATCTCCAGCCGAATTTCCCCTTCCAGGACGCTTCGCTTGGCTTCTCCCGTCTCCGGCGTCAGCACCTTCACCGTCTCTTCCGGGAAAAAGGCTTTTACCAGGGAATTCACGTCATATTCAAAATTGCCTTTGTTGATCTTAACTGCAAACATTTCCTATCCTTTTGAAGTCTCGAGGCTATTGGCAGAAGGGATTGTATTTCTTCTCCGCCCCGATGGTAGTGCTCTCCCCATGCCCCGGATAGACCTTGGTCTCCTCCGGCAAGGGGAAAAGCCTTTCCTTGATGGAACGCACGATCTGAGACATGCTTCCCGTGGGCAGATCCGTTCTCCCCACGGATTCCTGGAACAGGGTGTCCCCGCTCAGCAGGAAACCGGCCTCCGGGAAATAGTAGCAGCAGCTTCCGGCAGTGTGTCCCGGCGTGGCGATCACCCGGAACCGCATTCCGGCCAGGGTTCTCTCTTCCCCATCCTTCAGATATTCATCCGCATCCACCGTATAGGGCCTTCCCGTCTGGGCCGACACGTTTCTGCGGGAATCATTCAACAGCTCCCGCTCCTCTTCCAGGGCATACAGTTCACAGCCCGCCAGCTCCCGCAGCTCCTTGGTCCCCCAAATATGGTCGAAATGGCCGTGGGTCAGCAGGATTCCCTTCACCTGGAAGCCGTTTTTGGAAAGGGCCTTGTAAATATTGCCGCCCTGATCCGCAGGATCCGCCACGATGCAGTCCCCGCTGCCCTCCAGATACAAAAAATAACAATTCGTCTGGGCCATTCCCAGAACGATCCTTCCGATCTTCGTCTCCGCCATCAGCCCGTCGTCCTTTCTATATCGATCACGCTCTCTATCGCCAACAGTTTCTCGATCAGGCGGTTCAATTCCTCCCTGCCCGAGATTTCAAAGGTGGTTTTCAAAGTGGCCAGGCCCTGCTTGCTGGTCCAGGTATTCATGGACAGGATGTTGATGTTCCGCTCCGTCATGGTCTTGGAGACGTCCGCCAGCAGACCGTTCCTGTTGTTGGCATAAATATTGATCTCCGCCACGTACTTCTCGTTGGCCGCAGTCTCAGGCACCTGCCACTCCGCATCGATCAGCCGGGATCTCTCCATCTCCGGGAGATTGATGACGTTGACGCAGTCGGTCCGATGGATGGAGATGCCCCGTCCCCTGGTCACGAAGCCCACGATCTCGTCCCCTGGCACGGGAGAACAGCATTTGGAAAAACGCACGGACAGATCCGCAATGCCCTTTACCACGATGCCGCTCCTGGATTTCATAAGGGGCTGCTTGTTGACGTTCTGGGCATTGGCCTGGGCGATATTTGCCAACACCTCTTCGTTGGTCAGCTCCTTTTTGTGATCCCGTTCATAGAGCTCCTGCATCCGGTTGATGATCTGGCCTTCCTTCAGGCCCCCATGCCCCACTGCCGCCATCACGGAATCCCAGTCCCGGAACCCGTATTTGCGCATGACATTGTCCATATAGTCGGGCTTCATCAGATCCGACAGGATGATTCCCTTGCTCTTGCAGTAGGCGCTTATCATATCCTTGCCTTTGAGGATATTGTCTTCCTTCAGTTCGTTCTTGAACCACTGGTTGATCTTGTTTTTGGCCTGGGTGCTCTTCACCATGCCCAGCCAGTCCCGGCTGGGGCCTTTGGAGTTCTGGGAGGTGATGATCTCGATACGGTCCCCGTTCTCGATCTGATAATCGATGGTCACCAGCTTCCCGTTGACCCGGGCCCCCACCATTTTGTTGCCCACGGCGGAATGAATGCTGTAGGCGAAATCGATGGTGGTGGAACCTGCGGGCAGCGTCTTCACGTCCCCGCTGGGCGTGAAGCAGTATACACTGTCAGAAAACAGATCCAGATCACTTTTCAAGAGATTCATGAATTCCTTGTTGTCCGACATGTCCTGCTGCCACTCCAGGATCTGGCGCAGCCACACCAGCTTCTCCTCTTCCTGGGTCTCCACCTTCTTGCCGTCAGAGGCTTCCTTGTATTTCCAATGGGCGGCAATGCCGTATTCTGCGGCCTTGTGCATCTCAAAGGTACGGATCTGCACCTCGAAAGGCTGCCCGTTGCTGCCGATCAGGGTGGTGTGCAGAGACTGATACATGTTGGGCTTGGGCATGGCGATGTAATCCTTGAATCTGCCCGGAATGGGCTTATACATCTCATGAATCACCCCCAGGGCCGCATAGCAGTCCTTCACCGTGTCCACGATGATCCGCACGGCGAACAGGTCATAGATCTGATCCAGAGTCTTATTCTGGTTCTTCATTTTTTTGTAAATACTGAAAAAGTGCTTGATCCGGCCGTCGATCTTGGCCTTGATCCCCGCATGGGAAATATGCTCGCTGACCTCGTCCACGATGCTCTGGATATATTTCTCCCGAACGCTTTTGCGGATCGCGATTTTATCCACCAGGTCATAATACACGTCCGGCTCCAGATATTTTAAAGACAGATCGTCCAGTTCTATCTTGATCTTGCTGATGCCCAGCCTCTGGGCGATGGGGGAATAGATCTCCAGTGTCTCCTTGGCGATGCGCTGCTGGCTCTCTTCCTTCTGATATTTCAGGGTGCGCATGTTGTGCAGCCGGTCCGCCAGCTTGATCAGGATCACCCGGATGTCCTTGGCCATGGCGAGGAACATCTTCCGCAGGTTCTCCGCCTGCATCTCCAGCTTGGCATCCGACTGATCCCCGCCGCTGGAAAGGGGAATTTTCTCCAGCTTGGTCACGCCGTCCACCAGCTGGGCCACGTCCTCCCCGAACTCCCGCACCAGATCCTCCTCCGTCAGGGCGGTGTCCTCCACCACGTCATGAAGAAGGCCGGCCACGATGGTCTCCTTGTCCAATTCCAGATCCGCCAGGATGATGGCCACGTTCAGGGGATGGATGATATAGGGCTCCCCGGACTTGCGCCGCTGATCCTTGTGGGCTTCCTGGGCCACCTGATAAGCCTTGGTGATCATGGAAATATCGTCGCTGGGATGATATTTGCGCACATGGTCAATAAGGTCCTGATACAGGGTCTCAGGAGCCATGAATTCCTGCATTGCATTGATCTTCCCATCATCAAAGATAGCGTCTTTTTTTTCTTCTTCTGTCATAGATCTGTCCACTCCAGGCGAAAATTACTTTCCCTCATAACAAATTGCGGATTCCAGGCGATACCCCTGAACCTTTTCCCGGCCCTTCAGTCCGGCCAACTCGATGAGCACCACCACGCCCACCACCACGCCGCCCAGGGACTCCACCAGCTTGATCATGGCTTCCGTGGTGCCTCCCGTGGCGATCAGATCGTCCACGATCAACACCTTCTGCCCGGGCTGGATGCTGTCCTTGTGCATCTCGATGGTAGCCTTGCCGTACTCCAGATCATAGGACATCTCCACGGTCTCCCGGGGAAGCTTTCCTTTTTTCCGAATCAGCACGAAAGGCTTATGATTATTATATGCAATGGGCGTTCCAAAAATAAATCCCCTGGACTCCGGCCCTGCCACCACGTCGAACTCCAGATCCGCCACCTTGGACTGCATGGTGTCGATGGCCAGCCGCAGCCCGTCAGCATCCTGCAGGACGCTGGTCACGTCTCGAAAAATAACTCCCTCCTCCGGAAAATCCGGTATGCTTTTCACGTATTCCTCTAGTTTTTTCATTCCCTTCTCCTTTGTCATGCGGACCCTTGCGGGTGCGAAAACCTGTCATGTGGTTCAATAACCATTATTATATATTTTTTCTATGGGAAAGTCAAAGAGTATTACGCAAAAAAGTCCGTCTCACAGCCATTTTTATATATATTTTTCTCAAAAAAAACCTGTTTATTCCTTTTCCTGGAAAAAATCACCTGCAAAGAAAGCAAAATCCGTCCCGGCGGTGCCGCCCGGGAGTAGCGGTCCAAGGCCCGCAGGAATGCCAGGGCATCCGGCGGCCTCTGTCTCGGATCCGGCTGGACGCACCGTTCCAGAAGATCTGCAAGGTAGGGCGGCGTCCCCATTCCTTCTCCAGGCACCAGAAGTTCCTTTCCCAGCACTCCCAGGGAATACACGTCGTTCTCCGGCCCCGGCTCCCCTGTCCCGGACAGCAGTTCCGGGGCGGAATAGCCCGGCGTGCCGATCTTCCAGCCCCGGCGAAGGGCTGCGGCCCCCAAATCCAGAAGCCGAACCTCACCGTCTGGACCGATCATGATGTTGGAAGGCTTCAAGTCCTTATAGACCAGGGGCGGCTTCCGGGCGTGGAGGTAGGACAAGCCTTCCGCCAGGGATCTGAGCAAAGCGAGGGCCTCCCGTTCCTGCGGGCGTTCCCCTTCCGCCAGGAGCTGCCGGAGACTCTTTCCCTCCAGGTACTCCATGACCAGGCAGGCCTCTCCCTCCGTCTCATAATAGTCCTTCCAGGCAGGGAAAAGAGGGTGGGAAACACGACGCAAAAGGTCGGACTCCGCCCGCAGCCAGGGGACGTGGGAGCTCTTTTTGCAGGCATATAAAAGGTTCGTCCCTTGCTCCCGGACCAAATAAACCTGGGAGGTGGCTCCGGAACCCAAGAGTTTGAGAAAAAAATAAGCGTTATCCGGCATGGAAAACTCCTTTCTGCATCACACGGTTCGGAGGTACACTGCGCCGAAAGAGGACGGGCTCCGCCCCCTGTCACCCAAGGAAGCCAGCTCCTGAAGCCGGTTGGAGATCTGCTGTTCCCGGCGGATCTCCGATACGGCCAGACACTGCTTTATAAGCTCCGGCGTCACTCCCTCCAGGTAAACGTCCGAGGCCAGCAAAAGTCCGATTCCTTTTTCCACGGAGCCTCGCAGGATTCCCGGCGGGCCGCAATCCTCCGTAGCGCAGTCCCGCAGACCGCAATCTCGCATATCACAATCCTGCATTTCCCGTCCCGGTTCGGATACGGGCTCCAGCCGCAGTTTCCTGATATGGCTTCTGAGGAAGCTTCTGTTCAATAAGTAGAGGCCGCCTCCGCCCTTCCGAAACAGCCAGAACCGATCGTCAAGAAGGAACATTCCGACCAGGGGAAACACCATGGCCTTCCCCAGCCGTTCCTCTACCAGCCGTTCTTCCACCTTCCGCTCCCAGCCTGCATCCCCCGACTTCCTGCAGAGAGACGGCGCCGCTTCCTGGAACCATTCCCGCAGTTCCCGCACCGGATGGGCTCCTTCCGATTCCCTGCCCAGGACAGCCAGTGCAGCACCCCTTCTGCCGCAGCGAACCTGTTCCAACAGCAGGCTCTCCCCCGCCGGACCGTTTCTTTCCTCATAATAATAACCCGTCAAATATCTCATATCTCCCTGCCCCTCCCCATAAAACTTCCATGGATTTCCCCTATTCACCGGCCTGCAAAACGTTTCGAAAGCCCCCGGAATCCTTTTCCCCAATCATCCTGCAAGACGCCTTGAAAGCCGCCCAGAATTTTCTTCGCCAATCGTTCCGCAAACTGCCCGCAAATCTTGGGAGAAAGTTCCTTCACTATAACGCCGGAAGAAGCCGCCTGTCAACTTGGGATGTTTCACAATTTTTTTCGTCCAATTATGCGCAAAAACCATTCTCAAAACAGGAAAAACCCCTGAACATCCTTGTTCAAGGGCTTGTGCAATATTTTACATTCCGTTACCATTCTTTTTATATGACCGTAATTGGTCACTTCACCCAAATAAGCAAAACAGAAGTGGCGCAAGCCATGACAGACGGCGTAAGCCGTCTGGTTTTGCGCATGCAGGGGGAAAGGGCCGTGAATGGTGAATGTTTTTCTGGAATCAAAGACGGGTTTTCCGTCCCCGCCGTCACCACTCGTAATTTTCCGAGTAATACAGCAGCATCCGGTTTTTCATGACGTCCACGGCGTCCTCCAGCTTCTTCTGCCCGTTGAAGTAGGCCTCGCTTTCCTCCTCGAAAATCTGGTCAAATACACTGGACGTGTCCTGCTGGGAGTGAGCGCCCCGGGACAGCAGCTCCCTGACCATTTCTGTCTCCGCTTCCTCCACCCCGTCATAACGATAGACCCAGCCGTCGTCTTCATATTCTCCCTCAGTGCTCTTGTCTTTCACGGCCCTTTCGGCTTCCGCATCGAAGTCCTCTTTCAAAGAAGGGAAACCGCCCCCGGAAATATATGCGCCATCGTTGGAACCTTTCAGGAGATAATATTCCAGGAAGGCCCACGCTCCCTCTTTGCGCTCGGAAGTGCTCATGATGGCATAAGACCTGCCGAAGGGAGTATCAATGACGTTGCCGTTTTCACCGTCCGGCGTGGGAAATCCCGTAAAGGTTACAGGCTCCCCGTTAAAGTACGCTTCATACATCCCCATTTTATAAAAGTCCGTCAAAAAGACCGGGACTAGAAGCGCCTCCTCGTCCTGCAGCATCACAGGGGCAGACTTCGGATGAGGTTTCGGAATGTCGGGACTGTTCTTGATCGTTTCCAACAGATCCCCGCAGAGTCCGGTGTCGAAGCTTGGAACGCCGCCCTCCATGGTTATGAAGTTATCCGTGCCATAGGAAAAAAGATAATACATAATGTTGCTTCTGGAGAAGGAAGCCAGCAGTCTCGCACCGGGATGTTCATTGGCAAAATCCAAAAGTTCCCGCAAAGTCCAGCCCGTCCTGTCCCCCAACAGAGACTGTTTTCCTGCCAGGCACCTGAGATAAACGACTCTCGGGATGGAGACCAGCTTTCCGTCCATGGTATTGCCCTCCAGAACCGATTCAAAGAAATCCTCCCTGTCGAAGACCTCGCTTTTTTCCAGGTAGGGATACAGATCCTCCAGAAGTCCCAGATCATTCCATTCCTTTGCGCCTGTGGTTCCGTATTCCAGCTGGATCAGGTCAAATTTCTGGCCGCCGGTGACGATGTCCATGTTCATCCGGTTCTGCTGCGTCCTATATTCGTCCAGCTCCCAATTGTTTGAAGTCAAATAGCTTTTGATCTCCACGTGGTAGTCTGACTGGCTATTGTTAAAATTCAGCACAAGCTTCTGCAGTTCCAGATCCTCGCTGAGAGTCCCCAGAACAATTCTGCCGGGATCCTCTTCCTCCGCGGCTTCCTCGGAAGAGGCGGAGAGAGTTTCGTCCGCACCGGGAAGGAATCGGAGAAGAGCCAGGGAATAGGGCTGAGTAATAACCTCCAGAGCCGAGAGATTTCCCTTCCCGTCCGATGCGAGCCGATACACCTGGGTAGGAAGGATATCATAATCCAACCAGGAAAAAAGTTTGACCGCCTCCCCGGTTCTGAGGTCATAGCAGCACACGCCGCTGCTATCCATATAAAGAAGAGAATCGGACGTATCCGAACAGATCTTTCCTCCGTTCCCCACCGGAAAATCAGACCAGGTCTCCAGGATCTTTCCGGTGCCGTCCAGTTTGTGCAGGCTATTGCCATCCTGACCGTTCTGACCGCTTTCCACGGCGGCATAGGCGCAGCCGTCCTTTCCGAGGAACAGGTCAGAAGGGGAATCTCCCCCAAAGTCCGCCGTCTTGACAAATTCCCCGTCCGGCTGAAAAACGAGAATCTCTTTTTCCCGGTTCTCCAGTTCCCCGACGGAAGTCAGCAGGAAAATATTCCCCTCCGCATCCGCCGTCAGGGAAGTCACGGAACGAGAGTCCCCCGACACTCCGCTCACCTTTTTTTCCATCAAAAGCGTTCCATCCGAAGAAAACCGGAAGATTCCTCCCAATTCCGTTCTGAGGTCCTGGCTCAGAGTCACGGCGGCATAGACATCGCCTTGGGGACTCACATACCAGGAGGAAGAGGCATAACCGAACCAGTCCGGAAACTCCTTCAGATCCATGGGAAAAACGGTCTCCGAAGCCAAGACATACTCGGAGGCCTCCTCTGTGGCGCAGCGAATGGTCTGGGTCAGGATCCTGCTTTCCGCATCATAAGTACAAAAGCCGGAATAGGCCCCCTTTTCCGTCAGCTGGAACCCATTCACCGTGGCATCGGGCAGCAGAAAGTCCACGGGAATGGAATCCCGAAAGGCATACTCCGTGAAAACGGTCGTCTCCTCGGGAAGATCCTGCCGTCCCCCGGAAGAACTTTGCCGCTCCCCCGAATCCCCCCTGCCGCAGGATACCAGCAGGAGAAGCAGGAGAAGGGAAAACAAAAAGGCAGTTCCTTTTTTAAGGGCAGCTCCTTTTTTCATAAGTAAATTCCTCCATGTTATCCGAAAACATTTACCAGATCGTTGAAGAACACCACCACCATCAGCGCCAGGAAGAACACCAGCCCGGCCAGATGCACCATTCCCTCTTTTTCCGGAGGGATGGGCTTGCCCCGGAAAACCTCCAGGAGCAGGAATACCAGCCTTCCCCCATCCAGGGCGGGCAAGGGAAGCAGGTTCAAGATGCCCAGGTTCACGGTGAGCATCAGCGTGATGTTCATCATGTTCAAAAGGACGGTGAACCAACCGTACTGCCTGGTCTCTTCATAGGTCTTGCCCACCACGTTGACGGCGATCCCCACCGGCCCGGCCACGTCTTCCCGGCCCACCCGGCCGCCGATGAGCATTCCCAGGCTTTTAAAGGTGGCCCTGACGAAATACCGCATTTCATACCAGGCATATTTCAGGTTGCCCAGGCCTTTTACTTCCGCCTGCTCTCCCAGTGAGATGCCCATGAGGTAACGATCCTCTTCCGCATTGTACAAGGGTTCCAAAGTGGTCGTATATTTCTGCCCGTCCCTTTCGTAGCGCACCTCCACCGGGCCGCCCCTGGTGCTCAGCGTAAAAAGGGTGATGTCGGAACCGATGCAGGTCCGTTCCCCGTCCAGAGACAGGATGCGGTCTCCCGCCTGCAGCCCCGCCGCTTCCGCCGGACTGCCCTCGGACACCTCCGTCACCCTGTTGTCCGTGATCGCAATGAACTGCACCATGATCAGGGCGATGATGATCCCCAGGAAAAAGTTGAACAGGGGGCCCGCCAGTACCGTGGAGATCCTGCCCCAGACCGGGGCGTTGGGAAAGGCTCCCTTGCTCCCCTCCCCTTCCTTCGCATCCAGGCCGTCCTCCCCTTCAAACATGCAGGCCCCGCCGATGGGCAGCAGCCTCAGGGCATATACGGTATCTCCTTTCTGAAAAGAAAAGATCTTTGGGCCCATTCCCACGGAGAACTCCACCACATGAATCCCGTTGGCCTTGGCCAGAAGGAAATGGCCGAACTCGTGGGAGATCACTACAAGACCGAATATCACTATAAAAAAAATAATCGTCACTACCAATTTTTCTTACCTCTTTTATCCTGCAAAATATACCGGATTTCCCTGCGGCGCTCCCCTGCCCGGGCCCGGCCGCAAGCACCCCATGCGCCCGAAAATCCCGATTCAGCCCAGCCGCAAAATGCTCTTGCGCTCGGATTTCCCGGTTCAGCTCAAACGCAAAATGCTCTTGCGCTCGGATTTCCCGATTCAGCCCGGCCGCAAAATGCTCTTGCGCTCGGATTTCCCGGTTCAGCTCAAACGCAAAATGTCCTTGCGCTCACGATCTCCTCCGCCCAAGTCTGGGTTTCCAGGATTTCTTCCACGGACGGATCGGGAATCGTCCGGTGGACCTCCATGGCCTCCCCGATCAATTCCGGAATCTGCAGGAAACCGATCCTGCGGTCCAGAAACAGCCCCACCGCCCGTTCATTGGCCGCATTGTACACGGTGGGCATGCTGCCTCCCGCCTCCATGGCACGGTAAGCCAGGGCCAGGCCGGGAAAAGCTTCCAGATCCGGCTTTTCAAAGGTGATCTGTCCCAATTCAAAAAAATCCACCCGTCTTCCAGCCAGGGGTCTCCTGTCCGGATAAAACAAGGCGTACTGAATGGGCAGCTTCATGTCCGGCATGCCCAGCTGAGCCATGATGGCCCCGTCCACATATTCCACCATGGAATGGATGATGCTCTGGGGATGCACCACCACCTGTACCTGGGACAATTCCACGCCGAAAAGCCATTTGGCCTCCATGACCTCCAGGCCCTTGTTGACCATGGTGGCGGAATCGATGGTGACCTTCCGGCCCATGGCCCAGTTGGGATGCTTCAGGGCGTCCTCCACCTGCACCCGGGCCATCCGTTCCCGGTTCCAGCCCCGGAAAGGGCCGCCGGAGGCCGTGAGCAGGATCTTGGATATTTTTTCCCGGGGTTCCCCGTTCAGGGACTGGAAAATGGCGCTGTGTTCGCTGTCCACCGGCAGGATCGGCACCCCGCATTCCTTCGCCAGTGGGATGATGATGTGACCGGCAGTGACCAGGGTCTCCTTGTTGGCCAGGGCGATGGCCTTGCCCGCTCGGATGGCCGCAATGGTGGGCTTAATTCCAATCATTCCCACAATGGCGGTCACCAATACCTCCGATTGGGAAAAGGTTGCGATTTCCAGCAGCCCTTCCATGCCGGACACCACTTTGACGGAGGTGTCTTTCAGCCGCTCCCTCAGATCCCCGGCGGCTTCCTCGCTCCACATTCCCACGATCAGGGGCTGAAATTCCCTGGCCTGGGCCTCCAGCTTCTCCACGCTGCTGCCCGCCGCCAGGGCCACCACCCGCAGATCCCGGTTGGCCCGCACGATATCCAAAGTCTGGGTGCCGATGGAACCGGTGGAACCCAGAACCGCTATCTTTTTCATATTTCCTCACATTCTGCCGCCGCTCGGGCGGCATTCACCGCCGCACCGCTTTCTGTGCGCAACAAACTTGCGTCAGGCAGTGGGCAGGCACAAACTAACGATTGAAAACCTTTTTTCAATCTTCTATTTTTCAGAACCGGATCATCAGAACCGTCAGGAAATAGATCATGGGAGCCGTCACGATCATGCTGTCGAAACGATCCATGATCCCTCCATGCCCCGGGATCAGATGTCCGTAATCCTTGATGTTGTGATTCCGCTTGATGGCGGAAGCCGCCAAATCTCCCGCCTGGCTCATCACGGCACCCACGCCGCAGATAAAGGCCAGGATCCACTTCACCGTCTGATCCGGGAACGCCATCTCCACGAAAAAGTGGCCGTACAGCGCTCCGATCAGGGCCGCCCCCGCCACGCCGCCGATACATCCCTCCAGGGATTTTTTGGGGCTTAAAACGGGAAAAATCTTCTTTTTCCCGATCAGCATCCCCACCGCATAGGCGCAGGTATCGCTGCCCCAGGAGCTGATCAGAATCATCCATACAATATAAATGCCCTGGGGAAACGCCCGAGTGAGATAGACAAAGGACAGCATGACGGGGGCATAGAGAAAGGCGAACACGGCGCCCACCACCTGTTCCGCCCGGAACCGGGGAAAAGTCGCCACATAAATCAGCATTTCCGCCATAAACACGCCCACGATGCACATCAGCTGAAAGACTTCCGCACCGGAAAAATAGACGGCCGCATAATAGACAACCACGCCGAACAGCCCCGCAATCTCCAGGAGGTTCCACTTACCGCCGCCCTTTTTCCCTTCCCCAGATACGTTGGAACGCTTTCCACTCTCCTGGGATGCGTCAGGACGATTCCCAACTGCGGGAGAAACTTCGGAACGATTCCCTCCCTCATCCGCCACGTTCAGGGCCTTGGTCAGTTCCCGATAGGCGATCAGGGAGATCGCCAGCAGGGTCAGGGCCAGCACCGGGCCGCCCAGGCTCAAAGTGACAAGGGCGATGAGGATCAGCACGATCCCGCTCGCCAGTCTGGTTCCAAACATGAGTCTATTCCTCCTTCAGGGCGCCGTATCTTCTGTCTCTACGATTATATGCCTCCACGGCTTTGATCAATTCCTCTTTGGTGAAATCGGGCCAGGCCACCGGGGTAAAATAGAACTCCGTGTAGGCCAGCTGCCAAAGCAGGAAATTGGAAATTCTTTGTTCGTTGCAGGTGCGGATCAGCAGATCCGGCTCCGGCAGCCCGGCGGTATCCAGATGGGCGGCGATGCAGGCCTCGTCCACGTCCTCCGCAGACAGCTTCCCTTCCCGCACCTCGTCCAGGATCTTTCTTGTGGCCCGGACCATCTCGTCCCGTCCCCCGTAATTGATGGCAATCTGAAAATGGAGACCATCGTTGTTCTTGGTAGCCTCCTCCAGCTCTTCGATCCTGGTGCGGATATCCTCGTCCAACCTGGACTTCTCCCCCAGCACCCGGACGCACATCCTGTTCTTTTCCGCCGTTTTCAGACAAGTCTTCATATAATTGCGCAGCAGCTTCATCAAAGCGTCCACTTCATCCTGAGGACGATTCCAGTTTTCTGTGGAAAAGGCATACACTGTCAGGTATTGAATCCCCATCCGGTATGCCTCTTCACAAATCGTCTCCACAGTCTTGGCGCCCTGCACATGCCCGTAATTGCGGGGCATCCCCTTGGCCTTCGCCCAGCGGCCGTTTCCATCCAGAATGATGGCCACATGCAGAGGCATCTTCAACTCTTCATTCATTCCGCAATACTCTGTCCTTTTTTAAACTTTCATAATATCCTTGGCCTTTTCTTCCACCATGGCGTCCACGTCCTTGATGAACTTGTCCGTGGATTTCTGCAGTTCGTCAGTGAGCTGCTTCACCTCGTCCTCGGATACATCCTGCTTCAGAAGCTTCTTGAAAGCGTCGTTGCCGTCCCGCCTGACGTTGCGGATGGCCACCTTGGCCTCTTCCCCTTTTTTCCTCACGTCCTTCACCAGGGACTTTCTTCTTTCCTCGGTGAGTTCCGGGAAGATCAAACGAATCGCAGTGCCATCATTAGAAGGGTTCAAACCCAAATCCGAAGCCAAAATCGCCTTCTCAATGGCTTTGATCATGCTCCTGTCCCAGGGCACAATCTGAATAATGCGGGCTTCCGGGATGCTGATGTTGCCCACCTGTTGAATGGGGGTAGGCACGCCGTAATAATCCACTCTCAGCTTATCCAGCACATGAGGGTTGGCCCGTCCCGCCCGAATGGACTGATAATCCGCCGCCAGAAATTCCAGAGTCTTTTTCATCTTGTCTTCATACTGCTGTAATCTTGCATCCATTGTCTTTCCTCCATTTTTTATAAAAATCAAGTGTCAGTCCCGCTTCGTTCAGACCGTCACCTTGGTACCATGAAACTCGCCTTTCACCGCATTGACGATGCTGTCCTTCTCGTTCAGACCAAACACCCACATGGGCATCCTGTTGTCCCTGGCCAGGATGGAAGCCGTCATATCCATCACCTGCAGATTCTGGGCCACCACGTCTTCGATGGTGATCTCGTCATATTTCTTCGCAGCCGGATTCACGGCCGGATCAGCATCATACACCCCGTCAATGGACTTGGCCAGCAGGATCACATCCGCCTCCACCTCCACCGCCCGGAGCACCACCCCGGTATCCGTGGAAAAATATGGATGTCCCGTGCCTCCGGCGAAGAACACCACCTTCCCCTGGTTCAGGCATTCCACCGCCCTGTCCTTGGAAAACAGCTCCGTAAAGGCGCCGCAGACGAAGGGAGTCATCACGCTGGTCCCAAGGCCCACGGAACGAAAAATCTCCGACACGTAGATGCAGTTCATGACCGTGGCCAGCATGCCGATCTGATCCGCCTTGGTCCGATCCAGGTTCTCGCTGGTCCGTCCCCGCCAGAAATTGCCGCCTCCAGTGACGATCCCCACCTGAAACCCGTCTGCGATCAGCTCCTTCACCTGCAGGGCCACGCCCCGCACCGTTTCTTCGTCAAAACCCGTTTTCTTGGGGCCCGCCAGGGCTTCCCCGCTCAGCTTCAACAAAATTCTCTTCATCATTCCTCTTTTCTGTACCAATGCGCCGCCAACGCAGGTACGGTCACATATAATGCAAAATCATTGTACCACCAGCAGAATCATTGTACCACATTCCACGATATAGGAAAAGCCCCCAAAAGAAATTTAGGCCTCCTCCTTACCCTGGCTCTTGGCCGCCAGATCCGCAATGGTCACCCCGTCCACCACCTGGTTGATGGCCTGGTACAGCTCCTTCCAGACCCCCAGGGTCTCGCAGGTGTCGCACTTGTCACAGTCCCCGTCATCCTCCGCACAGGCCACCGGCGCTATGCTCCCCTCCATCAGCCGCAGAACCATTCCCACCGTATATTCCTCCGGGGCCCTGGTCAGCATATAGCCGCCCTGGGCGCCCCGCACGCTCTTCACGTAACCGGCCTTGTTGAGGGTGGCGATAATCTGTTCCAGATATTTTTCCGAAATGTCCTGGCGGGCGGCGATGTCCTTCACCTTCACGCACTCCCCGTTATTGTGCCTGGCCAAATCCGACATCACCTTCAGGGCGTATCTTCCTTTTGTAGAAATTTTCATAACCTTTTGCCATTCCTTCCGCAGACCAACCCAAAGGGCGGCCCAGGGAACAACCCGAAGGGCAACCCAAATCCTCATCCGGCTTCTGACCGCCATGGCCGGTTCTCTGCGGTCTGCGATCCCCAGGTACCCGGCTCATTACCATTGTAGCACAATTTTTTTCATTTCACAACCAAGACAATACAATTTTACGTTGGCGGAGAGCCCATTTTTGAAAATGATACTATCTTTGCTCATAAGATGGCACTCCCTCTTGACAACCTCTCCCAAATCGAGGAAAATGAATATTGCAGTTCCCTCGTCTCTCCCAGGGAGCCGCTGAACTATTTCCAAGTAAAAAAGGAGTCCTCCCATGAGTCTAGTCAAATACGCCTCTGAATATGCCGTTCCCTGCGTTTATCCTTTGCCCCGGCCCCTGCGGGAGCCCATATCCATCACCGTGCCGGGATCCAAAAGCATCACCAACAGGGCCCTGCTTCTGTCCACCCTGGCGGAAGGGACTTCCGTCCTGGAAGGGGTGCTGTTCAGCGATGATTCCAGGCATTTTCTGAAATGCATCCAAGATCTGGGCTTTGAGACCAGGGTGGAAGAAGAGGCCGCCCGCATCACCGTGACGGGGTGCGGGGGCAGGGTGCCCAGGGCGGAGGCCTCCCAGTACGTGGGGAGCGCTGGCACCGCCGCCCGTTTCCTCACCGCCTATCTGGGAGTGACGGAGGGCGTTTACCATATGGACGCTTCTCCCCAGATGCGGAAGCGTCCCATGGCCCCCCTGTTGAAATCCCTGGGGGAACTGGGCTGCGAAATCTTATTTGAGGAAAAAGAAGGGTATTTCCCCTTCACCTTAAAGGGTCACGGTTTCGGTTCCTCGGAGATCACCGTGGACATCGGCCACAGCAGCCAGTTTCTGAGCGCCCTGCTGATCTGCGCCTGCCTGTGCCGGGAGGACTGCACCATTCACGTGGAGGGCACCCACGGCATGTCCTACATCCATATGACGGAGGCCATGATGGGACAGTTCGGAGTGGAGGTGGAGCACCCCGATCCGGTCACCTTCCGCATCCGGGCCGGACAGGCTTATCGGCCCAGGGCCTACCGGGTGGAGCCGGACGTGTCAGCCGCCTGTTACTTCTACGCCTGCACTCCTCTGCTGGGCATCCCGGTTCAGGTGGAAGGCGTACATTTCGACTCCCTCCAGGGGGACGTGGCTTTTTTGGAGATTTTGAAAAAAATGGGCTGTGCCTTGACGGACACCCCCGCGGGCATTCTGGCGGAACCTCCCGCAGGAGGCGGTTTCCCGGGAGTGGACGTGAACATGAGCGCTTTTTCCGACCAGGCCATCACTCTGGCGGCCATCGCACCCTTCGCCACCACCCCCACCACCATCCGGGGCATCGGCCACATCCGTTATCAGGAAAGCGACCGGATGGCCGCCATGGTCAACGAACTGGGCAAAATGGGGATCCTCTGCCGGGAAACGGAGCAGAATCTCACCATCTATCCCGGGAAGCCTTCTCCCTGTCTGGTGGAGACCTACGAGGACCATCGGATGGCCATGGGCTTCGCCCTCACCGGCCTGCGGGCCCCAGGCATTGTCATCCGGGACCCGGACTGCTGCCGCAAAACCTTTGAAAACTATTTTTCGGTGCTGGAAAAACTGATTCACGCTGTACAACGGCCCTGAAATATGCTATACTAAAGATTCCAAATGCGCTCCGTCCAAACGTTTGACAGATTATCAGTGGATGACAGATTATCAGTGACATGAGAGGTATCGATATGAGCAAGAAAAAAGTCGTCGTGTCCCTGGGGCACGAAGCCCTGGGCTACACCACCACCCAACAGCAGAACGCTGTAAAGATCACCGCCAGGGCCCTGGCGGACCTGATAGAGGAAGATTATCAGCTGACCATCACCCACAGCAACGGGCCCCAGGTCAGCATGATCCACAAGGCCATGAGCGAACTGCGCCGGGTTTCCAGCGATTACACCCCGGCCCCCATGTGCGTCTGTTCCGCCATGAGCCAGGGCTACGTGGGCTTCGACTTACAGAATTCCCTGCGGAGCGAGCTCCTGGGCAGAGGCATATCCAAACCGGTAAGCACGATTTTGACCCAGGTCACCGTGGATCCCTATGACGAAGCTTTCTATGAGCCCACCAAGGTGATCGGCCGATACATGTCCCGGGAAGAGGCGGAAGCGGAGCTGAAAAAGGGCAATTACGTAAAGGAATATCCCGGGAAGGGGTACCGCCGCATCGTGGCCGCCCCCACTCCCATCGACATCGTGGAAATCGAGACCATCCGCACCCTGGTCAATGCGGACCAGGTGGTGATCGCCTGCGGGGGCGGCGGCATCCCCGTCATCGAGCAGCACCACGGCCTGAAGGGCGCTTCCGCCGTCATCGAAAAGGACGCCATCGCCGGGAAGCTGGCGGCAGAACTGGCTTCAGACGAGCTCATCATTCTCACCGGGGTGGACCACGTGTGCCGGGATTTCGGCAAGGCCACGGAAGAGCGGATCCCCCGGATGACCATAGCCCAGGCCCAGGAAACCATGGCAGAAGGACAGTTCGAAGCCGGGACCATGCTTCCCAAGATCGAAGCTGCCATTTTTTATCTGTCCAGAGTGCCCTCCGGCAAAGTCCTGATCACCTCCATGAAGGCGGTGAAGGACGCCATCCGGGGCAGGGCCGGCACGGTGATCTGCTGCAGTTAAGCATCGCAGAAAAACACAGTGATCCGCTGCGACTAAGCATCCTTGAAAAACACGACGATCCGCTACTGTTAGGTGACACCACATTAAAATCAGAATGGTGCGCCAGCTGCACCATGAAATCGTAGAAAAAGCCTCCTTGAGCATGGATTTGCGCCGCTCAAGGAGGCTTTTTGTTTCCTTAATGAATTTTACTGGCACGTCTGGCTCCCCAGGACCGTAAGCACCGCTCCGATCATGACGCAGAGATCCGCCAGGTTGAAGACCACCCTCCGCAGATTCTTCCACTTCACTCCGAAGCTGAAATAGTCCACCACGTACTTCCGCTTCAGGCGATCATAGGTATTGCTGAAAGCGCCGCCCAACAGCGTCCCCAGGCCCAGCCGCAGAAGGCCGCAGCCTTTCTGGCCAAAGCTGACCAGGAAAATCGCCGCAGCCGCCCCCGTCAGGATTACGGACAGCAGGGCCACCAGCTTCCTCCTGCTTTCCCCCAGGTTCAGCATCATGCCGGAATTATGGAGCTTGCGAATCAGGAGACGACCGCCGCACCAGGACAGGGTCTCCCCTTCCCGCAGACATTCCTCCGCCCTGTTCTTCAGCCACTGGTCCCCGGCAAAGATCCCGGCCGCCAGCCCCAGGGAAATTGCCCTCGTCATTCGATTCTCCTTACAGATCCAGCTTCATCTTGGCAAAAATGCTGCCCAGGCTGGTGGTGACGTTGCCCTCAGATTTGTAATGAAAATCCTCGATCTTATCCGCTTCCGCTTTCTCTTCCGCTTCCTGCAGGGCCTTCATGCTCAGGGAAATCTTGCCGTTGTTGGTATTCAGCACCTTCGCCTTCACTTTGTCCCCCACGTTCAGCACCTCGGAGGGCTTCTTGATCCTCTTCTGGCTGATCTGGGAAATGTGCACCAGACCGCTCAGGCCGTCGCCCAGGTTGATGAAAGCGCCATAAGGCATCAGGCTCTCCACCGTGCCCTCCAGGACGCTGCCCGGAACCACCATGGCGATCCTGCGTTCCTTTTCCCTGGCGGCTTCCTCCCGAAGAACCGCCTTGGCGGACATCACCAGTTTCTTCTTCCCCTTGTCCACGGTGATCACCCGCACCTTCAGTTCCTTACCCAGCCAGGGATTCGTGTCCTCCACGTAATCCAGGGACAGCTGGGAAGCAGGGATGAAGCCCCTCACGTCCTCCAGGTAGGCGATGACTCCGCCGTTGGTCGTGCCGCTCACCTTGACGGTCAGATCCGTTTTTTCCTCCAAATATACCTTCAGCTTATCCCAGGCCAGCACGTCCGACGCCGCCTTCCTGGAGAGCTGGATGTTGCCCTGGCCATCGTCCAGGCGAAGCACAGTGCCCTGGATCACGTCCCCTTCCTTCACGTCCCGAAGCACGGAGAAACCGGGAGCATCGCTCATGTCCTCCGCCTTGATCACGCCCTGGGCGTAATAGCGCAGATCCAGCACCACTCCATCCTCGCTGACGCCGATCACGGTGCCCGTGAGGATGTCTCCCTCCGAAATCTTCCGGAAGGAAGCTTCCAGCTCCGCCGCATAATCCGCCATGGACTCAGACGGGGTCTCGGCCGCTTCCGTCTTCGCCTCCGCAGCGGCCTCCGCCTGGACGTCCTGCTTCGCTTCCACTGGGGTCTCCGCTTTCGCTTCCGCCACCGGGGCTTCGGTTGCCGCAGCATCTTCCGTTTTCACCTCCGAAGTGGCCTCCGCCACCACGGCCACCGCAGCAGTCTGAACCGTTTCCTGTTTCATCTCTTCCATAATTTCCTCCATTCCGGAGCGCTTGCGCAATGGGGCGATGAGAAAGCCGCAAATGCGGTTTCTCATCTGCCATCAAAGCAATTTGTGACGCTCCGGCACAAATTGCCGATTGAAAAATGAACTATCAAGTTCATTTTTCAATCTTACCTCCCGTTGAAATGAATTAACGCTCTTCTCCTACTATAACACATTTTCCGCCGTTTGTCTCTTATTTTCAGACATTTTTTCAATTACAGTCCACTCGTCCGCCTGTTCAGGTGCAGATTCGTGCTTGCACGAGTATCTGTACTTACAACGCCTTCTTCTTCCAGTTCCCCAGCTTATAGAAGATCGCCGTGATGGCGGCTCCCAGGATCCAGGAGATCAGGAGGGATATGTAAATACAGGAACTGCTGCCCCCCGGAAGCTCCGGAGATCTGGTAAAATAGGCGATTCCATAGGCCAGTGGCACCCGGATGGCCACCGTGGTCAGCATGGAGATCCACATGGGGGTCACCGTGTCACCCGCCCCTCTCATGACGCCGGAGAGACACTGGGTCACCTCCATGGCTATGTAGCCCACCGCCAGGATCTGCATCATATGATAGCTCAAGTCCACCAGCTCCGCCGTATTGGTAAAGATGCTCATGAGACCCCGGCCGAAAAGCAGGATCAGCACCGTGATCACCGCAGAGGTGCCTACCGCTATGGCGGTGCCCTCCTTGGTGCCCTGGGTCACCCGGTCCATCTGCCTGGCCCCGATGTTCTGCCCGGCATAGGTGGTCATGGCCGTGCCGAAGGAAAAGGCCGGCATCATGGCGAAGCCGTCTACCCTCATCACCACCACGTTGGCGGCAATGAACTGCTCCCCAAAGCTGTTGGTCAGGGACTGCACCACGATCATGGACATGGAGAAAATGGCCTGGGTGACACCGGAGGGCAGCCCCAGACGCAGTAGGTTCACCACATAACTTTTCTCCGGCTTCAGATATTTTTTCTTCATATCAAAAATATGGTTCATCTTCCGCAGCTTCAGGAAAGCCAGGAAAGCGGAGATCCACTGAGCGATCACCGTGGCCAGGGCAACGCCTGCCACCCCCATTTGAAAGGAAGCCACGAACAGCAGGTCCAGCACGATGTTGATGCCGGTGGCCACCAGCAGATAGAGCAAGGCCGACACGGAATCCCCAAGGCCCCGCAGGATCCCGCCCAGGATGTTGTAGAAGGACAGGCCCGCCACGCCCATGAACAGAATCATCAGGTAGGAATAACACCAGCCGATGATGCTGTCCGGCGTGTTCAGGAGCCGCAAAAGGGGCATGGTGACAAAAGGCGCTATCACCATGATGATCACCGTGGAAACCATGGTCAGGGTCAGGCAGCAGCCGATGGACTTAGACAGTTCCTCCCTCTGCCTCGCTCCGAAATACTGGGACACCATGATGCCCGCTCCAACGGAAATCCCCACGAACAACACCAGCAACAAGTTAAAAATAGGCCCTGCGCTTCCCACGGCCGCCAGAGCGTTATCCCCCACATATTTGCCCACCACGATGCTGTCCACCGTATTGTACAGCTGCTGGGCGATGTTTCCGATCAGCATGGGAATCGTAAAGGCCACGATCTGCTTCCCGGGGCGCCCCTGAGTCATGTCAATGGGCGCAAACAACTTTTGTACAAAATTCATACAACCACTCCTGTTTCATTTTCTTTTATATTCTGCATTAGCAGAATCATTGTACCACAAATAAAAAATAATGGAACGTATTATCTTGTCCTTTATACTTTTTTTAGAAATAGCGGGCGGCACGAAAAAACGGGCGGCCGCAAGCCGCCCGCCCCGCACGCACCCCGTCCTAGCGGGTGCCTCTGTTGTGCTTCAAGTCCTTGATGGGAATGTTGGCGAACAGGGCCGGAACCGTCCCGTTGCCGCCCTCAGATTCGGTCTCCGTGATCTGGATGTCCAGACCCTGGGGATCGATGTCCATGTATTTGGAGATCACTTCAATGATATCGTTCTTGATCATCTCCATCAGTTCGGGAGAACAATTGGAGCGGTCTGAAACCAGGATAAATTTCAGACGGTCCTTGGCCACGTCTCCGGAACCTTTTTTACGAAACAGATCCAACAGCTTCATCACTCAATCCCCCCTTACTTTTTGAACAAATCCAAAAACTTCGCCATAAGGCCCTTTTTGCCTTCCAGATCCATGAAGGGAACCTCTTCTCCCAGAATACGCTTACAAATATTGTAATAAGCCTGTCCCGCCAGACTGCTGCCGCCCACCAGGGGTTCGCCGTTGTTGGTGGCCACGACGATCTGCTCGTCGTCCGGCACCACGCCGATCAGATGAATGGAAAGGATGTCGCAGACGTCCTCCACCTTCAGCATGTCGCCCCTCTTCACCATGTCCATGCGGAGCCGGTTGATCACCAGGTCGATCTTCTTCATCTCCCCGGCCTCCAGAAGACCCACGATCCTGTCCGCATCCCGGATGGCGGACACCTCGGGGGTGGTCACCACCAGGGCCCTGTCAGCGCCTGCAACGGCATTCTTGAAACCCTGTTCGATACCGGCAGGGCAATCCAGGAGCACGTAATCGTACTCTTCTCGCAGCTCTTCCACCAGAGCCACCATCTGTTCCGGATTCACCGCATCCTTGTCCCGTGTCTGGGCGGAAGGAAGGAGACACAGATCCGGGAATTTCTTGTGCTTGATCAAGGCCTGCTTCAGACGGCACTTTCCCTCTACCACGTCCACCAGGTTATAGACGATGCGGTTCTCCAGCCCCAGCACCACGTCCAGGTTCCGAAGCCCGATATCTGTGTCGATCATGACTACTTTCTTGCCCAACATGGCCAGACCCATGCCCACGTTCGCCGTGGTCGTGGTCTTGCCTACACCGCCCTTTCCAGACGTGATTACGATTACTTCTCCCATTTTGGCATTCCCTCCTGTGTTCCTCTCCATGTTATAAAAATTTTCGGTTTCCCGGCATTTCATTTTCAGCCATCCGTCATTCCTTGTTTTCCGCAGCGTCTTTCCTGCTGTCCACAGCCTCTTTCCCGTTTTCCGGAGATTTCGTTCCGAGTTTGCGCCGAATTAATTCCGGCGGCCTTTCCGTCTCTCTCTGTTTTCCAGAAATTACGTTTCTGCTTCTGCCTTCCAGCGGTCACAGGTTGTCCAGGCATTGCAGGACATGACTGTAAGTCCCCGACAGCATCCCCTCTCTGCGGTCACAGATTGTCCAGGCAGCCTTTGGTCATGGGCTCGATATAAATCGTCCCCCTCCTGGCCACGGCGATCTGAGGATTGTAAGCGGCGGGAGCCGCCTTTTCCCTCTTAAAAAGATGTCTGCTCTCCTTTTCCCGGTCCGGGCTCTTGGCGATGTATTCCCCGATCTGCAGCTGGATGGGCTGCATGTCCAGCGCAAAGATAAAGCAGCTGTTGTCCCCGCCGGAACCGGCGCAGGCCGTTCCCTTCAGGGCTCCCAGGATCACCACGTTCCCTGCGGACTCGATCCTGGCTCCCGGGTTCACGTCCCCGATAAGAGTGACGCTCTCGGGGCACTCCAACACCTGTCCGGAACGAAGGTTCCCCTTATAAAAGCCATTCTGAAAATTCGCCTGCTGCCCCGGGACAGCTTCCGCCTTCCGTCCGGATCCGGACTGTCCCTGCGTTTTTTGTCCCGCACCGGACTGCCTGGAAGCGCTTCCGGTTCCTCTGGCGGAACTCTTTTGGGCCACAGAACCGCCCTGGCTCTCCTGAAAGGCATCCAGCCTCTCCTTCATCCGTTCTTCCTGCACACCGGCCAGGTCCATGATGCTGACGATCTGGATGGGACTGTTCTCCATGATGGCGTCCACGATGCTCAGCTCTTCCTCTCCGGTGAGGCTGCGCCCCTTAAAGGAGACCGCCATCTTCGCATTCTTGAAGAAATTCCCGGATTCCTGAAATCTGTCCCGTATGATGTCCAGCAATTCCGGAAAAGGAAGTTTGTCGTCCAGAATCAGCTCCATCCCATATTTGTTGCTCTTAATAATGACTTCCTTCGTCATAATTCCTCCGAATTCATCCCGCATATACTGCCCGGGCCGCCTCGCACCGCCGTCAAAGGCCGCACCAACAGATCTATTATACCTTTTTTGCAGTAATAAGAAAAGTGTTTTTTGTACTTTTTTCAAAGAATCTTGACAAAAAACGACCATGAACGGCGACGACAAAAGCTCCTCGGGAGCCTTGTGCCCGGTTCCCGGGGAGCTTTTGGGATAACTATTTTCAAGCTGCGGAAAATCCGCCGCCTCTCACTTCTTACTTGATTGCGTGAATCTTCTTATTCGATCACGTGGATCCAGCCCTTTGGAGCCTCCAGACGTCCCATCTGGATGCCGGTCAGGGTGTCATAGAGTTTCTGAGTCACGGGGCCCATCTGGCTCATGCCGCTGGGCAGGCAGATCTCGGTGCCGTGATCCACGATCTTGCCCACGGGAGAAATCACCGCAGCAGTGCCGCAGAGACCGCACTCTGCGAAATCCTTCACTTCGCTCAAGTACACTTCCCTCTCTTCCACTTCCAGGCCCAGATATTCCTTGGCCACGTATACCAGGGATCTTCTGGTAATGGAAGGCAGGATGCTGGGAGACTTGGGGGTTACCACCTTGTTGTCCTTGGTCACGAACAGGAAGTTGGCTCCGCCGGTCTCTTCCACCTTGGTGCGGGTGCCGGGATCCAGGTACATGTTCTCGTCATAGCCTTCCGCATGGGCGCTGACGATGGCATGGAGGCTCATGGCGTAATTCAGTCCCGCCTTGATGTGGCCGGTACCGTGGGGCGCCGCCCGGTCGAAATCGCTGACCCGGATGGTCAGAGGCTTCACGCCGCCCTTAAAATACGGGCCCACCGGAGTGGCGAACATACGGAACTGGTACTCGTCCGCAGGCTTCACGCCGATAACGGGATTGATGCCGAACATGTAAGGACGGATATACAGGGTGGCTCCGCTTCCATAAGGAGGCACGTAAGCCGCATTGGCAGCCACCACCCGGGTGACTGCATCAATAAAGCGCTCCTTGGGGAATACCGGCATCTCCAGCCTGGCGGCGGAGTCCATCATGCGCTCCGCATTCAGATCCGGGCGGAAGGTCACGATATGGCCGTCTTCCGTGGTATAGGCCTTCAATCCCTCGAATACCGTCTGAGCATACTGCAGCACCCCGGCGCACTCATTCATGACGATGTTGGGATCCTCCGTGAGACACCCATCGTCCCAGGCGCCGTTTTTATAATTGGACACGTATCTCTTGTCCGTCTGCACGTATCCGAAACCCAGGTTGCTCCAGTCAATATTTTTCTTTTCCATCGTATCTCCCTCATTTCCTTGGATATTTTATTTTTACCCATTATTATACTTTTTCCGCTGAATGTCAAGATGCTTTTTTGAATTAACGCACTGGAGCGGCTTTCTTCTTCCGCTCATATTTCAGGAATTGGTAGGCGATGTCGAAATAAGTCTGTTCCTCGCTCTCCCCCGTGATCTCCCAATCCTCGTCCTTGTCCAGGTTGGGGAAAAAAGCGTCCGCATGATAGACGTGGTCGATCTTGGTGATGTGGGCCACGTCGCAATAGGGAAGCATCTGGCGATAAACGCTTTCTCCGCCGATGATGTAGACGTCCTCCGACGGGTAATTTTTCAGTTTTTCCAAAAGCTCCGGGATGGAATGGACGATCAGCGCATCCTTCCTCTGGTACCTTTGGTCTCGGGTGAGGATGATGTTGGTGCGGTTTTTCAGGGGCTGCCCCTGGGGAAAGGTCTCCAGGGTCTTGCGGCCCAGCACCACCACCTTGCCGGTGGTCTCCTGTCTGAAATGCTTGTGGTCGTTGGGAATCCGCACCAACAGATCATTGCCCAGGCCGATGGCCCAGTTGTTGTCCACAGCGGCGATAATGTTCATACTCACGATTCTCCTTTATCTTTCATAATGCCGGGGCCGCCGATTCCTCAGATGGCGATGGGAATGTCGGTGATCTGGGGCCCCGTCTCATAGCCCTCCGCCCTCACGTCGTTCCTGGTGAACTGATAGAAATCATGGATCTCCGGGTTCAGCCAGAATTTCGGGGCCGGCTTCGGCTCCCGGGAAATCAGTTCCCGGATGATGGGCACGTGCCTGTCATAAATGTGGGCGTCGGCGATGACATGCACCAGCTCTCCCACCTGCATATCACAGACCTGGGCCAGCATGTGCACCAGCACCGCATACTGCACCACGTTCCAGTTGTTGGCCGCCAGCACGTCCTGGGAACGCTGGTTCAAAATGGCGTTTAAGGTCAGCTTTTCCTCCCCTTTTTTCTGGGTGACGTTGAAGGTCATGCTGTAGGCGCAGGGATACAAATTCATGGCATGGAGATCCTGATGAACATAAATGTTGGTCAAAATCCGGCGGCTGAAAGGATTGTGCTTCAGGTCATAGATCACCCGGTCCACCTGGTCCATCATACCCTCCTTGTATTGATGTTTGATTCCCAGCTGGTAGCCGTAGGCCTTCCCGATGGAGCCGTCCTCGTCCGCCCACTCGTCCCAGATATGGCTGTGCAGATCATGTACGTTGTTGGACTTCTGCTGCCAGATCCAGAGCATCTCGTCGGTAGCGGACTTCAGGGCCGTCCTGCGCAGAGTGAGAAGGGGGAACTCTTTGGACAGATCATAGCGGTTCACCACCCCGAACTTTTTGATGGTGTAGGCCGGGGTCCCATCGGGCCAGTGGGGCCTGACCTTCTCCCCTTCCGTGCTGGTGCCGTTTTCCAGGATGTCTTTGCACATATTGATAAAAACAGTATCCGCATAGCTCATGGAATTTTCCTCCCCTAATTTTCTATCTTGTCGCACAGCGCCGTGATCTGGTCCGCAAACCGGGCCATGTCCTTGTTGGCCAGCCCATCGCTCTTCTGCACTGCGGACAACAGCCTCTGGGCCGCAGCCAGCAGACGGCCGTACACGCCGGAAACCGCTTTTTTATTCTTCTTGACGGGCTGGGGCAGGGCCTCGTATTCCAGCTTCCCGGAAAGCAAGTTGAACACCGTGCCGCTGTAAGGAGCATAGGCGGAAATCCCGTGCTCCGCCTTCAGACACTCCACAAAGGAAGCACAGACCTGATCCTCCCCGTGAACCACAAAGACCTTCCTGGGCTTTTCCCGGAAAGCGGTGATCCAACGAAGCAGGCCTTCCTTGTCCGCATGACCGCTCAAACCCGTAAGCTGCCGGATTTGGGCCTTCACCTGGATGGTCTCCCCGAAGAGCTTCACTTCCTTGGCCCCTTCCACGATAGCCCGGCCCAAAGTGCCCACGGACTGATAGCCCACGAACAGGATGGTGCTCTCCGGCCTCCAGAGATTGTGCTTCAGATGATGCCGGATCCGCCCCGCATCGCACATGCCGGAGGCGGAAATGATCACCTTGGGCGTCTCGTCAAAGTTGATCTGCTTGGATTCCTCGCTGGTGATGGCCAGGCGCAGCCCCCCGAAAGCGATGGGATTGATGTTTTCCCGCACCAGCTCCATGGCCTCTTCGTCAAAACATTCCATTCTATTCTCATTGAAAATGCCGGTGGCGCTGACCGCCATGGGACTGTCCATGTAGACCGGGAAATTCTCATGCCCCTTTACCAGCTTTCCCACCTTGATCTTCCGCAGGAAATACAACAGCTCCTGGGTCCTGCCCACCGCAAAGGAGGGGATGACCACGTTGCCGCCCCGGTCGAAGGTCTCCTGGAGGATCTGGGTCAGCTCCGCCACGTAATCCTCCCTGACGGCGGGATGCAGCCTGTCCCCGTAGGTGGACTCCATGACCACGTAATCCGCTTCTTCCGTGGGCTGGGGATCCTTGATCAGGGGCTGGTTCACGTTGCCGATGTCTCCGGAGAAGACGATTTTCCTCGTGCGGAAGCCTTCTCTTGGCCCGACCCCCGCTCCATCGTCTTCCGTCCCGTTACCCTCCGACAATGCGGCTTTCACTCCATTGTCTTTGGTCCCAACGGCTTCCGTCGATTTGCCTTTCGCCCCATCGTCTTCCGCCCCGTTCTCTTCCGGCGAAGCTTCGCCGGCATGACGCTCCCCCTTCTCTCCGTCCTCCTCCGTAAGCCACAGTTCGATGCTGGCGGAGCCCAGGAGATGGCCGATATCCGTGAATCTGACCTTCACGTTCTCATCGATCTCCACGATCTTCCCATAAGGGCAGGGCGTCAGACAGCGAATGGCCGCCTCCGCATCCTCCATGGTGTAGAGAGGTTCCTCCTGGGCGTCCCCTTTTCTTTTGGCCTTGCGGTTTTTCCACTCCGCCTCCATGGTCTGGATGTGGGCGCAGTCCCTGAGCATGATGCCGCACAGGTCGGCGGAGGCCTCCGTGGTATAGATCTTTCCCCGGAACCCCCTGGCGTACAAAAGGGGCAGCATTCCCGAATGATCCACGTGGGCGTGGGTCAGGAACACGTAATCGATCCGGTTCTCCGGCACCGGAAGCGGCGCATTTTCAAAAACATTGACTCCCTGCTCCATGCCGTAATCCACCAAAATATGCTTTCCCGCCACCTCCAGATAATGGCAACTTCCCGTCACCTCGTGATCGGCTCCCACAAAAATAAGCTTCATCCCAAAACCCTCCCGTTCTCGGGGCCTCGCCCCGGCTCTCCTTCCTCACTCCGGCTCCCCTTCCTCGCTCCGGCTCCACAGGGGCGCCAGCTTCCCTATTTCAATCGATTGGCCATTTCATAAAATTGATAATAAATTCCTTTTTTTGCGATCAGCTGCTCATGGTTGCCCTCTTCCTGGATCCCTTCCTCCGTCAGCACCAGGATCCGGTCAGAACTGCGGATGCTGGAAAGTCTATGGGCGATGGTCAGGGTGGTGCGCCCTTCCGCCAGCCTGGAAAGAGACCGGGCCACGGCGAATTCGCTCTCATTGTCCAGAGCGGAGGTGGCCTCGTCCAGAATGATGATGGGCGGATTCTTCAGGAATACCCTGGCGATGCTGATGCGCTGTTTCTGTCCTCCGGAAAGCTTCACACCCCGCTCTCCCACGTAAGTGTCATAGCCGTCCTTTAGTTCCAGGATAAATTCATGGGCCCCGGCCCTCTTGGCCGCCTCCTCCACTTCCTCTCTGGAAGCGCCGGGCCGCCCATAGACGATGTTTTCAAAAATCGTGCCGGAAAACAAATACACGTCCTGCTGCACGATGCCGATATTGCTCCGCAGACTTTTCAGGGTAAAATGCTTGATATCCTCCCCATCCAGCGTGATCTGTCCCTTGGTCACGTCATAGAAGCGGGGAATCAGATTGCACAGGGTAGTCTTCCCGCCGCCGGAAGGACCCACGATGGCCACCTTTTCTCCGGCCCGGATCTCCAGGTTCAGATTGGCAAACACCTTGTTGTGATCATCCGGATACTCGAAACTCACGTCATGAAAAACAATGTTTCCCTTGGGATCCTTCAGCTCCACGGCACCCGGCTCATCGAAGATCTCGATGTCCGCATCCATGATCTGCAGGAAACGTTCGATGCCCGTCATGCCCCTCTGAAACTGCTCGGCGAATTCGATGATGCGGCGGATGGTGGCGATCAGAGTGGACACATAAAGCATATAGGCCACCAGATCTCCCGGGGCGATCAAGCCCCTGATCATAAAGACGCCTCCGGCCACCACCACCGTCAGGTACATGAGGCCGTCAAACATTTTCACGGAAGTCTGGAACAGGGCCATATATTTATAGGTCTCCTTTTTGATATCCAGGAACACTCCGTTATCATACTCAAATTTTTCCTCTTCCATTCCTTCGTTGGTGAAGGCCTTGACCACCTTGTGCCCCAGGAGACTGTCCTCTATCCGGGCGTTCAGCTCCCCGATCTGCTGCCGCTGCTTGCGGAAAGCCCTCCTTTGGCGGAAATTCAGGACCATGCACACCCAGCACATCAAAGGAACGAAGAAAAAGACGAGCAACGTCAGGGGCAGATTGATGCCCGCCAAAATCACGAAGGAAATCACAGTCTTGATTCCCGCAATGAAAAATTCCTCCGGACAGTGGTGGGCAAATTCCGTCACGTCGAACAGATCGTTGGTGATCCGCCCCATGATCTGACCCACTTTGGTATTGTTATAATAAGTATTGGACAGGAGCTGAAGATGCCGATAGGCATCCCTCCGCATGTCCGTCTCGATCCTGGCCCCCATCACGTGCCCCACGTCCGCCATGTAATAGCTGGCGATGCAGTCCAAAATGCGCAACCCCAGATAAAGCAGCCCCAGACCTCCGATGGTCTTCACCGAAAGGGCCGCCAAATCCCGGAGCCCCTCATTGGTGATATAGCGCATGATCAGGGGAAGCACCAGTTCGCAGACCGTGGTCAGGGAGGCGCAGAACAAATCCATGACCAGCGTGCCCGTATAAGGCCGAAAATAGGGGATGAAACGCTTTAACAGCTCCCGGGAGCCATATTGTCTCTGTTCCAAAAAAAGTTTCTCCTTCTCACAAAATAATACTACCACATATTTCATTCCGGTTCAACAGTTACCTGATGCGCCATTCGCAACGCCGCACTAGCGGTTCCGATAGGCCCCGGCCGTCTTCCTCCTCAGGAACAGGCCCAACAGCAGCAGGATGGGGAACAGGGTCCCGGCCAGGATGCCTTTTTTCAGATCTTCTCCCAGGGCACCCGACACCAGGCCCACAAAAGTGGGGCCGCCGGAGCAGCCCAAATCCCCGGCCAGGGCCAACAGGGCGAACATGGCGGTTCCGCCGCCCCGGATGCCCGCCGAGGCCATGCTAAAGGATCCCGGCCACAGAATCCCCACGGACAGGCCGCACAGACCGCAGCCCAACAGGGACAGCACCGGCGAAGGGGACAAGGAAGCTAACAGGTAGCTGATCAGACAGAGCGTGCCGCTGCAGAACATAAACTTTTCCAGAGGAATCCTGTCGCTGTATTTGCCGTACAGCAGCCTGGCCAGCCCCATGAGCGTGGCGAAGAACAAAGGCCCCGCCAGATCCCCGACGGTCTTGCTCACCCCCAGGCCCATTTCTGCGAAGGCGGAAGCCCACTGGCTGACCCCCTGCTCGCAGGCCCCGGCGCAGACCATGAGCAGCATCATGATCCAGAACAATTTGTTCCCCATCAATTCCCGCAGGCTCAAGCCCTTTTCCCCTTCCTCCATCAGACTGGCGATGGGCACCCGGGTAAAGTACAAGGTGTTAAGCAGGGGAACCAGAGCCCAGACCAGAGCCAGATACTTCCAGTTCTCGATTCCGAAGAAAGCAAAATACAGGGTGGAAAGCAGCACCACTCCCACGTGGCCCCAGCAATAGAAGGAATGCAGCATGCTCATGGCCCCCTCCTTCCGCTTCGTGGGGCAGGCCTCCACGATGGGGCTTACCAGCACCTCCAGCAGGCCCCCGCCAATGGCATACACCGCCACGGAGATCAAAAGTCCCGCAAAGGGATCCAAGATTTCCGGCAGAAAGGTCAGCCCCAACAGGCCCGCCGCAGCGAAAATATGGGCCGACACCACGCTGACCCGGTATCCGATCTTGTCCACGAACTTGACGCTGAACAGATCCACCAGAAGCTGAATGCCGAAATTGAAGGTCACAAGCAAGGTGATCTTGTCCAGAGAAATCCCATAGGTCCCCTGGAAGGTCAAAAACAAAAGCGGGATAAAATTGTTCACGATGGCCTGCACTATGTAACCGATAAAACAGGCGTATATGGTGTGATTGTACTGCTTCTCCTGATTCATGGAATATTTGTCATCCTCCGAAAATTTCCTGCTGCGTGCGCATGGGAACTGTAATTTGTAGTATATCATTTTTCTTCAAAAAATCAAATAATTTTGTTGACAACTGAGAAATCTTATAGTATAGTAATATTTGTCCGCAAGAAAGAAAGCGGAGATAAGCGCGAGTGGCTCAGCGGTGGAGCACCTCCTTGCCAAGGAGGGGGTCGCGGGTTCGATTCCCGTCTCGCGCTCTTTTTTGTGAATTCATGAAAGTTTATAAATGGCGGGAGCCCGCATAAACGCAGGCTCCCGCCATTTTGCACGCCCATGGGACGTTTGAGACAAATTTATTGCTGTGTCACCCGATCCGCAAACTTGATCCGGTAAATCCTCCGAAGGGAATCATTGATCCGCTCTTCGGAAATGTAGCCGTCCCGCACGGCCTGGAGCACCCCGTCATAAGCCAGCTGGAAATCATCCGGCATGAGGATCATGTCACAGCCCGCCTTCAAGGCGCTGATGGCGGCTTCGTCCGCTCCGTAATATTCCGAAATGGCCTTCATGTTCATGGCGTCCGTGATGACCACGCCGTCAAATCCCAATTCCTCCCTCAAAATATCCGTCACCACGGCTGGGGACATGGAACTGGGGGTATTATCCCCCGTCAGGGAAGGGGCCGCCGCATGGCTCACCATGATCATCTGCGCCCCAGCCGCAATTCCCGCCTGAAATACCGTGAATTCTTCCGCCCGGAATTCCTCCGCCGTCCTTCCGATCACCGCCAGCCCGTCATGCGTGTCCTGGGTAGTGCTGCCGATACCAGGGAAATGTTTCAGGCAGGCGGTGATCCCCTGCTCCTTCAGTCCCTGGAGCATGGAAGTCACGAAAGGCGCAGCAAGAGCGGCCTCCCCTCCATAAGATCTCTTCGCCATCACGCTGCCGTCCACGTTGGCCACGTCCGCCACCGGGGCAAAGTCCACGTTGAAGCCCAGCTCCGCCAGATAAGCGCCAATGGTGCCGCCCGCCAGGTAGGCGTTGCCTGCGTCCCCGGTCTCACCGATCTCCCGGGCGGAAGACACCTTCTCCGCCAGACCGCTTCCGGCCACCCGGCTGACATCGCCCCCTTCCTCGTCCACGCCGATAAACAGGGGGTAGGAAGAAAAAACCACCGTGTTGCCGATCATCTCCGCAAGCTGTTCCTTGTCCTGCATGTTCTGGGCAAAATAAACGAGACCGCCCACATGATACTGATTCAGGGCGTCCCTCGTGCTGTCACCGGCCTTTATCGCCTTATCCACTCCGGTAATGGATTCCGGCGTCACAAAAAACAATCCGGCCACCTTGTCTTCCAAAGGCATCACCTCGATGGCGGAATTGACAATCTCTTCCAACAATTCTTCCGGCGTGGGCTCCGGTTCCGGTTCCTCTTCCTCTTCCACCACCGTTGACTCCGATTCCAGTTCCAAAGGGGGTTCCGATGCAAGAAGATCTTTGATTTCCTCGCTTTCGCTGGGTTCCTCGTCGTTCTCTTTTTGAAGAAGACGTTGCGAAGTCCAAACCCGCACCCCATAAATACCTCCCAGGACAACCGCCGCCATTATCACCAGAAGCGATATGTAAGATATGATCTGGTTCCGAATCCTTCTCTTTCTGCGATCTTCCCTTTTTTCTTCTTCCGACCTGCCTTGTCTCTCCATGCATCTCCACCTCAACATCGTTTCCTTCTATGTTTTGCCACCGTTTCTTATCATACATGAAATCGACAGGTTTTTCCATAGGAAATTAAAAATTTACATAAAATTAAAGATTTATAATTTAAAGAGAGTGTATCAATCTTCCGATCAATACACTCTCTTACGCTATGCTGTCCATTGGACTTTCCTCCTATTCCTTCTTCCATTTCCTCTTTTCGCCTCTCCACATTTCTCCATGTACCTCGGGTACCATAGCATCCTGGCTTCCAACCTCGTTGGGGGATTGCTCTCTTTCTCATGTGTAATGGACTTTTCTTCTTCTCTTCCGAACTTCTGTGCCGGAACCTTGTCATTATTCACTTGTTTACAAATGGAAGAATTTTCTTGTCTCTATTTATCTTATATGGGGAACCTTCGTTCCTCATCTGCGAATGGTAAGCCTCCTCGGCCTTTCTTTCCTCCTTTCCTACAGGTTTTTTATCTTTTGTACTTTGGACTTCCGTCCTCTTCTCTTCTGTGCTTTCAGTGGCTTCTGTTCTTCTGTGTTTTGTTGTTTTGTCTTTTGTTGACTTCATTATACACAAGTCCCCTGGATTTGTCAACACATTTTTTCAAAAAAATATTATTTTTTTGAAATTTTCTCATGCCAAATTCCATTTTCTGTATATTTTACTCGAATTTTTCCATTTTTTGCAAATTCTTGTCAAAAACAGTCGAAGGCTTCCGGGACAGGTGAACTGCAAACAGCCCCCAAGGGAACTTTCCCCAGGGGGCTCGCCTTCGAATTCTCCGAACTTCTTTCCGGCTCTCCAGACTTCTTTCAGATTCTCCGAACTTCTTTCTACAGATTCGTAACCACGAAAATATCGTAAATTGCCTCGATAGCGGTCTCGAAGTCCTCATTAGACACGCCGATGATGATGTTCAGCTCGGAAGAGCCCTGGTCGATCATCCTCACGTTCACGTTTCGATGGGCCAATGCCGAGAAAATGCGGCCCGCCGTCCCTCTCGTGGATTTCATGCCCCGCCCCACCACGGCGATCAGCGCCAGATCGGATTCGATCTCTGCAGAGTCCGGATGGGTCAGGCGGTTGATGGCGGACATGACCTTCTGCTCCTTGTGCATGAACTCGTCCTGGTGGACGAAGACGGTCAGGGTGTCGATGCCGGAGGGCATGTGCTCAAAAGAAATCCCGTTCTGGGCGAAAGCCTGCAGCACCTTCTTGCCGAAGCCGATCTCGGAATTCATCATGTCTTTCTCTATGTTGACGGCGCAGAAGCCCTTCTTTCCGGCGATGCCGGTGATCACGTATTTGGACTTCTTCCCGGTGCTTCCCACGATCCAGGTGCCCCTGTCCTGGGGAGCGTTGGTATTGCGGATGTTGATGGGAATCCCCGCCTTGCGCACGGGGAAAATGGCCTCCTCGTGAAGGACGGTGGCTCCCATGTAAGCCAGCTCCCGCAATTCCCGGTAGGTAATGGTGTCGATCACTTCCGGATTCTTGATGATCCTGGGATCAGCGATGAGGAACCCGGACACGTCCGTCCAGTTTTCATAGACGTCTACGCCGGCGGCCTTGGCCACGATGGAACCGGTGACGTCGGAGCCCCCTCTGGAAAATGTCTTGATGCGTCCGTCATGAGTGGAGCCGTAGAAGCCGGGCACCACCGCCCTTTCGCAGTTCTTCAGCCGCTCTCCCAGCACCAGGTTGGTATAGTCTCCGTCGAACTCTCCGTTTTCCCGGAAAAAAATCACCTCCGCCGCATCGATGAATTCATATCCCAAATATTTGGCCATGAGGATACCGTTTAAGTATTCTCCCCGGGAAGCGGCATAATCGCTGCCGGTCTTTTCCCGAAAACGCTTTTCTATGGTCCGGAACTCTTCTTCCAGGGACAGATCCAGCTTCAGTCCGTCTATGATCTCCTGATATCTGCCCCGGATCAATTCGAGATCCGGCAGGAAATCCTCTCCTTCCTCCGCCTTGGCATAGCAGGCGTACAGCATATCCGTCACTTTGTTATCCTTGGGAAAACGCTTGCCCGGTGCGGAGGGCACCACATAGCGTCTCTCCGAATCTTCCTCGATGATCTGCTTCACCTTCTCGAACTGTTCGGCGCTGGCCAGAGAGCTGCCTCCGAATTTCACCACTTTAGACATTTTTTATGTCACTCCTCTATTATCTCCAATTTATATCCCCTTATATTACCATTTTCCCCTTTATATATCGTTCCCCTGATCTCTATGATTCTTTTTCATCGATCCCCGCTCAATTTCTTCTCCCCGGCCTCTGCAGATTTCCGCCCTTGAAGCGAAACCCGCACCCGGGATCAAAGCTGCAGAAAGCGGTTCATCAGGGCATGGCCCACCGGTTCCAGATTGCCGCTCAATCGACCTTCCCGTTCATTGTAATTCCAGGCATGATCCTGGGGGGCCGTGCTGTCATATAAAAGATAGGGCACGTTATCCGAGGTATGGGTCCTGACCCGGATGGGGGTAGGATGATCGGGAAGCACCAGCAGACGCAGATCCTCTCCCGCTTCCTTCATCTGTTCCACCACCGGACCGATCACCTGGGTATCCAGGTATTCGATGGCCTGCACCTTCCGCTCCGCACTTCCCTGGTGCCCCATTTCATCCGGGGCCTCCAGGTGGATATAGGCGAAATCATATCCCTGCCTGGTCACGGCGTCCACAGCAGCCTTCACCTTGCCTGCGTAATTGGTGTGGAGCCCTCCGTTGGCGCCCTCCACCAGGGCCACGCCCATGCCCGCTCCCACGGCGATCCCCTTGAGCAGATCCACGGCGGACACCATCATGCCCTTCTTCCCG